>NZ_JBEZHM010000075.1:0-31046 GCF_040650575.1 Streptomyces sp. NPDC048659 | reverse complement strand
GGATGACGACGCGCCCCTGGCGACCGTCCGGCAGCTCCACGCCTCGTAACCCACCCGTTCGCACGGCGGCGCTGCACCTCACGGTGCGGCGCCGGACCTGGAAAAGGCTGAGGCCGGTCGCGGAGCGGCGTGCCCCGTGATCCGGCGGGGCCCGTCAGCCCCAGTCGACGATCCGCATGGCCGCGCCGGCCGCCTCGCGGCCGCGACAGTGGGCGCGGTGGTGGGCGAGGACCGCCTCGATGTCCAGGTGGCGGCCGAACGCGGGCTGGGCGGCGAGCCTTTGGGCGTAGGCCCAGAGGGCGGGGTGGTCGGCGACGCGTTCCATGGCGGCGGCGTCGAGGTGCCAGCGGTGGACGGTGTCGAGCTGGACGAGGGTGACCCAGACGGTGACGTCGGCGGCGGTGGGCGCGTCGCCGAGGACGTACGGGGTGCGGGCGAGCCGCCGTTCGAGGGAGCCGAGGGCGGCGAAGAGGACGGTGAGCGGGTCGTGGTGGGCGGCCTGGTCGTCGAGGCCGAGTTCGCCGGCGCGCTGGGCGGCGGCGTGGACGCTGCGCGCGCACAGGTCGGCGACGGCGCGGATCTCGTCCTGGCGGCCTTCGGGGAGGAGTTCGGGTCCGTCGCCGCGGAAGCGGAGGGCGAGGTCGCGCAGGATGTCGGGGATGTGGGTGGAGACGATCCGGCCGGTCCACTCGTCGCTGAGGACGGGTGCGGCGGCGGGTCCGGCGTACTGGTGGGCGCTGGCCTCGTACAGCGGGCGCAGGGTGGCGTAGCCGCCGTCGGCGGTGTCGGGGGTGGCGGGCAGGACGGTCAGCGGGAGCGCCTCGTCGAGGCCCAGGAGGCTGTGGGTGACGGCGAGGCCCAGACAGCCGGGGTCGGCGGGGGCGAGGTGGAGGCGGTAGCGGCGCGGGACGGCGTAGTGGCCGCTGCGCACGTCGCGCCCGATCCGGCCGCGGAAGGCGGGGGCGGCGGTGGCGGGGACGATCGAGGGGACGACGGAGGGAAGGTCCTCGGGCCGGAGTGCGACGGGGGCGGGGCCGGTGGCGCTGGTGACGCGGGTGTCGCGGGTGATGGACATGCTTCTCCCTGGGGTGCTCGGTGCTGGGTCGCGGGGCGCACGACGGCGTCGGCGCGCGCCGGAGGCAGCAGAGATACGGGTGAGGAGTGCGGGTGCGGTACGCGGGTGCGGAGTGCGGGTGGGGGCGGGCTCCGCGGGGCGCGGAACGGTGGCCGGCGCGGGCCGCGGTGTGGGACGGGGGCCGGGACCGGGTCCGGATCCGGGTCCGGGTCCGGCGGGGGCCGTTCCCCCGTACGGGCGCTACGCCGCGCTGCACACCCGCTGCAGGTCGATGTGGCGGCGCGAGGTGAGCGGCAGGGAGCGCGGCAGGCGGAGGGGGCGCGCCCTGTCCGCCGTGTCCGTGGCTCCCATGGTTCCCTACCTGTTCACTCGGTTTCCCGTTCACGAGTGTGGGATCGTCCACGCCCCCCGTCAAGGGTGCGGAATAATGCGCGTATGCGCATTTCAGCCAGGGCCGATTACGCGGTGCGGGCCGCCCTCCAGCTCGCCGCGGCCCAGGACACCGGGCCACTGAAGGCCGAGGCCATCGCCGACTGCCAGGGGATCTCCCACAAGTTCCTGGAGGGCATCCTCGGCGACATGCGCAAGGGCGGCCTGGTGCAGAGCCAGCGCGGCGGCAACGGCGGCTACTGGCTGGCGAAGCCCGCCGCGGAGATCTCGGTCGCCGACGTCATCCGCTGCGTGGAGGGCCCGCTGGTCTCGGTGCGCGGGGTGCGCCCGCCGGAGCTCACGTACACCGGTCCGGCCGAGTCGCTGCTGACGCTGTGGGTGGCGCTGCGGGCGAACGTGCGGAACGTGCTCGACGGGGTGTCGCTGGCGGAGCTGGCCTCGGCGAAGCTGCCGCCCGAGGTGGTGGCGCTGGCGGAGGACCCGGACGCCTGGACCAATCCGTAACCGTCGACAGGCACCCGTATCCGCTGGTCGGGGGTGTCCCGTACCACCTTTCAAGATGTCATTGTCCGCCATGCGGACGCCTCTTGGGGCCCGGGGCACCCCTCTGTCACTATCCCTACTATTCCAGTGGGGATACTAGGGATCATGTGAGGTGACGTGAGAACGCCGAAGAAGTCCGCGATACGGCCCACCTCCGCGCCGGTCGACCGCTCGGCCGACCGCCCGGCCGACGACGAGATCTGGCCCCGCGTCACCAGGGAACTCGCCGACGACCTCGCCGTCGACGCCCTGTCCCGGGACCGCGCGGGCAAGGCCCCCTTCGACGAGGTGGCCCGGCTCCAGGAGGCCGGACTGCCCGCCCTGCTCACCGCGCCGGGGCCGAGCGGCCGGGGGGCCGACTGGCGGTCCGCCTGCGGGGTGATCCGGGAGATCTCCGCCGCCGACGGCTCGATCGGCGAACTCCTCGCCCACCACTGCGTGCTGTCCTGGACCTCGCGGTTCCTCGGCCCCGCCGCCGGGCCGCTCGACCTCGACACCCGCACCGCCGAGGAGCGCTGGCTGCTCGCCGGGGCGGTCGAGCCGCCCCGCGCCGACACCGCGCCCGACGCGCTCACCCTGACCCCCGCCGGCGGCGGCGCCTACGTCCTCGACGGGCGGCGCCCCTACGCCTCCGGCGTCACCGTCGCCGACCGGCTGGTCGTGGGCGCCCGCTGTACGGAGACGGGCGACCTGCTCATCGTCCTCGTCGACCCCGCCCACCCGGCCGTCTTCACCGACGCGGGCCCCGAACGGGTCGGCCAGCGCCTCGCGGGCGCCGGTACGGTCACCTTCGACCAGGTCCCGGTCACGGCGGCGCAGGTACTCGGCGCGCTCCCCCAGGACGAGCACGCCGTCGCCCCGTACTCGACCCTGGCGCCGCTCGCCCTGCGGCTGCTCCTCGTCCACGTCGGGCTCGGGATCGCCGAGGGCGCGCTCGCCGAGGCCCGTGACATCAGCCGCGCCACCCAGGCGGCGCCGCCGCCCGCCGAAGGAGCCCGGGGCCGGGCCGCGTTCGCGGCGGACTTCCCTCCCGGGCACGCGGGAGCCCTCGCCCGCACCGGCCCGGCGGGCCGCGCGGTCGGCCGGGCCTCCGCCGCCCTCCCGGCCCCGGGACTCGCCGGCTACGCCGACGGCGGCCCCGGCGACGACCCGTACCTCCTGCTCGCCTACGGGGAGCTGGCGACGGCCGCGCACGCCGCCGCCGCGGTGGTCGAGCGGGCCACCGACGCCCTCGCCCACGGCCTGGTCGAGGAACGCTCCCTCGGCGTCGAGGACCTCGCCGACATCGCCGTGCTCGTGGCGGCGGCGGAGACGGTCACCAACCGGGCCGCCGTCGACATCACCACCCGCATCCTGGAGCTCGTCGACCCGGCGACCTCGGCCCGCCCGCACACGGCCGGCCAGGGCTTCGACCGCTTCTGGCGCAACGTCCGGGCCCTCACCGCCCCGGTCTCCCCGGACCACCGCCTCCGCGACATCGGCGACCACTACCTCAACGGCACCCACGCCCGCCTCACCCTGCTGGCCTAAGGGGCGGCGGGGCGGGCCGTCCGGGGCGGGGCGAGGCGGGCGCCCCGGACGGTGACCGGCGGGAGCGGCCGTGATCCGCGGGCTCCAGGACCTAGGCTCGACCCACCGGCTCGGCCGGCGCGCGGGGTCCGATCAGGGCCGGTCGGCACGTCGGCCAGGGACCAACGGCCCTCTTCCGGGGCGGCCGATGGGCCCAAGCTGGAGACACGAGGGCCGGCGTCCCGGCCGGCCCCGACGCCGAGCCGACGGAGGCAGCCTGATGAGTCGTGAGATCGTCGCGGGAGTGGACGGCTCCCCCGAGAGCCTGGCCGCGGCGGACTGGGCCGCGCGGGAGGCGGAGCACCGGGGGCTGCCGCTCCGGATCGTCCACGCCTGGCGCTGGGAACCGCTCGACCTGCCGCTCCTCCAGGACCCGGCCACCCAGCAGCAGGCCGCGCAGGACGTGCTCCGCGAGGCCGAGAGCAGGGTCCGCGAACGCCACCCGGAGCTCCAGCTCACCGCGCGGATCGTCGGCGACACCCCGGTCGCCGCGCTGCTCGACACCGCGCTGGACGCCGACCTGCTGGTCATCGGCTCGCGCGGGTACGGCGCCGTCACCGGCTACCTCCTCGGCTCGTACGGGCAGCAGATCATCGCCGCCGCCCGGTGCCCGGTCGTCGCGGTCCGCTCCCGCGACGGCGCCTCGGCCGAGCCGCCCACCGGAGAGGTGCTGGTCGGCCAGCAGGGCAGCCCCGAGGACAGCGCGCCCGCGCTGCGCTTCGCCTTCGAGACCGCCGCCGCGCGCGGGGCCGGTGTCCGGGCGGTGCGGGCCTGGAGCCTGCCGCCGCTCCTCGCGTACAGCCCGAGCTCGCTGGCCCTCGCCGACGAGGCCGGAGGTCTCGTCCCGTACGAGGAGAAGGCGCTGCGCGAGGCGCTCGCCCCGTGGCGGGAGCGGTACCCCGACGTGCCGGTGACCGAGCACGTCGAGCTGGGCAGCGCCGGGCAGGTGCTGCTGTCGGGTTCGGGCTCCGCCCAGCTGCTCGTCGTCGGACGGCGCGCCAGGCGCGGGGCGCTCGGCTCCCGGATCGGCTCCGTGGCGCACGCGGCGCTGCACCTCGCGCCCTGCCCCGTCGCAGTGGTCCCGCACGAGGTTGACGCTCAGGATTGACGAAGGAGTGTCGCGCTGTCCGGGGCCGGAAAGTGATAGGCCCGTCGCCCCGGTGGCTCTCCCAGCGCCGGACGGTCCGGCGGCCTCGAACAGAGAGCGGAGCCCATGCAGCACGACCCGTACGACGAAGCCGCCGCCGGTCCCCGTCCAGGCCCGCCGCCCGGCCGGGGCGCCCGCGGCCGGCACCGCAAGCCGCCCGGCGGCCCCCGCCGGGACCGCACCGGCCTCGCGGGCGGTGCCCCGTTCCGTACCGCCGTGACGGCGGCGGGAGTGCTGGCCGCCACCCTGACGGTCGCCGCCGGGGTGTACCTGGCGGCGCGGGGCACCCCGGCCGGGGCCGACACCGCTCCGGAGGCCGCGGACGCCCCGCTGCCGGTGGCGACGGTGCCGGCCGGGACGACCGGCGCGGCCCCGGCCGTCGCCGACACCTCCCCCGGCTCCGGATCGGCCCAGCCCGTGACGCGGGTGGCGGCGCGGTCCGCCGCGCAGTACATCGACCAGGTCCTCTCGCTCGCCAACTCCGAGCGCCGCAAGGCCGGCTGCGACCCGCTGCGCTCCGACGGCAAGCTGCGGAAGGCGGCGCAGCGGCACGCCGACGACATGTCCGACCGCGAGTACTACGCCCACAACAGCCCCGAGGGCCGCACCCCCGGCGAACGGATCACGGCCGCCGGATACGACTGGTCGACCTGGGGCGAGAACATCTTCCGCGGCCCGCACACGGCGGCGGAGGCGGTCCAGGGCTGGATGAAGAGCGAGGGCCACCGCAAGAACATCCTGAACTGCGCCTTCAAGGAGGTCGGCGTGGGGGTGAGCCTCGCGGACAACGGACCTTGGTGGGTACAGGACTTCGCCTCCCCGTAGGGCCTCGCAGCTCACCCCAGGGGCGCGGCGAGCTCCTGCACCCAGAGCGTGCCCTCGGGCCCGCGCACCGCGGCGACGCCGGTGTCCCGGTAGGCGCAGTCGAGCATGTTGCGGCGGTGCGGCGGGTCGGCCATCCAGTCGGCGACGACGGCCGCCGGGTCGGCCTGCCCCTGGGCCAGGTTCTCGGCCCAGGCGCTCCAGGAGTAGCCGGCGTTCTCGAAGCGCTTCCCGGCGTCCGTGCCCTCGGGGCTGGTGTGCCCGTAGTAGCCGCGCGCGACCATGTCCCGGCCGTAGGCGCGGGCGACGGCGGAGAGCGTCGGGTCCCTCCGCAGCGGGGCGCAACCGGCCTCGGCCCGGTGCGCGTTGACCAGCTCGTTGACCCGCTCCTCCAGGCTCGGCCGCGGCGCCGCGCTCCGGCTGGGGCTCGGCGTCGGGCGGGGCGAGGGGGGCGGTGTGGTCACGGCAGGCGGGACGGCCGGGGGCGCGGGGGCGGGCGGGGACACGGGCCCCCGCGACTCGACGCGCGCCTCCGGCGCATCCGGCTTCTCCGCCGCGTCGGGTATCTCCGGTACGAGCAGCAGCCCGCCGCCGACCAGCACGGCGACCGCGGCCCCGAGCGCCCACCCCCGCCGCCCGGACCCGCCGGGCCGCGCGTGGTGGGTCGGTGCGGGGCTGGAGGGGGCGGGGCCGGAAGGCGCGGGGCCGGAAGGCGCGGGGCCGGAAGGCGCGGAGCCGGAAGGCGCGGAGCCGGAAGGCGCGGAGCCAGAGGGTGCAGAGCCGGAGGATGCAGGACCTGAGGGGGCGGGACCTGAGGGGGCGGGACCTGAGGGTGCGGGCCCAGAGGCCGCGGGCCGGTCGGCCGGGACGGGCCCCGCCGGAGCCTCCCCCGCCGGAAGCGGCCCCTCCCACCCCACCGACTCCATCCCCCCGGTCCCGGCCCCCGCCCCCTGCGGCCCGTCCCCGCCCGCCGCCCAGGCGAGCAGCGGGGGGACGAGGCCGAAGCCGACCAGGAGGCCCTCCGCCGGGGCGAGGCCGCGGCGGGTGGGGGCGCAGCGGGCGCAGCTGTCCAGGTGGCGGGCGAGGCGCTTGCGCCAGAGCGGGGAGGGGTGGCCGTCCCAGCCCTCGGTGGTCTCGCCGAGCTCAGGGCACGGCGGTACGGCGGCCAGCGCGCGGACGACGCCGCGGCCGGTCTCCAGGCGGGCCTTCATCCGCTGGACCCGGACGGCGGCGTGCCGGGCGGGCACGTCGAGGGCGGCGGCGAGCTCCGCGCGGGTGAGTTCGCCGGCGGCCTCCAGCCACCACAGGGACAGCAGTTCCCGGTCGTCCTCGTCGAGCCAGCGGGTCGCCTCGGCGACCTCGCGGCGCTGGCCGGTGAGGCCGAGGCGGAGGATGGCGAGCTCGGTGAAGTCGCCGGCCGGGTCGGCGAGGGTGGCGGCCCCGTCGAGGCCGGAGAGCGGGGCCTGCCGGAGCTCGCGCCAGCGGTGCCGGACGCGGTTCATGGCGATGGCGACGAGCCAGGAGCGGAAACGCTCCGGGTCGCGCAGGCCCGGCAGGCCGTCGAGGGCGCGGACCATCGTGTCCTGGACGACGTCGTCGACGTCGGCGTGCCCGTCGAGGGCGCGGCCGACGATGTTGTAGACGAGCGGGAGGTAGGCGCGGACGAGCTCGTCGCCGGCGCGCGCGTCACCGGCCCGCGCCGCCTCGACCAGCTCGGCGGTGCGGTGCTCGACGCTGTCCATGTGCTGTGCTCCCTCGTGCCCGGTGACGGTGCCCGCCCGGTGCGGGTCGTCGTCGGGAGACCCAGGGGAGCCTCCGGGACAACACTTTTCCGTGGGTTCTCCGGCCGGGGCCGCTACCCGGAGAGGTGCGGCAGGGTGGGCACGGTCGCCCCGCCCCCTTCCCGTACCGCCGCGACGACCGCGTCGTGCAGGTCGCGGCTCTGCTCCTCCGACCCGCAGGGGACCGGACTGCCCGACATGGTGAACCAGTCGGATGCGCCGCTGTACTGCACGGCCACACGTGCCTCCGCGTCGATGTAGGTGGTGTGCACGGTCAGATCTCCCGTGAGCACGCCCGCCTCGACGGTCAGCACCCCGCCACGCCCGGTGTAGACACCGGCGGTCGTCCATGATGCCCAGCTCATCCATCCAGACTCACACCCGAACGGCGGATGCGCCACCGACGCGACCGCCCCGGCCGGAACGATGTCCGGCCGGGGCGGTACCGGGCCCGCGTGGGGGTCCTCGGCGATCAGACGAGGGTGGCGACGGCCTCGTTGAAGGTGGCCGACGGGCGCATCACGGCGGCGGCCTTGGCCGGGTCGGGCTGGTAGTAGCCGCCGATCTCGGCCGGGGAGCCCTGGACGGCGATCAGCTCGTCGACGATCTTCTGCTCGTTCGCGGCGAGCGTCTCGGCCAGCGGCGCGAACGCCTTGGCGAGCTCGGCGTCCTCGGTCTGGCCGGCCAGCTCCTGCGCCCAGTACAGGGCGAGGTAGAAGTGGCTGCCGCGGTTGTCGATGCCGCCGAGGCGACGGGTCGGCGACTTGTCCTCGTTGAGGAAGGTGCCGGTGGCGCGGTCGAGGGTGTCGGCCAGGATCTGGGCGCGGGCGTTGCCCGTGGTGGTGGAGAGGTGCTCGAAGGAGGCGGCCAGGGCGAAGAACTCGCCGAGGCTGTCCCAGCGGAGGTAGTTCTCCTTGACGAGCTGCTGGACGTGCTTCGGGGCGGAGCCGCCGGCGCCCGTCTCGAAGAGGCCGCCGCCCGCCATCAGCGGGACCACGGAGAGCATCTTGGCGCTGGTGCCCAGCTCCAGGATCGGGAAGAGGTCGGTCAGGTAGTCGCGCAGGACGTTGCCGGTGACCGAGATGGTGTCCTCGCCGCGGCGGATGCGCTCCAGGGAGAACGTCGTGGCCTCGACCGGGGACAGGACCTTGATCTCCAGGCCCTCGGTGTCGTGCTCCGGCAGGTAGGCGTTGACCTTGGCGATGAGCTGCGCGTCGTGGGCGCGGGTCTCGTCGAGCCAGAAGACGGCCGGGGCGCCGGTGGCGCGGGCGCGGGTGACGGCCAGCTTGACCCAGTCCTGGATGGGCAGGTCCTTGGTCTGGCAGGCGCGGAAGATGTCGCCCTCGGCGACCTCCTGCTCCAGGACCGTGGCGCCCGAGGCGTCGACGAGGCGGACGGTGCCGGCTGCGGCGATCTCGAAGGTCTTGTCGTGGGAGCCGTACTCCTCGGCCTTCTGCGCCATGAGGCCGACGTTCGGGACGGAGCCCATGGTCGACGGGTCGAAGGCGCCGTGGGCGCGGCAGTCCTCGATCACGGCCTGGTAGACGCCGGAGTAGGAGCTGTCCGGGAGGACGGCGAGGGTGTCGGCCTCCTGGCCGTCCGGGCCCCACATGTGGCCGGAGGTGCGGATCATGGCCGGCATCGAGGCGTCGACGATGACGTCGGACGGCACGTGCAGGTTGGTGATGCCCTTGTCGGAGTCGACCATGGCGAGGGCGGGGCCCTCGGCGAGCTCGGCGTCGAAGGACGCCTTGATCTCGTCGCCGAGGCCGTGCGGGATGGCCGCGAGGCCGTTGAGCACGGTGCCGAGGCCGTCGTTGGCGGACAGGCCGGCGGCCGCGAGCACCTCGCCGTACTTGGCGAAGGTGTTCGGGAAGAAGGCGCGCACGACGTGGCCGAAGACGATCGGGTCGGAGACCTTCATCATCGTGGCCTTGAGGTGCACGGAGAACAGGACGTCCTCGGCCTTGGCGCGGGCGACCTGCTCGGAGAGGAAGGTGCGCAGGGCCTCGACGCGCATGACGGAGGCGTCGACGACCTCGCCGGCGAGGACCGGGACGGACTCGCGGAGCACGGTGACGGTGCCGTCGGCGGCGACGTGCTCGATGCGCAGGGCACCGGCCTCGGCGATGGTGGCGGACTTCTCGGTGGAGCGGAAGTCGTTCTCGCCCATGGTCGCGACGTTGGTCTTGGACTCGGGGGTCCAGGCGCCCATGCGGTGCGGGTGGGTCTTGGCGTAGTTCTTGACGGCGCCGGGCGCGCGGCGGTCCGAGTTGCCCTCGCGCAGGACCGGGTTGACGGCGCTGCCCTTGATCTTGTCGTAGCGGGCGCGGACGTCCTTGTCCTCGTCGCTCTGCGGGTCGTCCGGGTAGTCCGGGAGGGCGTAGCCCTGCGCCTGGAGCTCCGCGACGGCGGCCTTGAGCTGCGGGATCGAGGCCGAGACGTTCGGCAGCTTGATGATGTTGGCCTCGGGCGTCTTGGCGAGCTCGCCGAGCTCCGCGAGGGCGTCCGCGATGCGCTGGCCCTCTTCGAGGCGCTCGGGGAAGCTGGCGATGATGCGCCCGGCCAGGGAGATGTCACGGGTCTCGACGTTGATCCCGGCCGTCGAGGCGTACGCCTGGATGACGGGCAGGAACGAGTACGTCGCCAGGGCGGGCGCCTCGTCAGTGTGCGTGTAGATGATGGTCGAGTCAGTCACCGGGTGTGCTCCGCTCCACGTCTGCGTCTGCGAGATTGCTCGACATCAAGATATCTCGTGATCGGGCTCCTCGGGAAAGGGGTCCTCGGGAACGGGATTCGCGAGCCGGTACGGGGCCGGGCCCGGGTCGAGGTCGACGCGGCGCAGGAGGCCGAGCAGGACGGCGGCGACGGCGGCGCCGGTGCCCGCGGCGAGGGCCTGGCCGCAGCGGTGCGCGAGCCGGGGCAGGTCGGCGGGGACCGGGCCGGTGCCGGGCAGGCTGGAGCCGAGCAGGTACGCCCCGGCGGCGAGGCCCGCGACGGCGACCAGGACGAGCGGCACGGAGACGAGGAGCCGCTGCGGGGGCATCCGGCGCCGGGCGGCGGGGCGGATCTTGCCCTTGCGGGCGAGGAGGGCGGCGGCCGCGGCGAAGGCGGCGAGGACGAGCAGGTCGGCGGCGATCACGTCGCCGGGGCGGTGCCGGCCGGAGGCGATGCCGTACGCGCCGAGGGCGACGGCCCACAGGCTCGCGAGGCCCACGACGGGGGTGCGCAGCCGGTGCGGCACGACGAGGAGGAAGCCGAGGGCGGTGCCGGCGGCGAGCACGGGGACGCTGCCGGGGAAGCCGCTGGGGACGGCCGCGCCGGAGGCGTCGACCAGGTGCGGGCGGGGCGCGTACCGCTGGAGGAGCTCGGCGGCGACGAGGGCGGCGGCGACGGTGCCGAGGGCGGCGCCGGTGAGCGCGTACCGCTTGCGCAGCGCGCCGATGCCGGCGAGCAGGAGCACGCCGAGGACCAGCGAGAGGGTGCCGAGGCCGCGGAGCGAGGGATGTTCGCGGAGGAACTGGGCGACGGCGGGGTCGGCGAGCCGCCCGGCGAGCGCGGCGTCCCCCCAGCGCCGGCCGGTCGCGGTGAGCACGAGTCCGGCGTAGGCGACGGTGAGCAGGAGGACGGCGGCGAGGCAGGCGCGCCGCATCCGGATGCGTATGCGGGCGCTGAACGATCCGGCGGCCTCGGCGGCGACGGCGGCGTACCACCAGGTGTCACCGGCCGTCGCGACGCTCCTCGGGGAGCCGCCGGTACGGGGCCTGTCGAAGGGTGCCATGCCTCGATTCGACCCCGGGGCGGCCGGGACCGCCCGCTGGAGGCACCCGAACGACACGCGTCAGGGCGTGCGCTTCCACATCTGGGCGACGGTGGAGAGGGCCAGGCCCGCGATCAGGACGCCCATGCCGACGAGCGAGCCCGCCTGCCGCACGTCTTCGCCGGCGAGGAGGAGCGTGCCGCCCTGGACGAGGAAGGCCGTGCCCATCAGGACCTGCGCCCAGCCCTGCACGGCGGGGCGTCGCACCCAGCGGTACTGGAAGGGAAACAGCCAGCCGGTCCGGATGGCTGCGATGCCGCCGGTCAGCATCGCGATCCCGAGCGCGACGATCACCACGCCAATGAACGTACCCACGGTCGACCCCCCGGTGCCGCGCACATCGAATGTCAGTGTGATCATGCCACAGCGCCCCGGCGCACAGGTATGCGCCGGGGCGCTGAATTCACGCCGGGGCGGCGGGAGTCGGGCGTCGCGGGCCGGGTCAGCGGGCGAGCTCGGCCATGGCGCCCCAGCCCTGCTGCGGGACCTCGACGTTGATGATCTCGGGGGTGGCGGCGATGGCACCGGCCATGGCCTCCAGACCGGCCTTGAAGTGGGCGGACTGGACGTGGGCCGCCCCGGCCTCGGCGTCGGCGAACGCCTCCAGGAGGACGTACTGGTGCGGGTCGTCGACGCTGCGGGACCAGTCGAAGAAGAGGTTCCCGGGCTCCGCGCGGGTGGCGCGGGTGAAGTCGGCGACGAGATCGAGCCAGGTGTCGGCGGACTCGGGGCGGGCGGTGAACCGTACGGCGATGAAGATCATGCCTCCACCGTGCGCCGCCGGGGCGCGCGGGGCCAGCGGGGCGGCGCGGGATTCCGGCAGGGCCGGAAAGGGGGCCGCCGGGGCGCGGGGGCGCGGGGGGCTACGGGGCGCGCAGGGCTACGGGGCGGGCGGCAGCGCGGCGGCGAAGAGCGGGACCGCGCGGGCGAGGGCGGCCCGGACGGCGCCGTGCCGCTGCCGGAAGCCTTCGGTGGGCAGCGAGACGGAGAGGGCGTGGACGGGCCCGTGGCCGGGGCCGGGACTGGGACTGGGCAGGACGGTGGCCAGGCAGGTGTACGCGGGGTCCGCCTCCCCCACGGAGACGGCGAAGCCGCGCTCGCGCACCCGGGCCAGTTCGGCCTCGAAGCGCTCGGGGCTGGTGATGGTGCGCTCGGTGAAGCGGGCCATGCCGTGGGCTGCCAGGTAGCGGCGGCGCTGGGCGGCGGGCAGCGCGGCGAGCAGGGCCTTGCCGTGCGCGGTGGCGTGGGCGCGGGCCTCGGCGCCGGGGACGAAGGGGTGGTCGGTGTCGGTCACGGGCGCGGTGGTGTCGACGACGGTGATGCGGCCGTCCCGGTAGGCGGTGAAGTACGCCTCGGCGCCCGCGGTGCGACGCAGCAGCCCGAGGAGCTCACTGATCCCGCCGCCGCGGGCATCGCCGCCCAAGCCCATACCTGTGCCCATTCCCATTCCCATTCCCATGCCCACGCTCGGGCCGCAGCCGAGCCCGTGGTGCCGCTGGTAGGCGCGGTGGAGGGCGGGGACCCGGGGCCCGGGCGCGTACCCCTCGGGGGTGCGGACGAGGTGGCCGCGGTCGAGCAGCGGACCGGCGAGGTGGTAGACGGTCGACAGGGCGCAGCCGAGGGTGCGGGCGAGGGCCTTCGCGGGGACGGGCCTGTCGGCGTCGGCGACGGCGTCGAGGAGCGCGAGGGCGCGGTCGACGGACTGGGGGCCGGACGGGGACGGGGGCACCGTCCCACCCTAGAGGCTCGCCGGGGGGCGAACGGTTCCCGGATCGGGGGTGAGATGAGGCTCATGGCCCGAAAGGACCGATTCCGCGTACGGTGTACTGATACCCCTGACTCCTTACCGCACCGGGAGGGTGTGTGCGCCGCTCCACGACCGACCACGCCGCCGCGGGCCCCTCGGGGCGCCGCGGCCACATACGTAAGGCGGCGCTCGCGACCGGCGCGGTCGCGGCCGTCGCCGGAGGGCTGTACGTGGCGGGCCTCGTCACCGCCGGGGACGACATATCCGCCGGCACCCGGGTCGACGGGGTGGACATCGGCGGGCTGAGCCGCGCGGAGGCCGCGGCGCGGCTCACCTCGGCCGCTCCCGCCTCCTGGCAGGCTCCGATCAAGGTCCGCATCGGGGACACGGACGCGACGGTGGACCCGGCGTCGGCGGGGCTCACCGTGGACGCGGCGGCGACGGCGGAGAAGGCGGCGAACCCGTCGAAGGACCCGGTGACGGTGATCGGCCGGCTCTTCTCCTCGTCGGATCGGGAGATCGAGCCGGTGGTCGCCTTCAACGGTACGAAGGCGGGGGCGGCGGTCGCCGAGGCGGCGAAGGAGCACGACCGCACGGTCCGCGAGGGCGCCGTGGCGTTCAAGGACGGCAAGGCGGTGGCGACCCAGCCGCGCGAGGGGCGCGCGCTGGACACGACGGCGGCGGTGGACGCCCTGCGCGGGGCCTACCCGGCGCCGGCGGGCTCGGCCCCGGTCGTCCTGCCGGTGGCCGTGACGCAGCCGAAGGTGTCGGCGACGGAGGTCTCGCGCTTCATGACGGACGTCGCGGCTCCGGCGGTGTCGGGTCCGGTGACGCTGACCTCGGGCGACAAGCGGCTGGCGATACCGGCGGCCACCCTGGGCGACCACCTGAAGGTGAAGGCGTCGGACGGGCGGCTGTCGGCCTCCCTGGACTCGGCGTCCCTCATGCGCGACCCCGACGTGGCCCGGCCGCTGGACAGCTTCGCGGGCGCCCCGGTGGAGGCCACGCTGGGCGTCCGGAACGGCAAGGTCGTCGTCGAGCGCGACGGCCGCCCGGGCCGCGAGGTGACGGCCGAGGCGCTGGGGCAGGCGGTGGAGCCGCTGCTGGCCAAGGAGGGCGCGGCGGCCCGTACGGCCCCGGTGGCGACGAAGGTGACCCAGCCGGAACTGACGGCGGCGTCGCTGCCGAAGCTGGGCATCACGGAGCAGATGTCGACGTTCACCGTGGACTTCCCGACCGCCCCGTACCGGACGATCAACATCGGCCGGGCGGCCGAGCTGATCAACGGCTCGGTGGTGAAGCCGGGCGAGGTGTGGAGCTTCAACCGCACGGTCGGCGAGCGCACGAAGGCGAACGGCTTCGTGGACGGCACGATGATCATGGACGGGCAGTACCAGACGGCGCCGGGCGGCGGCGTGTCGGCGGTCGCGACGACGATGTACAACGCCCTGTTCTTCGCCGGTGTGCAGCCGGTGGAGCACGGCGCGCACTCGTTCTACATCGAGCGCTACCCGGCCGGCCGGGAGGCCACGGTGGCCTGGGGCTCGCTGGACCTGAAGTTCCGCAACGACTCGGGCAAGCCGATCTACATCAAGGCGGGCGCGACGGACAAGTCGGTGACGATCAGCTTCCTCGGCACGAAGAAGTACGACTCGGTGGAGGCGGTCGCGGGCCCGCGCACGAACGTGAAGCCGCCGGCCGAGCGCAAGGACCCGAGCGCGAAGTGCGAGGTCCAGGATCCGCTGGAGGGCTTCGACATCAAGGTGGAGCGGGTCTTCAAGAACGGCGGCACCGAGGTGAAGCGACAGACGTTCACGACGCACTACACGCCGCGGGACAAGGTGACGTGCGTGGGCGAGAAGCCCGAGTGAGCTGACGGACGGGCCTATGCCGAAGGGTCCCCTGCCACCTTGGGAGGGGACCCTTCGGCATAGGCCCGTCACAGGCCCTCACGGACTATCACGAACCATCAGGCATCACGACGCACGCCCCCGGGAACGGCCGCCCCGACCGGCCCCGGCTCCGGATGGAGGTCGTCCCCGCCCCCGTCCCCCTCCCCGTCGATCCGGGCGAGATCCCGGTGCCGGGTCTCGCGGGCGCAGCCGACGGCGACGACGGTGAGGAGGGCGGCGGCGATGACGTAGAGCGCGATGGGGGTGGAGCTGTCGTAGTCGGCGAGGAGGGCGGTGGCGATGAGCGGGGCGGGGGCGCCGGCGGCGACGGAGGAGAACTGGGCGCCGATGGAGGCGCCGGAGTAGCGCATCCGGGTGGCGAACATCTCGGAGAAGAAGGCGGCTTGGGGCGCGTACATGGCGCCGTGGAGGACGAGTCCGACGGTCACGGCGAGCAGCAGGCTGCCGAAGGTCCCCTGGTCGATGAGGGCGAAGAAGGGGAACATCCAGAGCCCGACGCCGACCGCGCCGACGAGGTAGACCGGGCGTCGTCCGACGCGGTCGGAGAGGGCGCCCCAGAGCGGGATGACGGCGAAGTGGACGGCGGAGCCGATGAGGACGGCGTTGAGGGCGGTCTGCTTGGAGAGCCCGACCTGGGTGGTGGCGTAGACGAGGATGAACGCGGTGATGACGTAGTAGCTGATGTTCTCGGCCATCCGGGCGCCCATGGCGATGAGCACGTCACGCCAGTGGTGCCGGAGGACGGCGACGAGGGGCATCCGCTCGGCCTGTCCGGCGGTGTCGGCCTTGCGCTGTTCGGCGGCGGCGAGGGCGGCCTTGAAGACGGGCGACTCGTCGACGGAGAGCCGGATCCAGAGCCCGACGATGACGAGGACGCCAGAGAGCAGGAACGGCACCCGCCAACCCCAGGACAGGAAGGCGGAGTCGGAGAGCAGCGCGGTCAGCGCGGAGAGCACACCGGTGGCGAGCAACTGCCCGGCCGGCGCCCCGGTCTGCGGCCAGGAGGCCCAGAAGCCGCGCCGCCGGGCGTCCCCGTGCTCGGACACGAGCAGCACGGCCCCGCCCCACTCGCCGCCGAGCGCGAAGCCCTGGACCAGCCGCAGGGCGGTGAGCAGCAGGGGCGCGGCGGACCCGACGACGGCGTGCGTGGGCAACAGCCCGATGGCGAACGTGGCCCCGCCCATCAGCAGCAGACTGAGCACGAGCAGCTTCTTCCGCCCGAGCCGGTCACCGTAGTGCCCGAACACGAGCGCCCCGAGCGGCCGCGCGGCGAACCCGACGGCGTACGTGAGGAAGGACAGCAGCGTCCCGACGAGCGGGTCGGACTCGGGAAAGAACAACTTGTTGAACACGAGCGCGGCGGCCGACCCGTAGAGAAAGAAGTCGTACCACTCGATGGTGGTCCCGATGAGGGACGCGGCGACGATGCGCTTGAGGGAACCGGGGGGCGTGGGGGCGGGAGTTGCGGCGGCCATGTGCACCACTTCCGAGCGGGGTGACGGGGACTGTCGGGTACCGCCACACCGTAGGAATCCGCAGGTCAGGGGCGTATATGGCGGGACACCACAGTTCGGGGCCCACAGGTGCGCGCCGCCACCATGCCCACCTCTCCATGCCCCGCCGAGCTCCGCCGGACG
The DNA here is from genome assembly GCF_040650575.1 of Streptomyces sp. NPDC048659. Lineage (NCBI taxonomy): Bacteria > Bacillati > Actinomycetota > Actinomycetes > Kitasatosporales > Streptomycetaceae > Streptomyces > Streptomyces sp. NPDC048659. The sequence continues at coordinate 14,602 of NZ_JBEZHM010000075.1, read as the reverse complement.
GCGCTCGGCGGGGCCTGGAGGTGCCTGTCAGGTTTGCACACTGCGCCCCTATTTGGGGGTGGGGTTCCGGATCCTGTGCTGGTTCGGTACTGACTACGGAGCGTTGAACTCGGACATTCACCCCTCGGATCCACTGACAGCCAGAAGGCAGCGGCGTGTCGCGGACAGCCCTCCAGGGGAACCGCCCGCGGCACGTCTCACCGCCTCGCCTCAGGCGGCCGTCACGAGCGCGTCGAAGGGCTGCCTGCGCCCTGCGGCAGTGCGCCGACGGATTTCCACGACCGGGACGCGATCGTCGCCGGTCCGTCGAGCCTGGAACTCCGGCCAGGTCAAAGACCAAGTAACCAGAGTCAGCTTCGCAAACGCTCCGGCTATGGTCAGGGTCAAGCGCGACCTCCTCCGCACTCACATCCTCCTGAGGAACTGCCCCGGTCCCCCGTTGCCGGAGGCGCGTTTCGGATCCAAGGGGTCGATCTCGTTCTGATCGAAGAGCCGCTCAAGTGCTTCGTGGCCGTGTTCGCGACGGAAAGCGATCTCGTTCTCCGTCACGAGAAGAGTCCACAGGATGCGCGCGTGGCCGTTCGGCAAGGGGCAATGTTCGAGCTCCGGCCCGTAGAGGTAGGGCAGGCTGACGAGCAGGTGGTCGCAGGAGGACCCGGGGATCCATGGCTCGCCGATGGGCATGCTGTGTTCAAGGTCAAGACGGTGTCCAGCATGGTAGTACGCGATCTTCGCGAGAAGGTCGACGAAGCTCTCGTCGCCCACTGGAGCGGTCAGGGCGAACTCCAGTCCTTGTCCGTGCTTCTCCCTTGCGGACCAGCAGCCGGCGGTGACGTATGTCCAGAGGTTGGCGCGCGGCCCCGGGCTGACCGCGAAGGTGCGAAGGCCAGGAACGGAGCTTCAGCGCGCCGCGACCGCGCGCGGAGCACGTCCGTGACGGTCTGTACGACGTGCAGTCCCTTGCCTCGGACGTCCCCGATGAGGAAGCGGGTGCCGTAGGGGGTGTGGAGCGCTTCGACGAAGTCGCCGCCGACGCCGGTGTCGTCGGTGGCGAGGCGGTAGAGCCGGGCGATGTCGAGGGTGCCCAGGTGGGAGGGCAGGGGCCTGAGGACCGCCTCCTGGAGGTCTTCGGCGGCGGACGGTGTGCGGGCGTAGCGCTCGGCCTGTCTGCCCTGGGCGCAGACGGCCAGGCCGACGATGATGCCGACGGTGAGGAAGGCGGTCATGGACAGGGGGCGACGGGCGTGCTGCTCGTCGGCGATCATGGTCACCGGGAAGTACTGGGCGGCGGCGGAGGCGACCGAGATCGCCACCACGGAGCGTCCCAGGACCACGGCGGCCAGGGCGGTGGTGGTCACGGCGATCCACAGCACCTCCTACAAGACCGCCGCCCATTGCGGCGCGGAGAGCCCGGTCTCGTACGGCAGGGCCGTGATCGCGGAGCCCCCCGGCACGATGGTCACGGGATACCCGGCGGCGCAGCTACCGGCCGCTCGCGCCGGTGCCCAGGTGAGGAATCCCGCCAGGCACGGCACCTGCGCGAGGACGGTGCCGAAAGGCCATCAGCGCGGTGAGGGCGGTCGCCACCGAGGCCGCGGTGAGGGGCCCGGTGGGGAGAGCCGTCAGGAAGGCCATCGACACGGCGGCGAACGCAAGACCCAGTGAGGCGCCCCAGGTAGCGCTGACCACCCGCCGGCGTGCGAACAGTCCGGCGGCGCAGACGCCGACGCAGAAGCCGCCCAGCGCCACGGCACTGTACGCCAAGGCCGGCCTGCCGTTGAGTGCGGTCATGCGGAAGCTGCCCGTATGGAGGCCACGGCGGCCGGACGCGCTCTCGGTGTGCCGGGCGAGCGTCCGGTGCGTCTGGTCGTCTACGGCATGGACATCATGATGTCGTAGGTGGCGTAGACCTGGTCGTGGAGGGCGCCGGAGGCGGGGTTGGACCAGTCGGCCATCCATTCGGAGACCAGGGGCATCCAGGTCAGCGGTACGACCCCGGCCTGGGCCATGCGGGTGACGCCGGTGTCGTGCGCTTCCCGGGACACGTCTCCGGCGGCGTCCACGATCCCGTACACCTCGTATCCCTCGCGCAGGACGTGCAGGGCGGTGAAGGACATGCAGATGGAGGTCCACAGTCCGGACAGCACGATCTTGCGGCGGCCGGTGGCCCGTAGCGCGGCGTCGACGGCGGGGTCGGCGAGGGCGTCGAAGCCGGGTACGGTGCGGGCGATGACCTCCTGGCCGGGGAAGGGGGCGGCGACCTCGGCGTTGAAGTCGCCGTTCCACTGGGCGTTGATGAGGGTGAGGACGGTGGGGATCTCCATGATCGCGGCCGCCTTCGCCGCGGCGACGGCGGCGCGGTGCATCTGGTTACGGTCGCGGTCGCCGACGCCCTTGTACATGCGTTCCTGGTAGTCGATGAGGAAGAGGGCGCTGTTGTCGGCGGTGAGGGCGTCGAGGGGTGCGGGGGCGGCGCGCGGGGGCGTGGGGCCGCCCGCGGCGGCGCCGGACGTGGTGCTGGGCACGGGCTGTTCACCATCCCTTGATCGTGGCGTGCATCTCCCAGACGAGGACTTCGGCCCCGTCCGCGGAGCCGAGTTTCTGCCCGCCGGTGGCGGTGAGGCGGGCGGCGTCGCCTTGCTCCAGCAGGCCGACGCCCTCCAGCGAGACCTGTCCCTCGGCGACGAAGAGGTGCAGGAAGGGGGCCTCGGGCAGCTGGATCTCGCCGCCGGGCTGGACGCGGGCCGCGTGGAGGGCCGCGTATTTGTTGCGGATCCGGATGGCCGACTCGTTCGTGTGCCGGTCCATGCCGGAGGCGACGGTGACCAGGCCGCCCTTCAGGAGCTCGGAGTCGATCTCCAGCTGTTCGTACCCGGGAGTGATGCCGGCCTCGTCGGGGACGACCCACATCTGGATGAAGCGGACCGGCTCCGCGTGCCGGTCGTAGCGGGCCAGGTCGTAGGTCCAGGAGTCGTTCTTCTCGGAGTGCAGGATGCCGGTCCCCGCGCTCATCCGCTGGGCGAGCCCGGGGTAGATCACCCCGGAGTGGCCGGTCGAGTCCTGGTGGACGAGGGAGCCGCGCAGCACCCAGGTGACGATCTCCATGTCCTCGTGCGGGTGCGTCTCGAAGCCGGTGCCCGCGGTCACGATGTCGTCGTTGGAGACGAGCAGCAGACCGTGGTGGGTGTTGGCGGAGTCGTAGTGGTGGGAGAAGGAGAACGAGTGCCAGGAGTCCAGCCAGCTGATCTCCGTGTGGAAACGGTCCCTGGCCCTGCGGACGTCGACCGTGGGCCGCATGACGGCCGTCCCCGCGCTCACGCGAGACGCTCCGGGCCGATGACGACGTAGGGATCGGCGGCGCCCGCGAGGACCTCGTGGCTCACGTCGATCACGGTCACCTCCGCCGGGGCCACCCCGGCGGGGTGGCTGACCTCCGCGACCGCGAAGTGCCGTTCGGCGACCTCGGCGCAGATCCCGGCGATCTTCTCGCACAACGGGCTGCCGAGATCGGCCGCACTCAACGCCATGATCATCTTGTAGCGGAGTTCCACCACGGGGCCGTCTCCTCGAAGGTGCGTGCTGCGGTGCCTGGAGGTCCAGGATTCGGTCGCGCCCGCACCCGCGCCAGTCGTGCGGCGCCGCCGGGGGAACGCCCCGCCCGGGCTGGCTCTGTCGGCGTTCACCTGGGCATTCGGGTGCGGCCCGGAAGGGGGACCGGGCGACAGATGACGGAGCGCGATGCCGATGCATCGCTCATGACACCCTTGTTCTCCTCTTCCGTCCCCGGCGGCCGTGCGCGGCGGTATGGGGCCGTGCTGCCGTTCGCGCTCGGTGGCCTCCTGGCCGCCTCCGTGGCATCCGCCCACGCCGAGGGGGCCCGTTCTGCCGCCCCCCAGCCGCACGGCGTCGCCGAGTTCGCCGAGCACGAGATCTACGACTTCGTCGTTCCCGAAGGCGTGACGCAGGTCACCATCCTCGCCGTCGGCGGAGGAGGAGCGGGCGCTCCCGCGTCCGGCGGGGGTGGCGGCGGTGGCGGAGGCGGGGGCGGCAGCTGGACCATCCTCGGCAGCGGGAAGGGCGGCGGTGGCGGGGGCGGTGCCGGGGGCGGCGGAGGAGGGGGAGGAGGCGGTGGAGGCGCCGGTTCGGTGGTCCAGTGCACCGTACGCGTCACCCCGGGCGAGGAGCTGCGGGTGGTTCCCGGCATCGGCGGCTACGCCCCGTCCTCCGGTCGGGGTGGCGCCGGCGGTACGGGCGGGAATCCCGGTGCGGCACTGACACCGTCCGAGGTGGGTTCGGCCGGTGCAGGCGGGACCGTCGTACGCGACACGGGGAACGCGGTCGCCAGCGTGTCCCAGGTCTTCGGGGGCAACGTGCTGGTCCTCGCGGAGGCCGGCAAGGACGCGGGCAGCGGCCCCGCCGCCCCGGGCGGCGGCGGAGGGGGCCGTGGCCTGGTCGCCGACGGATCCCTCGGCGGCGACGGTGGAAGCGGCGGTGCCGCCGGTGGCGGGGCGGCGGCCAGTGGTGGCGGCGAGGGCGGAACCGTCGACGAGGACGTCGACTGCGGCGGGACCGACGACATCAGCGTCACCGCCTTCCCCGGAGGAGCCGGCGGCGCGGGCACGGACGGCCGCCCGGGGAGTATCGGCGCACCCGGCGGCAAGGGCGGCAGTTCCCTTCAGGGCGGAGTGGGCGGGGGTGGCGACGGCGGCTGGGGCGGCCGGGGCGGCGCGGGCGGATCCGGTGGCGCGCTGCGGCTTCCGGAGGGAGTGGTCGTCCCCGCCGGCGCGGGCCAGGGCGGGAGCGGCGCCGCGGGCGGGAGCGGCGGCGACGGCGGTACGGGCGGTGCCGGTGGCGGGCCCGACCCCAACCCCCAGGCCATGGCGGGCACCGGCGGGACGGCAGGCGCCGCCCCGGGCACGAACGGCCGCGGCGGCAACGGCTTCGTCCGCATCACCTGGTGACACACCAGACCGGCAAGGACGGCACCCGGTTCCGGCTGTGGACCCAGCGCGACAACGGCAATGGCTACGTCGAGGAGGCCGACACCTTGACCGGCGACGACTGCCCGGCCCGCGGCTCGAATCCCTGTACCGGCAACGCCTTCTGCACCCTGACCGCGGCCGGCGGCGGCGTCACCCTGCGACGGGCCGTCACCTGACAGATCTCTGAACTCCCCCCGAAGCGGTCAGTCCAGGAGCGCGGTCGCCTCGACCTCGACGAGGACGTCCGGTTCGAAGAGGTACTCGACACCGATGAGAGAAGCGGGAGGCAGGGGGAGTCGCAGGCCGACCTCTTCGGCCACGGCCTCCACGCCGGCCATGAGATCGCCGATCATCGCCGGGCTCCACCCCGTCACGTAGAAGGTCAGACGCAGCACGTCCGCGAACGACGCACCCGCGCCCTCCAGCCCGATCGCGGTGTTGCGCAGGGCTTGGGCGACCTGCCCGGCCAGGTCGCCGGGCGCGACCGGGGTCCCGTCGGCCCGGCGCGCGATCTGGCCGCTGACGTGGACGTGCTTCGTTCCGGTACCTACGGCGACGTGGTGGTACGGGACGGGCTGCGGCATGCCGACCGGGGTGACGTACTGAACGGCCATGGCGTCTCTCCTCCGAAGTAGGTATCGATAAGCTACTTAGTGGAAGAAGGACACTTCAACGAGACCAGGTTTCGCCATGGATACCGCCGACGAACTGCGGATCGAAGCCCCGCACCGCGAGCTGCTCGACCAGATCCTCGACAAGTGGTCGCTCAGCGTCCTCAACGAGCTCTGCGAACGCCCGTGCCGTTTCAACGAGTTGCGCCGGGCCATCCCCCGGGTCACGCAGAAGTCGCTGACCGCGACGCTCCGGCGGCTCGAACGCAACGGCGTGATCGAGCGCGAGGTCGTCTCCACCCGCCCGGTGGCGGTCAGATACCGGATCTCGCCCCTCGGCAAGACCCTCCGGCCGCCCGTCGACGTACTGCTGGCCTGGGCCTCACAGAACATGCCCGCCGTCGAGCGCGCACGCGAGAGATTCGAGACGCGAGAGACGGACTTGCCGAGCGGCACATGATCCAGGCCCTGCGGCTGTGGGCTCCTCGTCACGCAGCCGGACCACAGGTCGCACGAGTTCGTTTCAGCCCGCCATGAGCCCGGTGGACCGAGCCCGATCGGCCCGGCAAATAGCGGGATTTAGTCATCGCCGCGCGGGACCTTTGTCACCAGGTTCGCCTGTTTCGCGGGCGTAGCGTCGAAGCTCATCGTCGATTTCGGCCTGGAGTGTCTCCGTGCAACAGCCTCAGGACTCTGTGGACCGCCTCGTCAGGGCAAGCCGCTTCTTCACCCGGGCAGAGGTGTCCGACGATCTACGGAGCGTGCATCGGACCGGCGGGCGCGCGGGTGAGGCGTTCTACCGGGACCGGTGGAGTCACGACAAGGTCGTGCATTCGACGCACGGCGTGAACTGCACCGGATCGTGTCGCTGGAAGGTCTTCGTCAAGGACGGGATCATCACTTGGGAGACGCAGGCCACGGACTATCCGTCCGTCGGCCCGGACCGGCCGGAGTACGAGCCGCGCGGGTGTCCCCGCGGCGCGTCGTTCTCCTGGTACTCGTACTCCCCCACCCGAGTCCGGCACCCGTACGTACGCGGCACGCTGCTGTCCTTGTACCGCGAGGCGAAGGCGCGGCTGGGGGACCCGGTGGCCGCCTGGGCCGACATCCAGGGCGATCCCGAGCGGCGACGGTCCTACCAGAAGGCCCGGGGCAAGGGCGGTCTGGTGCGGGCGTCGTGGGAGGAGGCGGTCGAGATCGTCGCCGCCGCGCACGTGCACACCATCAAGGAGCACGGGCCGGACCGTGTCGCCGGTTTCTCGCCGATCCCGGCGATGTCGATGGCCTCGCACGCGGCGGGGGCGCGCTTCCACTCGCTCATCGGCGCGCCGATGCTCAGTTTCTACGACTGGTACGCGGATCTGCCCGTGGCGTCGCCGCAGGTGTTCGGCGACCAGACGGACGTGCCCGAGTCGGGTGACTGGTGGGACGCGGCGTATCTGATGATGTGGGGGTCCAACGTCCCCGTCACCCGCACCCCGGACGCGCACTGGATGGCGGAGGCCCGCTACCGGGGGCAGAAGGTCGTCGCCGTCTCGCCCGACTACGCGGACAACACGAAATTCGCCGACGAGTGGATGCACCCGCATCCCGGTACGGACGGTGCGCTGGCCCTGGCGATGGGTCATGTGATCCTGAAGGAGTTCTTCGTCGAGCGGCGGACGCCGTTCTTCCAGGACTACGTGCGCACGTACACCGACCTGCCCTTCCTTGTTTCGCTGAAGGAGACCGAACACGGCCTCGTTCCGGGCAAGTTCCTCACCGCGGCGGATCTCGGCCAGGATGTCGAGAACGCCCAGTGGAAGACGGTCCTCGTCGACGACGCGACCGGTGAGCTGGTCGTCCCGAACGGCACCCTCGGGCACCGCTGGGGCAGCGGCGAGAAGCCGGAGTGGAATCTCGACCTCGGCGACCTCGTGCCCCGCCTGTCCCTGCTGGGCGAGTCGGAGGAGACCGGCGAGAGCGCCGAGATCCTGCTCCCCCGCTTCGAGGACGACGCCAAGGACGGCCGGGTCCGGCGCGGTGTGCCCGTGCGCCGGGTCGGGGGCCGTCTGGTCACCACCGTCTTCGACCTGATGCTGGCCCAGTACGGGGTCGGCCGCGAGGGCCTGCCGGGTGAGTGGCCGACGGGGTACGAGGACGCCTCGCAGCCCGGGACGCCCGGCTGGCAGGAGACGCTGACCTCGGTCCCGGCGGCCCAGGCGACCCGTGTGGCGCGGGAGTTCGCGCGTACGGCCGAGCAGTCGCGGGGCCGGTGCATGATCCTCATGGGCGCGGGCACGAACCATTGGTTCCACTCCGAGACGATCTACCGCTCCTTCCTCGCCCTCCTCACCCTCACCGGCTGCCAGGGCCGCAACGGCGGCGGCTGGGGCCACTACGTCGGCCAGGAGAAGTGCCGGCCGGTCACCGGCTGGGCGACCCTCGCCGCCGCCTCCGACTGGTCGCGGCCGCCGCGCCAGATGATCGGCGCCGCCTGGTTCTACCTGCACACCGACCAGTGGCGTTACGACACGCTGCCCGCCGAGGCGCTGGCCTCGCCGCTGGGCACGGGCGCGTTCGCGGGTATGACGGGCGCCGACTGCCTGGCGGCGAGCACGCGGATGGGCTGGATGCCCTCGTATCCGACCTTCGACCGCAACCCCCTCGAACTCGGGGCGGCCGACGACCCGGTCGCGGACGCGGTGCGGCAGCTGAAGGACGGCTCGCTCGGCTTCGCCGGTGAGGACCCGGACGCTCCCCGCAACTGGCCGCGCGTGCTGAACGTGTGGCGGGCCAATCTCCTCGGGTCCAGCTCCAAGGGCAACGAGTACTTCCTCAAGCACCTCCTCGGCACCCACTCCAACCTCCCCGAGGACGGGCCGCGTTGCGCGCCGAAGGACGTCACGTACCGCGAGGAGGACGTCGAGGGGAAGCTGGACCTCCTGCTGAGCATGGACTTCCGGATGACGTCCACGACGCTGCTGTCCGACGTGGTGCTGCCGGCGGCGACCTGGTACGAGAAGCACGACCTGTCCTCCACGGACATGCACCCGTTCCTGCACGCCTTCACCCCGGCCGTCGACCCGCCCTGGCAGGCCCGGTCCGACTACGACGCGTTCCTCGCGATCGCCCGGCGGTTCGGCGAGCTCGCCGGGACGCACCTGGGGGTGCGCAAGGACCTGGTCGCCACCGCGCTGCAGCACGACACGCCGGGCGGCGAGATGGCCCAGCCGGGCGGCGTCGCGCTGGACTGGTCGAAGGGCGAGTGCGAGCCCGTGCCGGGCCGCACCATGTACAACCTGAGCGTCGTCGAGCGCGACTACGGCGCCGTCGGCGAGAAGTTCGCCGCGCTCGGCCCGCTGGTCGACCGACTCGGCGTCACCACGAAGGCCGTCACGTACGACGTGAAGGAGGAGGTCGCGTACCTCGGCAGCAAGAACGGCCTGGTCCGGGGCGGCGTCGCCGACGGCCGTCCCCGCCTCGACAGCGCGCGGCGCGCCTGCGAGGCGATCCTCGCCCTGTCCGGGACGTCCAACGGGCGGCTCGCCACGCAGGGCTTCGAGACCCTGGAGAAGAAGGTCGGCACGCCGATGGCCCACCTGGCCGCGGAGGCCGAGGGCAAGCGGATCACGTTCGCCGACACGCAGGCCCGCCCGGTCCCGGTGATCACCTCTCCCGAGTGGTCGGGCAGCGAGGCCGGCGGGCGCCGCTACACCGCCTTCACCGTCAACACCGAGCACCTGAAGCCCTGGCACACCCTCACCGGCCGCCAGCACTTCTTCCTCGACCACGACTGGCTGCACGAGGTCGGCGAGTCGCTGCCCGTCTTCAAACCGCCGCTGAACATGCACACCCTGTACGGGGAACCCGAGCTCGGCGTCGTCGACGAGCGGACCGTGGCGGTCCGGTATCTCACCCCGCACAACAAGTGGGCGATCCACAGCCAGTACCAGGACAACCTGTACATGATGACGCTCGGCCGCGGCGGCCAGACCGTGTGGATGTCGCCGCAGGACGCCGAGGCGATCGGCGTCGCCGACAACGACTGGATCGAGGCGGTGAACCGCAACGGCGTCGTGACCGCCCGCGCGATCGTCTCCCACAAGATGCCGCCCGGCACGGTGTACATGAACCACGCGCAGGAGCGCACGGTCGGCGTCCCGAAGACGGAGAAGACCGGCCGCCGCGGCGGCATCCACAACTCGCTGACCCGGGTGATGCTCAAGCCCACCCATCTCGTCGGCGGCTACGCCCAGCTGACCTGGGCCTTCAACTACCTCGGGCCGACCGGAAACCAGCGCGACGAGGTGACGGTCATCCGCCGCCGGTCCCAGAAGGTGGAGTTCTGATGCGTGTCATGGCCCAAGTGGCGATGGTGATGAACCTCGACAAGTGCATCGGCTGCCACACCTGTTCGGTCACCTGCAAGCAGGCGTGGACCAACCGGCAGGGCACCGAGTACGTCTGGTTCAACAACGTCGAGACCCTTCCCGGCCAGGGCTATCCGCGCCGCTGGGAGGACCAGGAGAAGTGGAAGGGCGGCTGGGAGCGCACCCGTTCGGGCCGTCTGCGGCTGAAGGCGGGCGGCCGGCTGAAGAAGCTGGGCGGGCTGTTCGCCAACCCCCACCTCCCGGAGCTCGGCGACTACTACCAGCCGTGGACGTACGAGTACAAGAACCTCACCGAGGCGCCGGCGGGCGACGACCTGCCCACCGCCCGCCCGGTGTCCCAGATCACCGGCGAGCCCGTCGACACCATCGAATGGGGTCCGAACTGGGACGACAACCTCGGCGGCGCACCCGCGCACGCGCCGAGGGACCCGGTCGTGGAGAAGATCCGCGACGAGGTCGGCGAACGGATCCGCTTCGAGTTCGAGCAGAGCTTCATGTTCTACCTGCCGCGGATCTGCGAGCACTGCCTGAACCCGGCGTGCGTGTCGTCCTGCCCGTCCGGTGCCATGTACAAGCGCGAGGAGGACGGCATCGTCCTCGTCGACCAGGACACGTGCCGCGGCTGGCGGATGTGCGTGACCGGCTGCCCGTACAAGAAGGTGTACTTCAACCACGCCACCGGCAAGGCCGAGAAGTGCACGTTCTGCTTCCCGCGCGTCGAGGTCGGCATGCCGACGGTCTGCTCCGAGACCTGCGTGGGTCGCATGCGTTACCTCGGGGTCATGCTGTACGACGCCGACAAGGTCGCCGAGGCCGCGGCGGTCGAGGACGAACACGACCTCTACCCCGCTCAGGTCGACTGCTTCCTCGACCCGCACGACCCGGCCGTGGCCGCCGCCGCCCGGGCCGCCGGCATCACGCACGAGTGGATCGAGGCCGCCCGGAACTCGCCGGTCTACGACCTGATCGCCACCTACCAGGTGGCGCTCCCCCTCCACCCGGAGTACCGGACCATGCCGATGGTCTGGTACGTGCCGCCGCTCTCGCCCGTCGTCGAGGCGGTCGCCGCCACCGGCGGCGACGGCGAGGACGCCGGCAACCTCTTCGGCGCCATCGACGCGCTGCGCATCCCCGTCGAGTACCTGGCGGAGATCCTCACCGCGGGCGACACGTACGCCGTCGAGGCGGTGCTGCGGCGGATGGCCGCGATGCGCGCCCACATGCGCGCCATCAACCTGGGCGAGCGGCCCGACGCGTCCATCGCGGGGTCGGTCGGTCTGACCGGCGCGGAGATGGAGGACATGTTCCGGCTGCTCGCCATCGCCAAGATCGAGGACCGGTTCGTCGTCCCGACCGCCGCCCGCGCCGAGGCCGAGGCGCTCGCCGACGCGCATCCGCTGGACGCGGCGTGCCCCGTCGGCGACCGGCCCGAGCCCCGCGTGATGCTCAACCTCAGCCCCACCAGGAGGGTCTCGTGACCGCGCCTCCCCTGAGCGGCGACGCCCTCGTCCGGCTCGTCGCGGCCCGGGTGCTCCAGTACCCCGGCGACGGCTTCCACGCCGAACTCCCCGCGCTCCGCACGACCCTGGCCGAAGCCCCCGAGGCGCCGGCCGCGCTGCTGGCCGGCTTCCTCGACCACGCCGCCTCCCTCGCTCCCCTCGACCTCTGCGCGGAGTACACCGGCACCTTCGACACCCGCAACCGGCGCTGCCTGTACCTGACCTGGTGGACCGACGGCGACACTCGCCGCCGGGGCCTGTCCCTGGTCCGCCTCAAGCGCATCTACCGGGACTTCGGGCTGGAGTTCGCGCACGAGGAGCTGCCCGACTTCCTCCCGGCGGCCCTGGAGTTCGCGGCCCTGCGCGAGGAGGCCGGCACCGAACTGCTCCAGGAGCACCGGGCCGGACTCGAACTCCTCCGCCTGGCCCTGATCGAGGCCGGCAGCCCGTACGCGGCGGTGCTCGAGGCCGTCTGCGCGACGCTGCCCGGCCCGTCTCCCGCCACCAAGGCGGAGGCGAAGGCACTGGCCCGCAACGGACCGCCGCAGGAACTGGTGGGCGCGGGCACGGTACTGGAGCCCTTCGGCCCGGGCCTGGACCCGCCGACCGACCTCCCCTGGCCGACCGCCCCCGCACCCGCCCCCGCACCCTCGGCCGAGAGGCAGACGACCTGATGGACCTCCTCCTGTGGGGCGTGCTCCCCTACGTCTCGGTCGCCCTGCTCATCGCGGGGACGGTGTGGCGGGCCCGGTACGACTCGTTCGGCTGGACCACCCACTCCACGCAGCTGCACGAGTCGCGGCTGCTGCGGATCGGCTCGCCGCTCTTCCACTTCGGCATGCTGTTCGTGGTGCTGGGGCACGTCGTCGGCCTGCTGATCCCGATGAGCTGGACCGACGCGATGGGCCTCAGCGACCACGCGTACCACTTGCTGGCCGTCTCCACCGGCCTGGTCGCGGGCGCGGCGGCGGCAGTGGGGATCGGGATCCTGGTGTACCGCCGCTTCAAGGTGCCCGCCGTGCGCCGGGCGACCTTGAAGAGCGACCACCTCATGTACACCTTCCTGCTGGGCGCGATGGTGCTCGGCCTGACCGCCACGATCCTCAACTCCACCGGGCAGACGGACGGCTACAACTACCGCGAGGGCATCTCGGTCTGGTTCCGCAGCCTGTTCACCTTCAGCCCCGACTACCACCTGATGACCGGCGCCCCGCTCGCCTTCAAGCTGCACATCCTGTTCGGCTTCACGTTGTTCGCGCTGATTCCGTACTCGCGCCTGGTTCACATGTTCTCCGTACCGCTGAAGTACCTGGCACGGCCGTACGTGGTCTACCGCCGCCGGGACCCGAAGCAGCAGGCGAACCGGCCGCCGCGGCGGGGCTGGGAGCGGGCTTCGTGAGCCCCGCACCGCTTCTGCGCAGCTGAGGATCCGCGCCTCGTACGGTCCCGTTCGACGCGGACCAGCCCGTTCCGCTCGTTCCACGACGCGGCGACAGTGCACCTGAGCGGCTCGTACAGGGCGATGGCCCCCGCCCGCCACTCCCCCACCACCGGGTGCGCCCACCACCACACAGCCCACCGCGCACTCCCCGCTCAACGCTGCCAGCACGACAGCGCCGGCGACGCCGCCCCGCGGATCCGCGACCTCTACCCGATGACGCTCGGGCAACTCCGCCACGCCGGAGCCGACCTCGCCCCCTCTCCTGCGTCCGCACGTCGTAGGCGGCCAGCGGATCCACCCAACAGAGCCGAACGAGAACCCCAGCGGGCGGCGGGTCCCGCTCCGCTGTGGGACCTCCTGGACGCCATCCTCTCTACCCGTCGCCCCGCCTCCGGCGCCTGAACGGATGCCGAGACGGGGCCTCGGGCTCCGGCTCGGTATAGGTGGGGCCCTAGGGCGTGTCCGTAAAGTCGTTGGGTCGTTGGTCCGTTTGTGGTGCGTCGACATGAACTGACTGATGAGTCCTGGGTGGTGCTCGCTCCGCTGCTGGCGCCGGGCCGGATGGGCAGGCCCGTGAGGGACCGGCGCCAGGTGGTGAACGGGATCTTGTGGAAGCTGTCCACGGGTGCCGCCTGGCGTGACCTGCCGGAGCGTTACGGGCCGTGGAAGACGGTCTACGAACGCTTCCGGCACTGGTCCGCCGACGGCACCTGGGACCGGCTCCTGGCCCATGTCCAGCAGCACTCCGACGCCGTCGGGACCGTGGACTGGTCGGTCGTCTGCGTGGACTCGACCACGGTCCGGGCCCATCAGCACGCGGCCGGGGCCCGAAAAGGGGGCCCTGGGAAGGCGAGGCACTCGGCCGGTCCAGGGGCGGCCTGACCAGCAAGATCCACCTGGCCTGCGACGGACAGGGCCGGCCCCTCGCGTTCACGATCACGGGCGGGAACGTCAACGACTGCACCCAGTTCGAGGCGGTCATGGACCGGATCCGCATCGCGCGCCCGGGGCCGGGCAGGCCCCGGACCCGGCCCGGACGCGTCGTCGCGGACAAGGGCTACTCAGCCCGCAAGATCCGCGCCTACCTGCGACGACGCGGCATCGCCTGCACGATCCCGGAACGGATCGACCAGATCAACGGCCGCATCCGCCGCCGAGAATCCCTCTGCCGCCTCGACCGCACCGCCTACGCCCGCCGCAACGTCGTCGAGCGCTGCTTCAGCCGCCTCAAGCAGAACCGGGCCCTGGCCACCCGCTACGACAAACGCGCCCGCCACTACCAAGCCATGGCCACCCTCGCCTGCCTCCAACTCTGGCTCCCATGACTTTACGGACAGGCCCTAGGCGGTGTCTTCAAATGATCACCATTGGTGGATCATGGTGTCGTGATACGTCGTCATGAACTGTCGGATGCCGAGTGGGAGTTCGTTCGGCCGTTGCTGCCCGAGTCGTTGCGTGGGCGGAAGCGGCTGGACGACCGCCGGGTGCTGAACGGGATCGTGTGGAAGTTCCGGACCGGGACGGCCTGGCGGGATGTGCCCCAGCGTTACGGCCCGTGGGCCACACTCCACACGCGTTTTCGCAGGTGGGCGGCGGACGGCACGTTCGACCGGATGCTGCGGGCTGCCCAGGCGAAAGCGGACAAGGCGGGCGACATCGACTGGTTGGTGTCGGTCGACTCGACCGTCGTCCGCGC
>NZ_JBEZHM010000074.1:0-31056 GCF_040650575.1 Streptomyces sp. NPDC048659 | reverse complement strand
GAGTTCTCAAGGTGCGGACGCTTCCTTTGTACTTACCCTCTCGGGCTTTCCTCCGGGCGCTTCCTTCGTTCTTGCGTTTCCGACTCTATCAGATCCTTTCGGGCCTGATTCCCAGTCGGCGGGATTTTGTCTTCCCGGCTGTTGGGCCGTTCCGACGTCTCAAACTCTAGCGGATTTTCCCGGCGACTCATAATCGAGTCTTTCGAAATGAATTTCGGCATGCCGAAATTCGTCCCGGTTGGGAGATCGTGCTGAGTTGAGGTTGCCGCTTTCGCGGCGGGATGGCTGCCCGGAACCTTCCGACTCCGTGACAACTCGGAGAACACTACGCGCCCCGGCGGGGCGCGTCAACCCTCAGTCGAGGTCGGTCAGCCGGCCGCCGGCGTCCGGCTGGGTCAGCTCCACGCGGCGGAGCAGGCGGATCAGCATCTCGCCCAGGGCTCCGCGCTCCTCGGTGGACAGGTCCTGGAGGAGCTCCTCCTCGAAGTCCGTCGCCATCCGCATGGCCTCCAGCCACTTCTGGCGGCCCTCGTCGGTCAGCTCCACGATCACGCGCACCCGGTTGTTCTCGTCGCGGTCCCGGGTGACCAGGCCCTCGCCCGCCATCCGGTCGATGCGGTGGGTCATCGCGGCGGGGGTGAGGCCGAGGCGCTTGGCGAGCTCGCCGGGGCCAAGGCGGTACGGGGCGCCGGAGAGCACGAGGGTCTTGAGGACCTCCCACTCCGCGTTGCTGATGCCCAGGTCGGCGACCTGGCGGCCGTACGCCACGTTCATCCGGCGGTTCAGCCGGCCCAGCGCGGAGACCACCTTCTCGACCTGGGGGTCGAGGTCGCGGAACTCGCGCTGGTAGGCGGCGATCTGCTCGTCGAGGGTCGGCTCCTGCGGGGACTGCGCGCCGGACTGCTCGGGGGTGTCGGACATGCGGCCGAGTATTCCACGCGGCTCGTTGGCATTGAAGTCCTTCCATGTGTATTGTTAAGGGTCTAATTTTAGTGTTGAAGTCTTCAGGGTTCACAGCTACAGGTCTGTAACCCGCGACCGAAGTGGGTGAGTGTGACCAAGGCGATGGGCGCCGCGATGCGCCGGATTCAGGCAGGCAGCGCGCTGAGCTCGTTCGGGCTCGGCTTCACCGTGCCGTACCTCTATGTGTACGTCGCTCAGGTGCGGGATCTGGGCGCGGCCACCGCGGGCATCGTGCTGGCCGTCTTCGCCATGGCCGCCCTCGTGGTCCTCCCCTTCAGCGGCCGGGCCATCGACCGGCGCGGGCCCGTGCCCGTGCTGCTCGTGGCGTCCGGGCTCGCCGCGGTCGGCGCGCTCGGGATGGGCTTCGCCTATTCCGTGCCCGCGGCCGTCGGCGCCGCCGCGCTGCTCGGTGCCGGTACGGCCGTGATGCAGCCCGCGCTCGCGACGATGATCGTCTGGTGCTCGACGCCGGAGACCCGTACCCGCTCCTTCGCCATGCAGTTCTTCCTGCAGAACCTGGGCCTGGGCGTCGGCGGGCTCATCGGCGGCCAGCTCGTCGACGTGAACCGGCCGAACAGCTTCCTGCTGCTGTTCTCCATCGAGTCCGTGATGTTCCTGGTCCTCGGCGCGATCGCGCTGACCACCCGGATGCCCGCGGCGCCCGCCTTCCAGGGCGCGCGGCCGGCCGGTGAGAAGGGCGGCGGCATCCGGGTGCTGCTCCAGCACAAGGCGATGGTGCAGCTGTGCGTGCTGGGCTTCGTGCTCTTCTTCGCCTGCTACGGACAGTTCGAGTCGGGTCTCGCGGCCTACGGCACCGAGGCGGCCGGCATCGCGCCGTCGACGCTGGGCATCGCGCTGGCCGCCAACACGGCCGTCATCGTGGCCGCCCAGTTCCTGGTGCTGAAGTTCGTCGAGCGCCGCAAGCGGAGCCGGGTCATCGCCGCGGTCGGCCTGATCTGGACCGTGGCGTGGCTGTTCGCCGGGTACGCGGGCCTGGGCCACGGCAGCCAGGCGATGGCGACGGCCGCGTTCATCTCCACGTACGCCCTCTTCGGGCTCGGTGAGGCGATGCTGTCGCCGACCGTGGCGCCGCTGGTGGCGGACCTGGCGCCGGAGTCGATGGTCGGCACGTACAACTCGGCCTTCGCGCTGGTCAAGCAGCTCGCGCTGGCGGTCGGGCCGGCCGTGGGCGGGCCCATGGGGGCCTCGCTGCACGGGCCGTACATCGTGACCTTCGTGCTGTTCTCGCTCGGGATCACCTTCCTGGCCGTGCGGCTCGGGAAGCAGCTCACGCCGGTGCAGAACCAGCCGTCGCTGGCCGCGAAGCCCTCGCGGGTGGTGGCGCAGCACCAGCCCGCGAAGGAGACCACGGCCGTCTGATCCCCCGTACCGGGATCAGTCCGGCAGGGCGAACTCGCACCACACCGCTTTACCGCCGCCGGGGGTCCGGCGGCTCCCCCAGGACGAGGCGATCGTCGCGATGATGGAAATCCCGCGGCCCGCCTCGTCTTCCGTTTCCGCCCGGCGGCGGCGCGGCAGGTGGTCGTCGCCGTCGGTGACCTCGATGATCAGGCGCCGGTCGGTGCGGCGCAGCCGCAGGCGCATGGGCGGGGTGCCGTGCTGGAGGGAGTTCGCCACCAGCTCGCTGGTGGCGAGGACGCCGAGGTCGCACAGCTCCACGGGGAAGCGCCAGCTCGCGAGGACGCCGGAGGCGAAGGCCCGCGCGCGCGGGGCGGCCTCGACGCCGCCGAGCAGTTCGAGCGCCGCGTTGTGGAAGAGCTCGGCGACGGCTCCCTTGCGGGCGGGGTGCTGGACGACGAGGACCGCGACGTCGTCGTCGTGCTCGGCGGTGATGCCGAGGGAGCGGAGCAGCCGGTCGCAGACGACCTGCGGGGTGCCCGTGGCGCCGGAGAGGGCGCGCTCCAGGGCGGCGACACCCTCGTCGATGTCCTCGCGGCGGCGCTCGACCAGGCCGTCGGTGTAGAGGACGGCGGTGGAGCCGGGCGGCAGGGCGATGGTGCCGGAGGTGTGGAGCCAGCCGCCGGTGCCGAGCGGGGGTCCGGTGGGGTCGGCGGCGCGGCGGACGGTGCCGTCCTCGTGGCGGACGAGGATCGGGAGGTGGCCGGCGGAGGCGTAGACGAGCTTGCCCTCGTTGGGGTCGTGGACCGCGTAGACGCAGGTGGCGATCTGGCTGGCGTCGATCTCGGCGGCGAGGCCGTCGAGGAGCTGGAGCACCTCGTGCGGGGGCAGGTCGAGGCGGGCGTACGCGCGGACGGCGGTGCGCAGCTGGCCCATGACGGCGGCGGCGCGGACGCCTCGGCCCATGACGTCGCCGATGACGAGGGCGGTGCGGCCGGCGCCGAGGGTGATGACGTCGTACCAGTCGCCGCCGACGGCGGCGTCGGCGACGCCGGGCTGGTAGGTGGCGGCGATGCGCAGGTCGTCGGGCTGCTCCAGCTCCTGCGGGAGGAGGGAGCGCTGGAGGGTGACGGCGGTCTCGCGGTGGCGGCGCTCGCTCGCGCGCAGGCGCTCGGCGGCCTCCGCGTGGTCGGTGACGTCGGCGGCGTGGACGAGGACGCCGCCGTCGGGGAGGCGGGGGCTCTCGACGGGCAGGCAGGTGACGGTGTAGGAGCCGCCGTCCTGGGTGCGGCGGGATTTGACCGTGCGGGGCTTGCCGCTGCGCAGGACCTGGTCCATGAGGGGGAGCAGGCCGAGCTCCTCCGCCTCGGGGCAGGTGTCGGCGACGGTGGAGCCCGCGGGGCGGGGGCCGAAGGCGGCGGCGTAGGCGTCGTTGACGTACGCGATGCGGTGCTCCGGGCCGTAGACGAGGGCGACGAGGCCGGGGAGGCGGCCGACGATCTCGCGGACGGTGAAGTCCTCCAGGGCGGGCACCCCGGCGGGGTCGGCGGGCCCGGTGTCCGGGGTGTCGGCGTGCTCCAGCTGCGGCCCGTACTCCCCGCGGGCCGCGGGCACGGAGCCTTCGGTGCCCCGCGCCGCGCGGCGCTGCGTGCCGGGAAGCCGGGCGCTCCAACGGGTGAAGTTCACGGATCTCTATGCCTCGTGGTGTCGTTGCCGTGCAGAGTCACTCTGTGCAGGTGTGAGCCCACCTATGGTCACACGTCCAGTGTGGACGAGTGCACTGACAGTGATGTCAGCCCGAGGGCTCGTCCTCGCCGGACGGCTTGGGCGCGGGCGGTGGTGCGGCTGCGAGTTCGAATTCGGCGCGCGGGTGTTCGAGCGAGCCGAGGGAGACGATCTCGCGTTTGAAGAGGCCGGAGAGGGTCCATTCGGCCAGGACACGGGCCTTGCGGTTGAACGTGGGGACCCGGCTGAGGTGGTAGGCGCGGTGCATGAACCAGGCCGGGTAGCCCTTGAGCTTGCGGCCGTAGACATGGGCGACTCCTTTGTGGAGCCCGAGCGAGGCTACGGAGCCGACGTACTTGTGTGCGTATTCCTTGAGCGGCTCGCCGCGGAGCGAGGCGGCGATGTTCTCCGCGAGCACTCTGGTCTGGCGGACGGCGTGCTGGGCGTTGGGCGCGCAGAGGCGGCCGGGTTCGGCGGCGGTGAGGTCGGGGACGGCGGCGGCGTCGCCGGCGGCCCAGGCGTGCTCGACGCCTTCGACGGTGAGGCGCGCGGTGCAGCGGATACGGCCGTGCTCGGTGCGGGGCAGGTCGGTGGCGGCGACGAGCGGCGCGGGTTTGACCCCGGCGGTCCACACGACCGTGCGGGTGGGCAGGCGGGTGCCGTCGCTGAGGACGGCGACGCGGTCCGCGCAGGAGTCGAGGCGGGTGCCGAGGCGGACGTCGATGTTCCGGGCGCGCAGCTCGCGGACGGCGTAGCGGCCCATCTCCTCGCCGACCTCGGGGAGGATCCGGTCGGACGCCTCGACGAGCACCCAGCGCAGGTCCTCGGGCTTGATGTTGTGGTAGTACCGCGCGGTGTAGCGGGCCATGTCCTCCAGCTCGGCGAGGGCCTCGACACCCGCGTAGCCGCCGCCGACGAAGACGAAGGTGAGGGCGGCGTCGCGGATCGCGGGGTCGCGGGTGGAGGAGGCGATGTCCATCTGTTCGATGACGTGGTTGCGCAGGCCGATGGCCTCCTCGACGGTCTTGAAGCCGATGCCGTGGTCGGCGAGGCCGGGGACCGGGAGGGTGCGCGAGACGGAGCCGGGGGCGATGACCAGTTCGTCGTAGCGGAGCCGGTCGTGCCCGGCGCCCTCCTCTTCGGTGGCGAGGGTGGAGAGGACGACCTCCCGCTTCGGGTGGTCGACGGCGTGGACCTCGCCGATGATGATCCGGCAGCGGTCGAGGACCCGGCGGAGCGGGACGACGACGTGGCGCGGGGAGATGGAGCCGGCGGCGGCCTCGGGCAGGAAGGGCTGGTACGTCATGTACGGCTCGGGGGTGACCACGACGATCTCGGCCGTACGGCTTCTGAGCTCGGCCTTCAGCTGCCGCTGGAGGCGCAGCGCGGTGTACATCCCGACGTAGCCACCGCCGACAACGAGAACGCGCACAGGTTCGGTCACCGTCCCATGACGCAACGCCGTCCGGGGTTTGTCCACAGGCCCGGCAAATTGTGTGACCGGAGCGGTGCGGAGGCGTGGGGTGGCGAAAGGTGCGTGCGTGTGGTGAACCGCGCAGGTCAGGGTGGGGACGGGCGGTGGGACGGGGGGTCGGAATCGGGAGGGTTCCGGGCCTTGCTCCGATCGGGGGGCGCACCGTACGGAACTGCCCCTTCTGAATTGACCCGGACTCAACTATGTTCGTACCTGGTCGGAGTGTCGGACCGTCGTGCGTGGACCACGGGCGCGGCGCGGTGCGAGCTCCGTGTCAGGGCGGGGAGTCTCCGGGGGGAGACATCATGAGCGGGGGAACGCTTATGCAGATTCAGGATTCGTATGGGCAGGTCCGTACGGCGCAGAGCACGGTGAACGGGCGGTCGGCGCCGCTGCGCGTGGACGCGCAGCGCAATCTGGAGCATGTGCTCCGCGCCGCGCGCGAGGTCTTCGGCGAGCTGGGCTACGGCGCCCCGATGGAGGACGTGGCCCGCCGCGCCCGGGTCGGTGTCGGCACCGTCTACCGCCGCTTCCCCAGCAAGGACGTGCTGGTCCGGCGGATAGCCGAGGAGGAGACCGCGCGGCTCACCGAGCAGGCGCGGACGGCCCTCGGGCAGGAGGAGGAGCCGTGGTCGGCCCTCTCCCGGTTCCTGCGCACCTCGGTTGCCTCGGGCGCCGGTCGGCTGCTGCCGCCGCAGGTGCTGCGGGTGGGCGTGGACGAGGTGCTGATCCCGGCGGGCGCGCCCGAGGACGCGGCGCGGGTTCCGGCGCAGCGGGTCTCGGTGGCGCCGGGCGCTCCCGCGGTGAACGGCTTCGGCGACCTGGGCGAGCAGCGGATCGTCGCGCCGCGCGCGGTGCCTACGGCGGAGCTGGACGACACGGGGGCCGCGGAGCTCCTGGAGGTCGTGGGCCGGCTGGTGGACCGGGCGCGTGAGGCGGGCGAGCTGCGGCCGGACGTGACGGTGTCCGACGTGCTGCTGGTGATAGCCACGGCCGCGCCCGCGCTGCCGGACGCCGCGCAGCAGGCGGCGGCCTCGTCGCGGCTGCTGGACATCCTGCTGGAGGGTCTGCGCTCGCGGTAGGCGGGCGCCCGCGCGCACGGCGGGCACGCCGCCGAGTCGAACACCGGGGTGACGGGTCGTTGGTCCGAGTGACCGGCGGCCCTCACACGAACGGATGACCGGTTACGCCCGGAGACGGGAAGTCGCCCCGGACGAGTGGTAAGTGGACGCGGGGGTTCGGCGTGCCCGCGCTCTGTGGCAGGCTTGACCGGTGTTCGGGTCCGAGCGTGCATACGGGGGCTTCCGCGATGAGCGGTGACAGTCGGGACGAGACGCCGGGCGCCGGTGGCACCAGGGAGACCGGGGACCCGTCCTCCGCCCAGGTGCCCAGCCAGGGCCGACCCGTCGGCACCCCGGGCGGTTCGGCCGGTCCGGGCGCGGGCGGCGGGCAGGCCGCGGAGGCCAGCGTCCCGCAGCAGCGCGAGGGCGGGGTCTCGGCAGGACACGGATCCGGTGCCGCCGCCGGGACGTCCGGGGCCGTCTTCGACGAGAACGAAGGCGTGCTGCCGCCGAACGACCTGCCGCCGTCCGACGCCGAGCTCGTCCAGCTGATGCGGGACGGCGACGACAGCGCGTACGAGGAGCTGTTCCGGCGCCACTCCGACGCCGTGCGCCGCTACGCCAGGACCTGCTGCCGCGACGGGCACACCGCCGACGACCTGACCGCCGAGGTCTTCGCCCGCACGCTCCAGGCGGTGCGCGGCGGCGCCGGGCCCGAACAGGCCGTGCGCGCCTATCTGCTGACCACCGTCCGCCGGGTCGCGGCGAACTGGACCAAGACGCAGAAGCGCGAGCATCTGGTCGAGGACTTCGCGGTGTTCGCCGCCGAGGCCGCCCGCGGCTCGGAGGTCTCCGACCAGGACACCCTCGACCTCGGCGCCGACGTGCTCGCCATGCACGAGGCCGAACAGTCGCTGGCCATGCAGGCGTTCCGGTCGCTGCCGGAGCGCTGGCAGGCGGTGCTCTGGCACACCACGGTCGAGGAGGAGTCGCCCAGCGAGGTCGCCCCGCTCTTCGGCCTCACCGCCAACGCCACCGCCGTGCTCGCCAGCCGGGCCCGCGAGGGGCTGAAGCAGGCGTATCTCCAGGCGCACGTCAGCCAGTCGCTCACCTCGGGCGGCGACTGCGCCCGCTATGCCGACCGGCTCGGCGCGTTCGCGCGCGGCGGGCTGCGGATGCGGGCGGAGCGGGGGCTGCGCAAGCACCTCGACGAGTGCGCCAAGTGCCGGCTCGCCGCCGGTGAGCTGGCGCACGTGAACGCCGGGATCCCCGCGATCCTCCCGATCGCGGTCATCGGCTGGTTCGCCGCCGGCTACACGCTCAAGGCCGCCGGGGTCGTCGCGGGCGGGGTGGCGGGCGCGGGCGCCGCCGGTGCCGCCGCCGCGGCCACCGGCGCCGGGACCGCCACCGGTTCGGCCGGGGCCACCTCCGCCGCTGCGGCCGAGGGGCTCGGCATCCCCGCGAAGGCGGGCATCGCCGCCGTCGCCGCCGTCGCCGCGACCGCCGGTCTGGTCTGGGCGCTGACCGGGTCCGAGCCGGAGCCGGTCGCCCGGCCCACGGCCACGCCCACGGTCGTCGCCCCCGTCGTCCCGGCGCCGCCCCCGCCGAAGCCCAGCCCGAAGCCGACGCCGCCGCCCGTACAGGCGCCGCCTCCGCCGCCGAAGCCCGCGCCGAAGCCGACCCCGTCGAAGACCGTACGGCCGAGCCCGAAGCCGAAGCCGACGCCGTCCCCGACACCGAAGCCGAAGCCCACGCCCACCCCGGTGAAGCCCTCGGCCACGCCGTCCCCGAGCCCGGCGCCGAGCGTCTACCAGATCAACCGGCTGGAGTACGGGATCTTCGGCGACGGCACCAAGCCGGAGGTCCGGCTGGGCGAGAGCAGCTGGATGTGGCAGCGCTCCCGGCTGTCCATGGACGGCACGTCGTACGCGCACGGGGTGAGCGTGCACGCCCCGTCCTCGCTGCTGATCGACCTCAACCGGCAGTGCACCGCCTACGACGCGGTCGTCGGCATCGACGACATCACCCTGCCGCTCGGGGTCGGCGGCGTCCGCTTCGCGGTGTACGGCGACGACGAACGCCTGTGGCGCTCCGAGGTGATCCGCCCCGGCGACCCGCCCGTCCCGGTGCACGTGGGCATCGAGGGCCGCCGGGAGCTCCGGCTCGTCGTCGAGGAGCACACCCCGTTCGGCCGGGCGGCGGTCGCGGACTGGGCGCAGTCGCAGATCAGCTGCTCCTGACGGACCCGCCCTCCGGCCCGAGGGTCCCGCCCTCCGGCCGCTCCGCCTCGTACGGCTCCGCCAGGGCCAGCACCTCGTCGACGCCGAGGCCGCGGCCCGCGGCGCGCTCCGCCGCCGAGACCTCCGCGCCGAGCGCGGCGCGGGCCCGGTCCATGACCTCCTCGGTCTCGCGGATCTCGGCCACCGCGCGCGGGATCTCCGTACGCCAGCCGTCGCAGGCGCCCAGGATCCGTACCGCCGCCGTCTGCTCGCCCGCCAGGGAGAGCGCGGTGGCCAGGCCCTCGGCGAGGCCGGCCGTGATGAACTCGGAGCACTGCGCAAGCAGCGCGTCGCGCAGCGCCGTCGCCGCCGAGCCGACCGCCGCCCGGCCACCGCCCTCGTACGCCTCGATGCGGGCGCCGAGCCCGGACACGATGGCCACGAAGTGCGGCGGCGGGGTGCCCGAGCCGATCAGCGCGCCGGCCTCCTCCACATGCCGGCGGGCGGCGGCCACGTCCCCCTCGTCCAGGGCTATGTAGGCGCGCAGGAAGCCCACGTACGTCCCCGTGTCGCCGGTGCGGAGGCTCTCCGCCTCGGCCTCCGCCCGGTCCAGGCCGCGGGCGGCGGCGGCCGGGTCGCCCTCGCGGAAGTCGAGCTCGGCGAGCCGGGCGATCAGGAACGGCGCCTCGGCGTGCGCGCCGACCTCGCGGGCCAGGGCCAGCGCCTCCCCGTACGCCTCGCGGGCCCGCTCGTACCGGCCGCGCATGATGGCGGCCTCGCCCGTGGCGCTGGCGACCTGGGCGCGCATCCAGCGGTCGCCGACCTCGCGGGAGAGGACGCGCAGCTCGGCGAGGTCGGCGTCGATGCCGGCCAGGCCGCCGGGCATGTCCACGGCCATGTGGGCGCGGAACATCAGGCTGACGCCGATCTCCCACTCCCCGCCGTGGCGGCGGGCGTTGGCGACGGCGAGGTCCATCAGGGCGCGGACGTCGGCGGGCGTGTCGGTCAGATACGCCGTGAACGGCCACAGCAGCCCGGGGAAGCGGGCCGACTCGGGGCCGGGCTCGACGGCGAAGGCGGCCCGCAGCCGGGCGATGGCCGCGGCGGTCTCCGGGTCCTCGCGGTGGTCCGCGACGACCTGGCTCTCGATCGCGAGGAAGAAGTGGAGCATCCGCAGCCGCATCCGGGGCCAGTGGCGCGGATCGGCCGGGTCCTCGGGGTCCGTGCCGAGGGCGAGGGCCCGCTCGGCCCAGGCGAGGCCCTCGGGGCGGTAGTTGCGCAGCCACCAGAACCAGCCCATGGCGAAGACCAGCCGGTGGGCGGCGGCCTCGTCGGGGGCGGTGGCGGTGGTGCGGTGCAGGGCCGCGCGGATGTTGTCGAGGTCGCGCTCGATCCGGGTGATCCAGGGCAGCTGCTCGCCCGAGCGCAGCAGCGGCTCGGCGGTCTCGGCGAGGGCGGTGAAGTGGGCGGTGTGCGCGGCCTCGGCGGCGGCGCGCGGCTCCGGGGTCTCGGCGGCGCGCTCGACCGCGTACTCGTGGATGGTCTCCAGGAAGCGGTAGCGCATCTCGCCGTCGTCGGTGGGGGTGGCGACGACGAGGGACTTCTCGACGAGGGCGCCGAGGACGCCGAGGGTGTCGGCGTCCCCGGGGTCCGGGTCGAGCGCCTCGGCGGCGGGCAGGTCCCAGCCGCCCGCGAAGACGGCGGCTCGCCGCAGCAGCGCGCGCTCCCGCGCGTCCAGCAGCTCCCAGGACCAGTCGACGACGGCCCGCAGGGTCTGCTGGCGGGGCAGCACGGTGCGGGAGCCGGAGGTGAGGAGGTGGAAGCGGTCGTCGAGGCGGTCGGCGATCTGGCGCGGGGTCAGCAGCCGCAGCCGGGCGGCGGCGAGCTCGATGGCGAGCGGGAGGCCGTCGAGGCGGCGGCAGATCTCGTCGACGGCGGCCAGGTCGTCCTCGACGCGGAAGCCGGGCCGCACCGCGCGGGCGCGCTCGGCGAAGAGGCGGTGGGCCGGCCGGGCGGGGAGGGGCTCGACGGGGCGGACCGACTCGCCGGGGACGCCGAGGGGTTCGCGGCTGGTGGCGAGGATCCGCAGCCCGGGGCAGTGGGTGAGGAGGGTCTCGGCGAGGGCGGCGGCGGCCCCGATGACGTGCTCGCAGTTGTCGAGGACGAGGAGCAGCGGGCGGTGCGCCAGGTGCTCGACGAGGCGGGCGGTGGGGTCGTCCTGGACGGGCTGCCCGTCGCGGGTGATGAGGTGGGTCTCGCGCAGGCGCAGGGCGGACAGGACGGCGCCCGGTACGGCTCCGGGGTCGTCGAGCGGGGCGAGCTCGGCGCTCCAGGCGGCGGGGCCGACGGCCTGCCGGGCGGCCTCCTCGGCGAGCCGGGTCTTCCCGGAGCCGCCGGGGCCGGTGAGCGTGACGAGCCGGGAGCGGCCGAGCTCCGCGCGGAGCCCGGCGAGCTCGGGCTCGCGGCCGACGAAGGAGGTGAGGCGGGGGCGGATGTTGCCGGGCTCGGGGGCCGGGGCGGCGGGTGCCCGGGGGGCCGGTGGGGTGTCCCCGGCGAGGAGCTCGGCGTGCAGGGCGGTGAGCTCGGGGCCGGGGTCGGTGCCGAGGCCGTCGGCGAGGGTGCGGCGGGCCTCCTCGTAGGCGGCGAGGGCGTCGGCGGGGCGGCCCTCCGCGCGGAGGGCGCGGATGAGCTGGGCGTGGAAGGTCTCGTCGTAGGGGTGCGCGGCGGTGAGCTCGGTGAGCTCCGGGACGAGCCCTCCGGTGGCGCCGCGTCGCAGGTCGGCCTCGACGCGGCGGCGGAGCGCGGCGAGCCGCTGCGCCTCGGGGCGCACGCCCGCGTGCGCGGGGAGGTCGGCGAGGGCGGGGCCGCGGAAGAGGGCGAGGGCGGCGCGCAGGAGTTCGGCGGCGGTGGCGGGGTCGCCCGCGTCGAGCCGGACGGTGGCGTCCCTGACCCGGCGCTCGAAGACGTACAGGTCGATGTCGTCGGCCTCGGCGACCAGCCGGTAGCCGCCGGGGCCGGAGGCGACGGCGTCCTTGCCGAGGACCCTTCTCAGCCGTCCGACGAGCGCCTGGAGCGCGGCGGGGGCGTCGTGCGGCGGCTCGTCCCCGTACACGTCGTCGACGAGCTCCCCGACGGACGCGGTCCGCCCGCCGCGCACCGCGAGCGCGGCGAGCAGCGCCCGCAGCCGGGCCCCGCCGAGGGGCAGCCGGGCGCCGTCGCCGTCGAGGGCGTCGGTGGTGCCGAGGATGAGATACCGCACCGGGCCATTGTCACGGCTGGGGGTGCGGGGCGCCTCGGGGTTTCCCCGGAGAGGGGCGCTCGGGGCGCGGGGTCAGAACTCCGAGGTGTCGAGGTCGAAGCCGAGGGGTTCCGGAAGGGAGACCACGGCTCCCAGCTGGTGGGAGGAAGTGTGCCGGTAGGCGTCCACTGAGGGCTCCCAGCAGACGACGACCTGGGCCGCCTCGCGGTCGATGAGCAGGTAGACGGGGATGTCCGCGTTGGCGTATCCCCTGATCTTCTCCACACGGTCCCGGCCTGCGGTGGAGGGCGAGGTGACCTCGGCGACGAGGAGGACGGGGTCCGTCGGGTGCCACTCCTGCTTGTCGGCGAAGCTCCCCTTGGGAGCGAGGACGAGGTCGGGGATGACCCTGGAGTCGTCCGGGAGGTGCAGACCGATGCCCGTATAGCTGCGCAGCGAACGGTCGTTCCTGCCACGGACGACCTGTTCCACCACCTCGGTCACGATCTCCTCGTGCTGGCCGTTCGCCGGTGGTACCACCTTGATCTCCCCTTCGATCAGCTCCACGCGCCAGCCCTTGGGGGCCACCGCACTGAAGAGCTCGAAGGTCTGCTCCACGGACGCACCCTCGTACGGGGGCGGGGCGTCGTCCGGGGCTTCGCCCCCCGGTACGGGCAGCGCCATCGCCATGTCGGCCTCCTTCGCTCGGTGCGACGCTCCCAGCGTAGGCACACACCCCCGGGGGGAACGGAAGACCGTTCACTCGAACGAGCGTGCTGTGACGTTTCGGCAGGTCAGGCGCCCGCCTGGGCCATCCGCCGCTACGCCGGGAGCGACCGCGCCGCCGGGATCAGGGGGCCCGGCACCGCGCGGTGGCGGGGGGCGGCGGTGCCGGTCCAGCAGGAGCCGCGGCGGGCGAGGAGGCGGCGGAGCCAGAGCTCGGTGGAGACCAGGTCGGCGAGGCCGTCGAGGGGGACCTGCTCGCCGTCGGCGGCGGCGCGCAGGGCGCGGCGGACCACGCGCGCCTCGATCAGGCCCGCGTCGGCGAGGAGCGGCGCGTCGAAGAGGGCGATCAGGTGCGGGAGCGCCGCACGCAGTCCCGCGCGGGTGGTGGCCGCCGGGACGGCCGGATGGGGGGCGCCCCAGCCGGAGGGGAGGTCGCGGATGCCGGCGCCCGCGAGGACGGTGCGCAGGACGGTGGCGCGGGCGTCGGGCTGGACCCGCAGGGATTCGGGGAGCGTGCGGCAGACGCGGACGACCTGGTTGTCCAGGAACGGGGCGTGCAGGCGCTGGCTGCGGATCTCGGCGGCCTGTTCGAGGACGCGGTGGTCGGCCGCCGCGCGCGCGAGGGCGGCGCGGGCGCGGGCCTCGCCGGGGCGCTGGACGGCGGCGGGGAGGGTCGCCGCCCGGTTCAGGCGAACCGATACTTCGGCCAGCGCCTCCCCCGTCAGCCAGCGCGCGGCCGGGCCTGGCCGGGACCAGGCGAGGGCGGAGAGCGACGCCTCCAGGGGGCCGTAGGAGCCGCCGGGCGCCCGGTTGGCCTCCAGGACGCGGGTGGCGGCGGCCTCCAGGCCGGTGCGGTAGGGCGTACGGGCGAGCCTGCGGGCCGCGCGGTAGACCTGGAGCGGGACGAGGAGCGCGCCCGCCGAGGGGCCGGTGGCCTTGGCGAGCGCGGTGACCGGGCGCACCAGGGAGCGGCGCCTGCGGTCCATCAGGAGGTCGGCGAGGCGCGCCGGGTGCGCGTCCAGGACCTGGCGGGCGCCGAAGCCGGTGAAGTGGTCGGCGCTGCCGCCCGCGAGCCGCCTGCGGTGACGGTCGGCGGAGACGAGCGCGGGGCCCGGCTCGTCGGTGAGCGGCCCGTCGAGCTCCGCGTACGGGAGGGCCTCCTCCCCGGCGGTGACGACCACGTGGTGGAGGCGCGGGTTGGCGGCAATCTCCCCCGCGCGGGCGAGCTCTTCGCGGCTGCCGGCGCCCGCGAGGTCGTTGAAGGTGACGGCGAGCAGCCGCTCGCCGGCCCCGGTGCCGTGGCCGAGGACGGTGCCGGGGACGCCGGGGAGCCCGGCGGCGAGCAGGGCGAGGGTGCCGGAGGCGCTGCCGCCGGAGAGGTCGGCGCCGATGCCGGGGGCGGGGCCGCCGCCGCGGGCCGCGCGCCGGTCGGCGGGCCCCATGCCGGGCACCGGGCCCGGGTCGGGCAGCGGCGTCTCGGGCGCGTGCCGGGGCGCGGTGAGCCGGGCCCGTACCGCCTCGACGAGCGCGTCCCGGACGTCCTCGACGGCCTGCCGGGGGTCGGCCTCGGGCGCCGCGACGGCGAGGGAGGCGACCGGGTCGTAGCCGGTGATCTCGCGCGAGCCCTCGCGCAGGATGAGCGCGTGGCCGGGCGGCACCCGGCGCACACCTTCGTACGGGGTGGAGTCGCGCAGCGCCTCGGGGGTCTCGGGGCAGGCCAGCAGGGCGGCGAGGTGGCCGATGTCGAGCTGGGCCTCGGTGAGGTCGGCGAGCGGCAGGGCGGCCGTCCCGTAGGCGGTGCCGCCGGCCCAGGGGGTGTGGAAGACGGGGCGGGCGCCCGCGAGGTCGCCGGTGACGGTGACGCGGCGGCCGACCTTGACGACGGCGGTGTAGCCGCCCGGCCACGCGGTCAGGTGCCGCAGTGCGCCCCCGCGCGCGGTGAGCAGTCCGCGGCGCAGTTCGTCGTCGCTGGCGGCGCAGCAGCCGAGGACGGCGAGGCGGGTGTGTTCGTCGAGGCCGACCACGCGGACCTCGTCGGGGCGCCAGTCGCCGACCGCCCACAGCGGGTCGGGGTCGCCCCACAGGAGCTGCGCGCCCACCGGCTGCACCGTGCGTCCCTCGGCGGGGTCGCCGACGGTCCCGGCCGAGCCGGGCGGGGCGCCGTACCGCGCGGCGACACTGCTCCAGCCCACCAGCCACCGCATCGCCGCCTCCACAAAGGTCGAGTGGAGGACATGCTGCCATGCCGGAGGGGCGCGGGAGGCATCACAGCAGCGCGAATGCGCCCCTGGCATGGGCCGGTTGAGAGCCGCCGGGCGCCGTGCCCGGCGATCCGGCGGTGGCCTGTCGGCGGCTCGCCGGCTCCTCGTCCGCAGCCGAGGAGCGACCATCGATTTTCGGCCATTCTCGGGTCCCGAGGCGACCATCGGCGGCCCACGGCCGTCCGGGGCCGTCCCGCGCGGACCGGCCGGGACCGGCGCCGCCGCCCGGGGTCGGAACCCCCAACCCGGCGCTTACTCGCGGCAGTCCGGGAGGCGGTCGCCTCCCGGAGCCGTCCGCCGCCCGCGGGGAATGGGGCGGCGGTGTCCCCCAGCCCACCGGACCCGGACAACGGTCCTCGGCCAAGTGGGCCGACCCACGCAGCACTCATGGAAGCGCTCCCCCCGGGGCCCGACGAGAGCGCACGGGCGGGCGCACGGCCACACGCCGGGAGCACGGGCGGCGCCCCCGCGGGAACCGCTCAGCCCATCACACAACAATCTCGCCATACGGAACTCCGCCCCTTAACGGTAGGGATGCGGCGAACTACGCTGTGTTTACGAATGCCGCACGCCTATGCCCGGCGTCGTGGCGGCCGTCCGGGTGGTCGTGTCGAGGGGTGGCGTCATGTCCAGGGAGCAACGCGGGCCGAACGAAAAGCTCGGCACGGTTCTCGCCCTCGCGGGAATCAGCAATGCCGGGCTCGCCCGGCGCGTCAACGACCTCGGTGCGCAGCGGGGCCTGACGCTTCGGTACGACAAGACGTCGGTGGCCCGGTGGGTGTCCAAGGGCATGGTGCCGCAGGGCGCCGCCCCGCACCTGATCGCCGCCGCCATCGGCCAGAAGCTCGGCCGGCCCGTGCCGCTGCACGAGATCGGGCTCGCCGACGCCGACCCCGCGCCGGAGGTCGGGCTCGCCTTCCCGCGCGACGTGGGCGAGGCGGTCCGCTCGGCCACCGAGCTCTACCGGCTGGATCTCGCCGGCCGCCGGGGCGGCGGCGGGATCTGGCAGTCGCTCGCCGGCTCCTTCGCCGTGAGCGCGTACGCGACACCCGCCTCCCGCTGGCTGATCACACCCGCCGACCCCTCGGTCGAGCGGCAGGCCGCCCGGCCCCCGGCGGCGGGCGAGCCGGCCGACCACGCGCGGGTGGGCCACAGCGACGTCGCCAAGCTGCGCGAGGCCGCCGAGGACGCGCGCCGCTGGGACTCCAAGTACGGCGGCGGGGACTGGCGTTCCTCGATGGTGCCCGAGTGCTTAAGGGTGGACGCGGCGCCGCTGCTGCTCGGCTCCTACTCGGACGAGGTGGGGCGCGCCCTGTTCGGCGCGACGGCCGAGCTGACCCGCCTCGCGGGCTGGATGGCCTTCGACACGGGCCAGCAGGAGGCCGCCCAGCGCTACTACATCCAGGCGCTGCGGCTCGCGCGCGCGGCGGCCGACGTCCCCCTCGGGGGGTACGTGCTGGCGTCCATGTCGCTCCAGGCGACCTACCGCGGCTTCGCCGACGAGGGTGTCGACCTGGCGCAGGCGGCCCTGGAGCGCAACCGGGGCCTGGCCACCGCCCGCACCATGTCGTTCTTCCGGCTCGTCGAGGCCCGCGCGCACGCGAAGGCCAACGACGGGGTCGCCGCGGCGGCGGCCCTGAAGGCGGCCGAGGGCTGGCTGGAGCGCTCCCGCGCGGGCGACGCCGACCCGACGTGGCTGGGCTTCTACTCGTACGACCGCTTCTGCGCGGACGCCGCCGAGTGCTACCGCGACCTGAAGCTGCCCCGGCAGGTGCGGCGCTTCACCGAGCAGGCGCTGTCCCGCCCGACCGAGGAGTACGTGCGCTCGCACGGCCTGCGGCTGGTGGTGTCGGCGGTGGCCGAGCTGGAGTCGGGGAACCTGGACGCGGCCTGCGCCGCCGGCACCCTGGCGGTGGAGGTCGCCGGACGGATCTCCTCCGCCCGCACCACCGAATACGTACGAGACCTGCTGAACCGGCTCGAACCGTACGGGGACGAGCCCCGGGTCATGGAGCTCCGGGAGCGCGCCCGCCCGCTCCTCGTGGCCCCGGCGTGACGCGCGTCCCAGACCCGGGCGGTTTAGCGGGATTGTCAGTGGGCCAGTGCACTATCAGGGGTGGGAGGTGGCGCTGGTGTCTGTCCGCTATGACTACGACTGTGACGTGCTGGTGATCGGCGGCGGGATCGTCGGTCTGTCGACGGCGTACGCGATCACGCGCGCCGCGCCGGGCACCCGGGTCACCGTCCTGGAGAAGGAGCACGCCCCGGCCCGCCACCAGACCGGGCGCAACAGCGGCGTGATCCACAGCGGCATCTACTACCGGCCGGGCTCCCTCAAGGCCAGGTTCGCCGTCGAGGGCGCGGCCGAGATGGTCAAGTTCTGCGCGGAGTACGGCATCCCCCACGAGGTCACCGGCAAGCTGATCGTCGCCACCGACCGCGAGGAGCTGCCCCGGCTGCACGCCCTCGTCCAGCGCGGCCGGGAGAACGGGATCCCGGTCCGCGAGCTCGGCCCGGCGCAGATCAGCGAGTACGAGCCGCGGGTGCGGGGCGTGGCCGCGATCCACGTCGGCACGACCGGCATCGTCGACTACGGGGCGGTGGCGGCGAAGCTCGCCGAGGAGTCGGGGGCGCGGATCCTGTACGGGTCGGCGGTCACCGCCGTGGACCGGCGCCCCTGGGGCGTGGCCGTGCGCACGGCCGCCGGGCGCGTGGTGCGCGGGCGGGTCCTGGTGAACTGCGCGGGGCTGCACTGCGACCGGGTGGCGCGGCTCGCGGGCGACGACCCGGAGATGCGGATCGTCCCCTTCCGGGGGGAGTACTACGAGCTGGCCGACCCCTCCCTCGTCCGCGGACTGGTCTATCCCGTCCCCGACCCGGCCTTCCCCTTCCTCGGGGTGCACCTCACCCGGGGCATCGACGGCGGCGTCCACGTCGGGCCGAACGCGGTCCCGGCCCTCGCCCGCGAGGGCTACGGCTGGTCGGTGGTCCGCCCCCGCGAGCTCGCCGGAACCCTCGCCTGGCCGGGCAGCTGGGCCATAGCCAAGGCGCACTGGCGGTACGGGGCGGGCGAGCTGCGCCGCTCGCTGTCCAAGCGCGCCTTCACCGAGGCGGTGCGGCGGATGCTGCCGATCGTCGAGGAGCGCGACCTGCGGCGGGCCACGCCGGGTGTGCGGGCGCAGGCGGTGCTGAAGGACGGCACCCTGGTCGACGACTTCCTGATCCGCGAGTCGGTCCGCACGGTCCACGTGCTGAACGCCCCGTCCCCCGCCGCGACCGCCTCCCTGCCGATCGGACGCGAGGTCGCCGGCCGGGCGCTGGCGCTGCTGTAGGCGCCGGGCCGCGGGCGCCCGCGGCCACGACGGGCGTGCCGGGCTCCCCGTAGAATCGGGGCATTGTGTCTGAGCAGCCTGAGATGACCCCGCCGACCGCCCCCGCGGTCCCCGCCGGCCCCACCGGGACCACCCCCGCCGACCGCGCCTTGGCCGAGCAGCGCGCCGCGCGGCTCGGCAGCCGGATGTTCGCGCCGGGCGAGGGCCCCTCGCCCGACCCGGCCGGCTCGCACTTCGAGCGGCGGATCCGCAGCTTCCAGCCCCGCCGCAGCCGCGTCACCGCGGGCCAGGCCGAGGCCATGCTGAAGCGGTGGCCCGACTGGGGCCTCGACATCGACGGCATGCGCCTGCTCGACCTGGACGAGATGTTCGGCGGGCTGCCGGTCGTCCTGGAGATCGGCTTCGGCATGGGCGAGGCCACCGCGCAGATGGCCGCCGCCGACCCCGGCACCGGCATCCTCGCCGTGGACGTGCACACCCCCGGCCAGGGCAACCTGCTCGGGCTCGCCGACCGCAACGGCCTGGAGAACGTCCGGGTCGCCAACGGCGACGCGGTCATCCTGCTGCGCGAGATGCTCAAGCCCGAGTCCCTCGACGGCTGCCGGGTCTACTTCCCGGACCCCTGGCCGAAGAAGCGGCACCACAAGCGGCGGCTGATCCAGCCCGACTTCCTCACCCTGCTCGCGCCCCGCCTCAAGCCCGGCGGCGTGCTGCACTGCGCCACGGACTGGGAGCCGTACGCGGAGCAGATGCTGGAGGTGCTCGAAGCGCACCCCGACTTCGAGAACACCCAGGCCGACGGCGGCTACGCGCCCCGGCCCGGCCACCGGCCGCTGACCCGCTTCGAGGGGCAGGGCCTCGACAAGGGGCACGTCGTCCACGACCTGCTGTTCCGGCGGCGCTGACCCCGGGGGCGGGGCGGTGACGCCGGGCGAGGGGCGACGTGCGGAACAGGAGGGGACGGGTTTTCCACAGGCTGCGAGAACCCCCTCGCCGCTGTCGGTGGCGCTCGTTAGGGTCGTTGCGTGTCATCGAACCCGATCGCCGGATCCGCCACCGCCGCCGAGCCCGCCCCCGCGCCCGCCGGGGCGTTCGTCCCCGCGCCCGCGCCCGTGCCCGCCCTGGAGACGGACCAGCCGGACTTCACCGCGGTCCCGGAGCGCGCCAAGTGGCGGTACAAGCCGCGGCGCGCGTTCTGGCGCAGCAAGCTGCTGCGGGCCATCGTCCTGATCACCCTGCTCGCGCTGTGCGCGCTGGCAATCCTCGCGCTGGTGCGGGAGGAGACCGGCACGGAGGGCTTCCTCGTCGGGCTCGGCCTCGCCGTGCTGCCCGTGCCGCTGCTGCTGGCCGCGTTCCGCTGGCTCGACCGGGTCGAGCCGGCCCCCTGGAAGAACCTGCTGTTCGCCCTGGCCTGGGGCGCCTTCGCCTCCACGCTGGTGGCCATCCTGGCCAACTCGCTCGCCGTGGAGTGGATCAGCGGCGCCACCTCCGACCCCGGCTCGGCCGACACCCTCGGCGCGACCGCGGTCGCCCCGGTCGTGGAGGAGACCGCCAAGGGCGCGGCGCTGCTGCTGCTCTTCCTCTTCCGCCGCCGGGACTTCACGGGCCCGGTCGACGGCCTGGTCTACGCCGGGTTCACCGCCACCGGCTTCGCCTTCACGGAGAACATCCTCTATCTGGGCAACGCCTTCGGCGAGGACCAGGAGATCGGCTCCACCGGCCTCGGCTCCATGACCTTCGGGACCTTCCTCGTCCGGATCATCATGTCGCCGTTCGCCCACCCCCTCTTCACCTCGCTCACCGGGCTCGGCCTGGGCTTCGCCGCCCTGCTCGCGGCCCGCGCCCGCTTCCGCCGCCCACGGCTGGTGCTGCTGCCGCTCGCGGGTCTGCTGCTCGCCATGGGCCTGCACGCCCTGTGGAACGGCTCGGCGACCTTCCACCCGCTGGCGTTCCTCGCGGTGTACGGGATGTTCATGGTCCCGGTCTTCGGCCTGCTGACCTGGCTCGCGATATGGAGCCGGCAGAAGGAGCTGCGCACGATATCCGGCGAGCTCCCGGCCTACGCGGCGGCCGGCTGGCTCGCCCACGACGAACCGCTCGCGCTCTCCTCGATGCGGGCCCGCTCGCTGGCCCGGGGCTTCGCGGCCCGGACCTTCGGGAAGCAGGCCGCGCAGGCCGTCGGCGAGTACGAGACCTTCGCCACCACCCTCGCCTTCCTCCGCCACCGGGCCGGGCTCGGCCAGGCGGCCCCGGACTTCGCGGCCCGCGAGCAGGAGCTGCTGCACCACCTGTGGCAGCGCCGCCAGGTGGCCTCCCCCGCGCTGAGCTACGCGGCCCGCGCCACCGGCCGCGTCTGGGCGCCGCCGCAGTACCTGGACTACGGCGGCTACAACCCGTACCGCAGCTAGGGGCGGGACGGCCGGGGGCGTTCAGCCGGGGGGTCGTTCAGCCGGTCGGGCGTTCAGCCGGCGGCGGTGAAGGCGGCGACCTCGAAGTCGGCCATGTCCAGGCCGCCCTGCTTGGTGTCGTCGTTGGCGAACACGAAGGACTCGATCGGCACCCCGCGCTCGTCGGCGAGGACGGCGACCAGTTCCTGGAGGACGACGGTCTCCAGCACGACACGGACCGCGTCGGGGCACTGGGGCAGCCGGACGGTGAACAGGTTCGGGGCGGGGGCCACGTCGGCGGTGGTGACCAGCAGGGTGAGGTGACCGGCGCCGGCGAGCGAGCGGGCCAGGTCGAGCTCGCGGCCCGCGCCGTGCACGACGTGCAGGGTGTTGCCCGCCGACTCCATCTCCCCGTGCAGGTAGGTGCGGGTGGAGGAGTGGGCGGCGGGCATCCGGACCACCTCGCGCAGCAGCAGCGCGCCCTCCTCGGCGGAGGCGCGGGAGGAGCCGGCGGCCACGTCGTCGGCGGCGGTGCAGGCGGCGCCGCGCACGCGCAGGGCGGCGGCGGCCTCGGCGGCCCGGGCGCGGACCTCGTCGACGCGGCCGGCGATCCCGCTCCAGTGGTCCTCGTCGGCGAGCCGGCCCTCGATGGCGGCGGCGACCAGGTCCAGGGCCACGATGGTGCCGGTGTAGCCGATGGTCGAGGCGAAGGAGTCGGCCTCGTTGCCGAGGTCCACGGCCAGTCCGGCGGCCTCGGTCAGCGGCGAGGGGGACACGTTGACCAAGGCGACGCGGGTGGTGTCCGCGGGGGCGGCGGCGAAGGCGGCGAGGGTCTCGGAGCTGCGGCCGCTCTGCGAGACGCCGATCAGGCAGTCGGTGTCGAAGCCCGCGAGGCCGTTCTCGATCTCGTCGGCGGAGACCCGCTGGGTGACGACACCGGCGGCGCGCAGCCGGTGCACCGGGACGGCGAGGGCCGCGTAGGAGGCGCCGATGCCGGTGAACAGCGGGCGGCGGGCCTCGCGCAGGGCGCCGGCCGCGGCGGGTTCGGCGAGCCGGGCCCGGACGTGGGCGGCGATCCGTTCCAGGGCGGCGCCCTGACCGGCCTGGCCGTCGAGGAAGGTGATCCGGGAGGCGAACATGGGGGGCTCCAGTACGAGGGGTGTGACGTGTGCGGGGGGGTGGGGGGAGACCGGGCCAGGTCCCGACCGGGGTGGGCCGGGACCGGGCCTGGGCCGGGGCCGGGGAAGCGGGCGCTGATGGGCCGCGCTCCCCCGGCGCGCTCCGTCAGGTGCTGCTGCGGTCCGGGCCTGCGTCCGTACCTGCGTCCGTACCCTCGGCGCGGGCGGCGGGCACGACCGGGGCCGGAGCCGCCACCGGCGCCTGCGCCGCCTCGGCCTCGGGGTCGCGTTCGCGGCCCGGGGTGGGGAGGTCGAACTTGACGATGGCGAAGCGGAAGATCACGTAGTAGAGGGCGGCGAAGGCCAGGCCGATCGGGATGAGCATCCAGGGCTTGGTGGCGATGCCGTAGTTGACGATGTAGTCGATGGCGCCCGAGGAGAAGCCGAAGCCGTCGCGGATGCCGAGGGCGTAGCAGACGGCCATCGAGACGCCGAAGAGCAGCGCGTGGATGATGTAGAGCACCGGGGCGACGAACATGAACGAGAACTCGATGGGCTCGGTCACGCCGGTGACGAAGGCGGTGACGGCGCAGGAGAGCATCATGCCGCGCACCATGGTGCGGTTCTCGGGCCGGGCCGTGTGGGCGATGGCGAGGGCGGCGGCGGGCAGCGCGAACATGTAGATCGGGAAGCCGCCGGTCATGAACTGCCCCGCGCTCGGGTCGCCGGCGAGGAAGCGGGCGATGTCGCCGTGGACCACGGCGCCGGTGTCGGGGTTGGTGAAGGAACCGGCCTCGAACCAGGGGAAGAACGAGAAGAAGTGGTGCATCCCGATCGGGATCAGGGAGCGCACGACCACGCCGAAGATGCCCGCGCCCCAGGCGCCGGTGCCCACCAGCCACTCGCCGAAGTGGAAGAACCAGGACCCGACGGTGGGCCAGACCACGCCGAAGACCACGCCGACGCCGACACCGGCGAAGGCGGCGAGGATCGGGACCAGGCGGCGCCCGCCGAAGAAGCCGAGCCAGTCGGGCAGCTTGGTGCGGGAGAACCGCTGGTAGAGGCCGGCCGCCACGAGGCCCATGACGATGCCGCCGATGACCTTGGCGTCCAGCGGCTTGCCGTCCACGCCCATCGGGAAGGCGGGGCTGGCCAGTACGGCCTTGAAGACGAGGTAGCCGACCACGGCGGACAGCGCGGTGGTGCCGTCGGCCTTCTTCGCGAAGCCGATCGCGACGCCGACCGCGAAGAGCAGCGGCAGGTTGTCGATGACGGTGCCGCCGCCCGCGGCGAGCACCATGCCGAGTTTGCGGACGATCAGCGGGAGCGATTCGCTGCCGAGCAGGTCCTCCTTGCCCAGGCGCAGCATCAGGGCTGCGGCCGGGAGGGTGGCGACCGGGAGCATCAGGCTGCGGCCGATGCGCTGCATGACCGGCATGATCTTGGCGCGCTTCTTCCCAGGGGGCGCGAGCTTGGCCGCCGGGGCCGTGGCCGTCGTCATCGGACTGCTCCTCGTCGAGCGGGGGTCGGGGACATGTCTCGGAAGGTAGTTGGTGGTTTCTTATGTGGTCAACAGAGGTATTTAGTGGTCTGCATTGAAAAGGGCAGGTGAGGTCTAAGGTCCCGACTCACGGGCCGCCCAAGTGGTCTCTGGTGGTACGGTTCGGGACTATGAGCGAAGACCTCCCGGACCCCCGCCCGAGCCGCGCCGCCGACCCTCTCTGGATGCGGTGCGCGGACCGGATCCAGGAGGAGATCGCCCGGCGCGGGCTCACCGAGGGCCACCGCCTCCCGCCCGAACGCGAGCTGTGCGCCCTGCTCTCGGTCTCCCGGGTGACGCTGCGGCGGGCCCTGACCGAGCTCGACGAGCGCGGCGTGGTCGTCCCCTCCCACGGGCGCGGCTGGTTCGTCGCCGCACCGGCGGCCCCCGCCCCGGCCCGCGAGTGGCCCAAGGAGCTGGAGTCCTTCACGGCCACGGCCCGGCGCAAGCACATGCGCCCCGGCTCGCTGGTGATCCGCAGCGAGACCGTCACGGCCGGCCTGGACGACGCGGAGGCGCTGGAAGTACCAGCCGGCACCCCCTTGTTCCGCCTGGAGCGGGTGCGGACCCTCAACGGCGTCCGGGTGGCCGTCGACCACGCGCTGCTGCTCCTGGACGCGGCCCCGGACCTGCCCCGGATCGACTTCACCTCGGCCTCCCTCTTCGCCGAGCTGGCCCGCTGGGGCAAGAGCCCGGACCTCGCCGAGGCCACGATCGAGGCCCAGGTCGCCGACGCGCGCCTGGCCGAGCTGCTCGGCTGCCCGCGCGGCGGCCCCGTCCTCGTACTGGACCAGCTGATCCGCACCCGGGACGGGCGCCCTCTGATGCGCTCGCGCGTGGAGTACAGCGGGGAGCGCCACCGGCTGCGGATGACCCTCCAGTCAGGGTGACAGCCGCGGGGCGGACCGCCCCAGCGGCACAAGTCCGGGGCGGGACCGCCGAAGGTCCCGCCCCGTCCTGTCATGCCGTGTCCCGCCCTGTACGCCCCGGCCCGCTTGGCGGACCGGACCGTTTAAACCCCTTAACCCCCTTAACCCGCTCAGACCGCCGACGCCTCGTCGAGCGCGGCGAGCTCGGCGCCGGTCAGCTCCAGCTCGGCCACGGCGACGAGGGCGGGCAGCTGCTCGACCGTACGGGCCGAGGCGATCGGCGCGACGACGGTCGGGCGGGAGGCCAGCCAGGCGAGGGCGACGGTGGCGGGCTCGGCGTCATGGGCCGCGGCGACCGTGTCGAGCGCGGCGAGCACCCGGCGGCCCCGCTCGGTCTCCAGGTGCTGCCCGGCGCTGCCGGCGCGGACGCTGGCGACGGCGGTGCCCGGGCGGTACTTGCCGGTGAGGAAGCCGGAGGCGAGCGAGAAGTACGGCACGGCCGCGAGCCCGGCACGCTCGGCGGTCTCCAGGAGCTCGCCCTCGTAGGTCTCGCGGGAGACCAGGTTGTAGTGCGGCTGGAGGGCGACGTACCGGGCGAGGCCCTCCGCCTCGGCGAAGTCGAGCGAGGCGCGCAGCCGCTCCGGGGAGATGTTGGAGGCGGCGACGGCCCGGACCTTGCCGTCCTTCACGAGCTGGTCGAGCGCGGTGACGATCTCCTCGACGGGCACGGACTCGTCGTCGAAGTGCGTGTAGTAGAGGTCGATGTAGTCGGTGCCGAGGCGGCGCAGCGACTCCTCGGCGGCGGCCTTGATCGTGGGCGCGGCCAGCCCCTTGAAGCGGGGGTGGGCGCCGACCTTGGTCGCGACGAGGACGTCCGCGCGGTTGCCCCGGGAGGCCATCCAGCGGCCGATGACGGTCTCGGACTCGCCGCCCTCGTTGCCCTCGACCCAGGAGGAGTACGTGTCGGCGGTGTCGACGAAGTTGCCGCCCGCGGCGGCGTACGCGTCGAGGACGGCGAAGGACTGCGCCTCGTCGGCGCTCCAGCCGAAGACGTTGCCGCCGAGGGCGAGCGGGAAGACGTGCAGGTCGGAATTGCCCAGTGCGCGGAGAGAAGTCATAAGGTGATCAACCCCCCGCGCGGCCGGGCCTATTCCGCCGCGACGGCCGTCGGACGCTGAGGCCCCACGCCGGATGTCAGACGCCCAAGCCCATCGACGGCCGCCAGACGCTCAGGCCCTACGCCGGCCGTCAGACGCTCAGGCCCTTGGACCGCAGCCACCCCGCCGGGTCGATGCCGCCGCCGGACGGGGTGTGGACCTCCAGGTGGAGGTGGGGGCCGGTGACGTTGCCGGTGGCGCCGACGCGGCCGATGGTGTCGCCGGTGCCGACGGACTGGCCCGCGCCGACCGTCATCGAGGAGAGGTGGCAGTACCAGATCTCGGTGCCGTCGGCGAGCTCCAGCACGATCCGGTAGCCGTAGGAGCCGGACCAGCCGGCCGACTTCACGGTGCCGCTGTGGACGGCCTTGACCGGGGTGCCGGTGGGCGCGGCGAAGTCCAGGCCGGTGTGGTAGCCGGAGGACCACATGGAGCCGGACTCGCCGTAGGTGGAGGTGAGGGTGTACGAGGAGGTGGGCAGCGCGTAGCTGGCGGCCAGCTTGGCCAGGCGCTCGGCCTCGGCCTTCGCGGCGGCCTCCGCCTCGGCCTTCTTCTTCGCCTCGGCCGCCGCCTTCTCCGCCGCCTCGGCCTTGGCCGCGGCCTCCGTCGCCGCCTTCTCGGCGGCGGCCTTCTGCGCCGCCTCCTTCTCCGCCGTGTCGGCGGCGGCCTGCTGCTGCTCGGCCTGCTGGAGGATGCGGGCGCGCAGCGCCTCGCCCGCGTCGGCCTGCTGCTTCGAGCCGGCCGGGGCGTCGGCGGTGGTGCCGTCCTCGGGGGTCGTGTACGTGAGGGCGGTGAGCGGCCGCGGGGCGTTCCCGGTCCCGGTGCCGGTGCCCTCGTCGGAGCCCTTGGAGTCGCCGCCGCCGATGAGGTCGCCGATGCCGGGCAGTTCGGAGGCGGCGGGCAGGCCGAGGTCGGGCAGGGCTATCGAGACCTTGGGCTTCTCCTGGGCGGTGGCCAGGCCGCCCGCGCCGACGGCGGCGATGACGCCGACGCCGAGGACGGTGGAGGAGCGGGCGAAGTTGGAGCGCTGCTTGACGACCCGGTGCCGGCCGCCGGCGCGGTTCTGGGCCCGCATCGAGTCCTCGGTGGGGTTCCATTCCTCCCCGCCCGTGCCCGCGGCGCCATAGGCGCCGAAAGAGTCGAAGGGGGCTTCGGGAGCGGGGGTGTCGGACGCCACGGAGGCGCTCTCCTTTCCTTCCTTCTCGCCTACCGGGTTAGCTGACGGGTTCGGAGCAGGAAGGTCTCCTACGGGCGTGCCGCACGGGTGCGACGTGCCCGATTCACCCCAAGTGGTGGTTCCCCGGTTCCCTTGCGGAATTCGGCGCACGCGCACGGTGCCGTCTCTTGCGACGGCTGGGACGACCGCGCTGCGTTATCGAACGTTAATAGACACGGCCTCCCGATTCCAAGCCGTTCCCCTTGATCATTAGCTGAATCGACAGGGAATGTCCCGACTTGACCCCCGGTCAGACGGGATTCGCGTCACAGGCGGAATCTGACGTTGTATCAATTGTTATCGGAGTGACACCCCCCGACTACGAGCCGTCACCACCCGGCGGGGGCGTGCCACCGAGCCCCC
Organism: Streptomyces sp. NPDC048659; assembly: GCF_040650575.1. NCBI lineage: Bacteria > Bacillati > Actinomycetota > Actinomycetes > Kitasatosporales > Streptomycetaceae > Streptomyces > Streptomyces sp. NPDC048659. Next base: position 4,048 of record NZ_JBEZHM010000074.1, on the reverse strand, counting down.
CGCCGGGCACTGCGCCAGTCCCCCCGCCGGGCGCCGCGCCCGGCGGCACCACCGGTATCGTCCGCCGCCGCTCCGGCTGCCCCGCCGCCGGCCGGCTCACCGCGAGCAGCGCCATGTCGTCCGTCGACCCCCCGCCCGTGTGCCGCCGCACGTCCGCCACCAGCGCGTCCAGCAGCTCCTCGGGCCCGGGGAACAGCCGCCCGGCCAGCCGCGCCGCCGGATCGTAGAAGACCCCGTGCCCGTCCCGCGCCTCCGACAGCCCGTCCGTGTACAGCAGCAGCGTCGCGCCCGCCGGATACGGCGTCTCGTCCGCCCGGTCGGGCCACGCCGCCAGCTCCCCCATCCCCAGCGGCAGCGCCGCCTCGCTCGGCTGCAACCGCGCCAGCGCCCCGTCCCCGTACAGCAGCAGCGGCTCGGGATGCCCGCGGTTCACCACCCGTACGAAGCCCTCGCCGCGCGGGATCTCGGCGAGGACCGCCGTCGTGAACCCCTCGAAGGCGTCCAGCCCGTCCCGCCGGGTGCCCTCCCGGTCCAGCGCCCGTTCGAGCCGCTGGGCCACGCCCTCCAGCGTCGGCTCCAGCTCCGCCGCCTCGCGGAAGGCGCCGATGACCACGGCGACGGCCTCCACCGCGTCGAGCCCCTTGCCCCGCACGTCGCCGACGACCAGCCGCACCCCGTACGGCGTGTCCTGCACGGCGAACAGGTCGCCGCCGATGAACGCGTCCGCCTCCGCCGCCTCGTACCGCGCCGCGATCTGGAGCCCGCCGATCCGCTCGGCGGGCTGCGGCAGCACCGCCTTCTGCGCCGTCTCCGCGATCACCCGCGCCGAGGCCAGCCGCTCGCCGCTGCGCCGCACCACCCGGTTGATCAGCATCGCCAGCGCCGAGACGGTCAGCACCGTCAGCGTCTCGGTGAGCGCGGGGATGTGGCTGGAGGTGTCGTTGTAGACGTGCAGGCCGATGCTGGCGAGGACGGCGGCGACACCCGTGATCAGGGTGGTCAGCGTGGAGAAGAAGGGGGCGGCGATCAGCGGCGCCGCCGAGAACAGCGGCGCCGCCGTGTACTCGGGCGGGGTCGCCAGATCGAAGACGACCCCGCCCACGATGATCAGCGGCGGCAGCGCGCGGATGAACCGGCGGGCGAGGGCGTACGGCCCGCGGGCCCCGTCGCCGCCACCGCCGCCGCCCGGCCCGTCCCGCACCGCCGCTCGCGCCACCGCTGCTCTCCCGCCTGGACCCGGTCCCGGCCGGACCCGGCCCGTACGGACCAGGGACCGCCCCGAGGGCGACGGGAGGACCCGCGCCCTCCCCAGGGTGCGGTCAGCCGGTCGCCGTCGGCGACTGGCGCGCGGCCGACTGGCTTACGGCCGGACGGACGGCGAGCCGCCCGCCCCGGGCCAGCGCCGCCATGGCCACCGCGCAGCCGAGACCCACCGCGCACAGCGTCAGCCACGGCACCGCCGACCAGCCGGTGACGTCGAGCAGGGCGCCCGTCCCCAGGTTCCCCAGGGTGATGCCGATCCCGCAGACGGTGTTGTAGAGCCCGTAGTGGGTGGCCACCCAGCGGTTCTCGGCGAGGGCGACGACGGTGTCCATCTCGTACGGGTAGAGCACCGCGTTCGCCGCCGCCAGCAGCGCCGCGCACAGCAGCAGCCCCGGCAGCGAACGCCCGCCGCCCACCAGCGCGGGCGGCAGGAAGGCCACGCCCATCAGGGCGAGCCCCAGCACCAGGCACCGCTCCCGGCTGAGCCGCCGCTTGCACCAGGCGGTGATCCGCAGCTGCCCGACCAGTGCCACCAGCGCCGACACCACGAACAGCGCCGTCGTCACCGCCGTGCTGTCCGCCGCGAGCGGCAGCGCCAGATAGACCTGGAAGGACAGCACGTACGAGCCGGTCATGGCCAGCGAGAACAGCCAGAACACCCGGTTGGCCAGCACGGTCCGGAACTGCCCGCGCGCCTTCCCGTCCGCCCCCGCGGCCCCCGCCGGCTCGGTCGCCTCCCGGCGCACCGGCAGATGCCGCAGCTGTACGAGGGTGAGCAGGGCGAACAGCACCGCCGCCACCAGGCACGTCAGCCGGAACGACACCCCGGTCAGCGCCACCCCGACCAGCGGCCCGAGCAGGATGCCCGCCTGGTAGTACGTGTTGAAGAGCGCGAACGCCTCCACGCGCCGCTCCCCCGCCTCCGCCGCCAGATACGCCCGTACGGCGGGATTGAACAGCGCGCCCGCCAGACCCGTCGCCAGCGAGGCGGCGATCAGCATCGGCAGCGACTGCGCGAAGGCGAGCGCCCCGAAGCCGAGCGTCCGCAGCGCGCAGCCGGCGACGATCAGCGGCTTGAAGCCGAGCCGGTCGGCGAGCGCGCCGCCGACGAGGAACATGCCCTGCTGGGACAGGTTCCGCGCGCCGAGGACGAGCCCGACCGCCCAGGCCGCCATGCCCAGGCCGTCGGCCAGATGGGCGGCCAGGTACGGCATCAGCATGTAGAAGCCGAGGTTGATGGTGAGCTGGTTGAGGAAGAGGAGCCGCACGGCCGGGTCGAAGCTGAGGCTCTGCTTCCAGATCCCTCCCTGGGAGGGCGCCGCCGTCGTGCTCAACGCACCCGCTCCGCCCGCTCCAGCACCCGGCGGGTCCAGCCGCTGACCGGCTCGCCCTCGGCGTACCCGGCGGGCTCCTCCCGCACGGGACCGTCGAGCAGCCCGTGCTTCGCGCAGAACTCGTCGTTGAAGACCGTGTCGAAGTAGCGCTGCGGCCCGTCGGGGAAGACGGCGGCGATCCGGGTGCCGCGCGGCCGGGTGCGGGCCAGCCAGCCCGCGACCAGCGCGACCGCGCCCACGCTCCAGCCGCCGGTGGCGAACTGCCGGGACGCGAGCCGCCGGGCGGCCCGTACCGCCTCGGCCGGGCCCACCCAGTGGACCTCGTCGAAGGCGGCGTGGTCCACGTTCTCCGGGTGGATGGAGGAGCCGAGCCCGCGCATCAGCCGCTCGCCGGCCGGGAGCCCGAAGACGGTGGAGTTGATGGAGTCCACGCCGACCAGCTCCAGGGCGGGGCTGCCGCCGGCGCGCAGCGCGCGGGCGATGCCGGACGAGTGGCCGCCGGTGCCGACCGCGCAGACCAGCACGTCGACCCGGTCCAGCTGCTCGCCGAGCTCGGCGGCGAGCCCGCCGTACGCCTGCGGGTTGTCGGGGTTCCCGTACTGGTTGGGCCACCAGGCCCCGTCGAGGGCGAGCAGCAGTTCGGCGACCCGGTCCATCCGGGCCTGCTGCCAGCCGCCGTGCGGGCTGGGCTCGGGCACCACGTGCACGTGGGCGCCGTGCGCGGTGAGCATCCGCTCGACGATCGGTTCGAGTCCGGGGTCGGTGACGACGTGGACGGGGTGGCCGTGCAGGATCCCGGCGAGCGCGAGCCCGAGGCCGAGGGTGCCGGAGGTGGACTCGACGATGGGGGCGCCGGGGCGTAGCTCGCCGCGGCGGCGGGCCTGCTCGACCATGTGGAGGGCGGCGCGGTCTTTGATGCCGCCGAAGTTGAAACCTTCGAGCTTGGCCCAGTAGCCGTCGTCCATCCACAGGACGGGGGTGTTGCCGACAGTCTGCTGTGCCACGGAGAGCAGGTTGGCGGGATTGCTCATGGGGGGTTACGTCCTCGGGGTGGGGCAGCCCCGGCCTGCGGGGCGTGCGGAAGGAGCGGGGATCGCGACGGGTACGCGTCCCTGCTCAGTTCCGGTCCACCCCGAGGGCGATCAGCAGCCGGCCCGGCTCGGGCCCGGGCCCGGCACGGCCCCGGACGCAGCGCGTGTGCGGGGCCTCGGGGAACACCTCGTCGTACGGGAGGAGGACGGCGCCCCCTGCGTCCGGCGCGGGGAGCTGGGTGCCGGCGGCCTGCGCGGGCAGGTGCGCGTCGAAGGACCAGCCGTCGCCGGGCCGCTCGCAGCCGTGCGGCAGCCAGGGCGCGGAGTGCCGACCTGGAAGTCCACGGCCGCCGAGCCCACGCCGACCAGGGACGGGCCGTCGGAGGTGCCCTGACCGCCGGTCCCGTGGCAGCTGGCGCA
>NZ_JBEZHM010000073.1:0-31509 GCF_040650575.1 Streptomyces sp. NPDC048659 | reverse complement strand
GCTGACCATCGCCTCCGAGTACGGCACCGGCATGATCCGCACGACCCTGACGGCCTGCCCGAGCCGGTCGCGGGTGCTCGCCGCCGGCGCCGGCGGCATGGTGCACGGCTCTGAGCCGGACAACGACGAAGGCCCAGGTCAATGACCTGGGCCTTCGTCTCTACGAGCGGATGACGGGAATCGAACCCGCGCTATAAGCTTGGGAAGCTCATGTTCTACCATTAAACTACATCCGCGAAAACCGCCCCCAAGATCGGGTGCGACATCGTTGCACACTGTACCCCATGCGCCACTTGAGGCGAAGCGCGTCCGTCCGGGGGCTGCGGAGTGCCGCGTGGAGTCGTGTCCCGTTGATCCCCTAATGTGGCTCTCTCGTCCACCACTTGGGTTGTCGGGGAAGGGACTTGATGGGTTCGATGGAGCGCACCGTCGTCCGTTGTGCCGAGGGGCACGTTTTCAGCACCGCTTCGTTCCCGCTGCAGCATCTCGGCGCGGGACGGATCGGGCCCGCGCGGCTCGTCCGGTGTCCGCGGTGTGCGCGGCTGCGGCATGCGGTGCCCGTGGAGATCGGGCAGCGCTGACGATGTCCGGAGGGTGTGGGTGCTTCCCGATTGGGGGAGCTCCGCACCCTCTGCGTATCGTGGGAGCGTGCTTCTCTCAGACAAGGACATCCGGGCCGAGATCGATGCCGGACGGGTGCGCATCGACCCGTACGACGAATCCATGGTGCAGCCCTCGAGCATCGACGTGAGGCTTGACCGCTTCTTCCGGGTGTTCGAGAACCACCGCCACCCCCACATCGACCCCGCCATCGAGCAGCTGGACCTGACCCGCCAGGTCGAGCCCGAGGGGGACGAGGCGTTCATCCTGCACCCCGGCGAGTTCGTGCTCGCCTCGACCTACGAGGTCATCACCCTGCCGGACGACATCGCGTCGCGCCTGGAGGGGAAGAGCTCCCTGGGGCGGCTCGGGCTCGTCACGCACTCGACCGCCGGGTTCATCGACCCCGGTTTCTCGGGGCACGTGACCCTGGAGCTGTCGAACCTGGCCACCCTGCCGATCAAGCTCTGGCCGGGAATGAAGATCGGGCAGCTGTGCATGTTCCGGCTCAGCTCGCCCGCCGAGTTCCCGTACGGCAGCGAGCGGTACGGCTCGCGGTACCAGGGGCAGCGGGGCCCGACGGCCTCCCGCTCCTACTTGAACTTCCATCGGACCCAGGTGTGAGGCGGTCGCAGGCATGAGTGAAGTACGCGAGAACCTGACGTACGAGGGCTTCGGGACCGCCGTCCGCGAGCTCGCCCAGACCATCGCCGACGACGGCTACGAGCCCGACATCGTGCTCTCCATCGCCCGCGGCGGCGTCTTCGTCGCCGGCGGTCTGGCCTACGCCCTGGACTGCAAGAACATCCACCTCGTGAACGTCGAGTTCTACACGGGCGTGGGGACCACCCTGGAGATGCCGGTCATGCTCGCGCCGGTGCCCGACGCGATCGACTTCTCCGACAAGAAGGTCCTGATCACCGACGACGTCGCCGACACCGGCAAGACGCTCAAGCTGGTCCACGACTTCTGCGTCGACCACGTCGCCGAGGTCCGCTCCGCCGTCATCTACGAGAAGTCGCACTCCCTCGTGAAGTGCGAGTACGTGTGGAAGAAGACCGACGAGTGGATCAACTTTCCCTGGTCCGTCGAGCCGCCCGTCGTCAAGCGCGAGGGCCAGGTCCTCGACGCCTGAGGCGGGCCCTCGCCGTCCGCTTCCGGTCCGTCCCGCGCCTCCGCCAGGAGGTCGAGGACCCCGGTTCCCTGGGTAGTCCACCGGATCGGAAGCGGGACGGAAGCGATCAGGTCAGCCGAGATAGGGCCGCTCGCGGTGCTCCAGGAAGTGGCGGAGCCTGAGCCGCTGCGTGTGGTGCATCGGGAGTTGGCCCAGTTCGTCCGGACGGACGAACCGTAGCTCCGTCGACTCGTCCGAGATCGCCAGTTCTCCGCCGACGATCCGCGCGGTGAAGCAGACGTTGAACTGCCGGCGCACCTCGCCGTCCGTGTAGGCGATGACGTGCCTCGGGTCGGTGTACGTGCCGACGAGTCCCGTGATCTCCACGTCCAGGCCGGTCTCTTCCTTGACCTCGCGGACGGCCGTCCCGGGCAGCGAGTCGGTGAGGTCCATGCCCCCGCCGGGGAGGGCCCACAGATCGTTGTCGCGTCGACGTTGGAGCAGGATGCGCCCCTGCTCGTCGGTGACGACGGCCGAAGCCGCGACGACCATGCTGTTCGGCTTGGGCGCGTTCGGGTCGTCGTAGTACTCGGTCCGGGCCATGGTCACCCCTCGTGCCGTACCTGCGTAAGTGGGATCGCGCGCAGCGGTACGCGTGCGAAGGCCCCGTCCGGGATCCCCGGCGGGGCCTTTCTCACGCCTCTCAGCGGCCGGCTCCTACAGCGTGCCCAGCTTGATCAGGCTAAGCAGGGCCACCAGCTGGATCGCCGACGCCCCCAGGGCCTTCGGCCACGGGAGGTCGTGTGAGCGGCTCACCATGACCGTGAACAGGGCGCCCGCCGCCAGCCAGGTCAGCCAGCCGATGACCTGCACCAGGCCGTTCTCGCCGCCCAGGAAGGCCGCGAAGACCAGGCGCGGGGCGTCCGTGAGCGACATGATCAGCATCGACAGGCCGACCGTCGGCTGCCAGGCCCCGTCGCCGCCGAGCTGGCGCGCGAGGGTGTGGGTCACCGTGCCCAGGATCAGGCTGCCGACCACGAAGGCGACGGCCGTGATCAGCGCGGCCGAGACCGTCGGGTCGACCGTCTCCGTGCCGGTCTTCTCGAAGCCGAAGATCGCGAGCAGCCCGTAGAGCAGCGTCACGATCAGCGCCGGGCCCCACACCGCGTGGTCCCGCATCCGCAGGAACGTGTCCGCCGGGCGCAGCACGATGCCGCTCAGCAGCGCCTTCCAGTGCAGCCGCGGGCCCGTCGGCACGGGGGCGGCGCCGGCCTGGTACGTGGCGCCCTGGCCGTACGGGTCGTCGTGCACGCTGAAGACCTGGGTGTGGCCCGGGTTGTTCGCCGCCGCGTACTGCTGCCGGTCGTGCGGGTGCGGGGGCTGCTGCTGCCCGTACGGCTGCTGCTGCGGGTCGCCGAAGTACTCCGGCTCGCCGTACGCCTGCTGCGGGGGCTGCTGCCCGTACTGCTGCGGGGGGTACTGCTGCGGGTACGGCGGAGGAGCCGCCTCGTACCCGTAGGGCCCCTGCTGCGGGCGTTGCGGGTGCTGCGGTTGTTGCGGTTGCCGCGGGGGGCCGCCGGCCCGGCCGCGTCCGTTCCTGAATCCAGCCACGTCCATGAACGTACCCGCTCCCGCCGCGGGATCGCTCCCCGGCGGCGGAGTGCGGCAGAGCTGTGACATCCCCTAGGGGTCGTCCCTCGGTCGGACGGCGGTACGGCGAGAGGGCCGCCCCCGCCGGCTGCGGCGGTCACGGCCCTCTCGTCTCGTAGGTGCTACGGCGTCGGTGTCACGCCGCCGGCTCCGGCTCGGGCTCCGGCTCCTCGGCCGGCTCCGGGTCGGCCGGGGTCTTCACCGAGTCGAGGAGCAGCTGGGCCACGTCCACGACCTGGAGGCTCTCCTTGGCCTTGCCGTCGTTCTTCTTGCCGTTGACCGAGTCCGTCAGCATGACCAGGCAGAACGGGCAGGCGGTGGAGACGATGTCCGGGTTGAGGGACAGGGCCTCGTCGACGCGCTCGGTGTTGATGCGCTTGCCGATCCGCTCCTCCATCCACATCCGCGCGCCGCCGGCGCCGCAGCAGAAGCCGCGCTCCTTGTGGCGGTGCATCTCCTGCTGGCGCAGGCCCGGGACGGCGGACATGATCTCGCGCGGGGGCGTGTAGACCTTGTTGTGGCGGCCCAGGTAGCACGGGTCGTGGTAGGTGATCAGGCCGTCGACCGGGGTCACCGGGACCAGCCTGCCCTCGTCGATGAGGTGCTGGAGCAGCTGGGTGTGGTGGATGACCTCGTACTCGCCGCCGAGCTGCGGGTACTCGTTGGCGATGGTGTTGAAGCAGTGCGGGCAGGTCGAGACGATCTTCTTCGCCGACTTCGGCTTCTTCGTCTCCGGGTCGTCGTCGTCCTCGCCGAACGCCATGTTCAGCATGGCGACGTTCTCCTGGGCGAGCTGCTGGAACAGCGGCTCGTTGCCGAGGCGGCGGGGGGAGTCACCGGTGCACTTCTCGTCGCCGCCCATGATCGCGAACTTGACGCCCGCGATGTTCAGCAGCTCCGCGAACGCCTTCGTGGTCTTCTTGGCGCGGTCCTCCAGGGCGCCGGCGCAGCCGACCCAGTAGAGGTAGTCGAACTCGGAGAGGTCCTCCGCGTCCTTCCCGATGATCGGGACCTCGAAGTCGACCTCCTTGGTCCACTCGACCCGCTGCTTCTTGGCCAGGCCCCAGGGGTTGCCCTTCTTCTCCAGGTTCTTGAGCATCGTGCCCGCCTCGGACGGGAACGCGGACTCGATCATCACCTGGTAGCGGCGCATGTCGACGATGTGGTCGATGTGCTCGATGTCGACCGGGCACTGCTCGACGCAGGCGCCGCAGGTGGTGCAGGACCACAGGACGTCGGGGTCGATGACGCCGTTCTCCTCGGCGGTGCCGATGAGGGGGCGCTCGGCCTCGGCCAGGGCCGCGGCGGGGACGTCCTTGAGCTGCTCCTCGGTGGCCTTCTCCTCGCCCTCCATGGTCTTGCCGCCGCCCGCGAGCAGGTACGGCGCCTTGGCGTGGGCGTGGTCGCGGAGCGACATGATGAGGAGCTTGGGGGAGAGCGGCTTGCCGGTGTTCCAGGCGGGGCACTGCGACTGGCAGCGGCCGCACTCGGTGCAGGTGGAGAAGTCGAGCAGGCCCTTCCAGGAGAACTGCTCGACCTGGGAGACGCCGTAGACGTCGTCCTCGCCCGGGTCCTCGAAGTCGATCGGCTTGCCGCCGGAGGTCATCGGCTGGAGCGCGCCGAGGGCGGTCTCGCCGGTGGCGTTGCGCTTGAACCAGATGTTCGGGAAGCCGAGGAAGCGGTGCCAGGCGACGCCCATGTTGGTGTTCAGCGAGACCACGATCATCCAGATGAACGAGGTGCTGATCTTGACCATGGCGGTGAGGTAGATCAGGTTCTGCAGGGTCGCGACGCTCAGGCCCTTGAAGGCGAGGACCAGGGGGTACGAGGCGAAGTACGCGGCCTCGTAGCCCTCGACGTGGTGGATCGCGCCTTCGAGGCCGCGCAGCACGTAGATCGCGAGGCCGATGGTGAGGATGACGTACTCGACGAAGTACGCCTGGCCCGCCTTGGAGCCGGCGAAGCGAGACTTGCGGCCGGCCCGGCCCGGGAGGCTCAGCAGACGGATGACCATGAGGACGGCGATGCCGAGGATGGTCATGACGCCGATGAACTCGATGTACAGCTCGAACGGCAGGAAGCCGCCGATGACCGGCAGCGTCCAGTCGGCCTGGAAGAGCTGCCCGAACGCCTGCGCGAGGGTGGGCGGCAGGGTCAGGAAGCCGACGGCGACGAACCAGTGGGCGAAGCCGACGATGCCCCAGCGGTTCATGCGCGTGTGGCCGAGGAACTCCCGGACGAGCGTCACGCTGCGCTGGTAGGGGTTGTCGGTCCGGGCGCCGGCCGGGAGGCGCTGGCCCAGCTTGAAGTAGCGGACGAACTGACCGATGGCGCGAGCGAGCAGGGCAACGCCGACCACGGTCAGGGCCAGCGACACGATGATCGCGGCGAGCTGCATGAGGGGCTCCTCGGGCGGGGGCCAGTCGGGCCTACTAAGCGGTAACTTATTCAGTCCGTGCCGAGATTACCCGCTCGTGGCGCCGCACTGTAGCGGAGCTCACGGTGATCTGTGTCGCTCAGGCAACCCTTGCCGTCGGCGGTGCGTTGCGGCGTCGGCGGACTGCAGGAAGCGTACGCGCAAGGATCACCAGGTCCATGCCGAGCCAGTGGTGGTCCACATAGTGGAGGTCCAGCAGCTCGCGCTCCTCCCAGGGCAGCTCCGAGCGCCCGCTGATCTGCCAGAGTCCCGTCATCCCCGGGCGTACGGTCAGCCGGCGCCGTCCGTCGCCGGTGGACTCCCGGTGGCCGGGCGCCAGCGGGCAGGGCCCCACCAGCGACATCTCGCCCCGCACGACGTGCAGCAGCAGCGGCAGCGTGGCCAGCGGGCTCCTGGTGCGGAAGGTCAGCATCGTGAAGACGCGCCCGCCCCGCCCCGCGACCGGGCGGCGGCGCAGCGCCCCGCGCGGGCTGCTGGTGCCGAGGGCGACCGAGAGGGCGACGAGGGCGATCAGCGGGGAGAGCAGGGCCAGCAGGGCCAGCCCGCCCGCCACGTCCACCGCGCGTTTCGCCGTCATGCGCGCGTACCTCCTGGGGAGAATCATGGGACCGGTAGGAATCATGAGACTGGCGAGAATCATGGGATTTGTCCGGACTCTCTCACGCGCCGGCGGTCCTTATCGGGGAATGACGCGCCCTCTGCGACCCTTTGAGTGAGGCTCCCTGAGCGAGGAGGAGAGTGAAGACTTGAGTCGGGTCCACTCAAGTCTGTTGACTCCGGCTCGGGTGTGATGCATCCTTGAGTCAGATCCACTCAAGTCAGTCAGCAGTCAGCTGGAGGAATCGAAATGGCACGTGCGGTCGGCATCGACCTGGGCACCACTAACTCCGTCGTCAGCGTTCTCGAAGGCGGCGAGCCCACCGTCATCACCAACGCCGAAGGCGCCAGGACCACGCCGTCCGTCGTCGCCTTCGCCAAGAACGGCGAGGTGCTCGTCGGCGAGGTCGCCAAGCGCCAGGCGGTCACCAACGTCGACCGGACCATCCGGTCCGTGAAGCGCCACATGGGCACCGACTGGAAGATCGAGCTGGACGGGAAGAGCTTCAACCCGCAGCAGATGTCGGCGTTCATCCTCCAGAAGCTGAAGCGCGACGCCGAGGCGTACCTGGGCGAGAAGGTGACCGACGCGGTCATCACCGTCCCCGCATACTTCAACGACTCGGAGCGCCAGGCCACCAAGGAGGCCGGCGAGATCGCGGGCCTCAACGTCCTGCGCATCGTCAACGAGCCGACCGCCGCCGCCCTGGCGTACGGCCTCGACAAGGACGACCAGACGATCCTCGTCTTCGACCTCGGTGGCGGCACCTTCGACGTGTCCCTCCTGGAGATCGGCGACGGCGTCGTCGAGGTGAAGGCCACCAACGGTGACAACCACCTCGGTGGCGACGACTGGGACCAGCGCGTCGTCGACTACCTGGTGAAGCAGTTCGCCAACGGGCACGGCGTGGACCTGTCCAAGGACAAGATGGCCCTCCAGCGTCTGCGCGAGGCGGCCGAGAAGGCGAAGATCGAGCTGTCCTCCTCCACGGAGACCTCGATCAACCTGCCGTACATCACGGCCTCCGCCGAGGGCCCGCTGCACCTGGACGAGAAGCTCACCCGCGCGCAGTTCCAGCAGCTGACCGCGGACCTCCTGGACCGCTGCAAGACCCCGTTCCACAACGTCATCAAGGACGCCGGCATCGCGCTGTCCGAGATCGACCACGTGGTCCTCGTCGGCGGCTCGACCCGTATGCCGGCCGTCGCGGAGCTCGTCAAGGAGCTGACCGGCGGCAACGAGGCCAACAAGGGCGTGAACCCGGACGAGGTCGTCGCCATCGGCGCCGTCCTGCAGGCCGGTGTCCTCAAGGGCGAGGTCAAGGACGTCCTGCTCCTCGACGTCACCCCGCTGTCCCTCGGCATCGAGACCAAGGGCGGCATCATGACCAAGCTCATCGAGCGCAACACCACGATCCCGACCAAGCGGTCCGAGATCTTCACGACGGCCGAGGACAACCAGCCGTCCGTGCAGATCCAGGTCTACCAGGGCGAGCGCGAGATCGCGGCGTACAACAAGAAGCTCGGCATGTTCGAGCTGACCGGCCTCCCGCCGGCCCCGCGCGGCGTCCCGCAGATCGAGGTCGCCTTCGACATCGACGCCAACGGCATCATGCACGTGACCGCCAAGGACCTGGGCACGGGCAAGGAGCAGAAGATGACCGTCACCGGCGGCTCCTCGCTGCCGAAGGACGAGGTCAACCGGATGCGTGAGGAGGCCGAGCAGTACGCGGAGGAGGACCACCGCCGCCGCGAGGCCGCCGAGAGCCGCAACCAGGGCGAGCAGCTCGTCTACCAGACGGAGAAGTTCCTCAAGGACAACGAGGACAAGGTCCCCGGCGACGTCAAGACCGAGGTCGAGACCGCCGTCGCCGAGCTGAAGGAGAAGCTCAAGGGCGAGGACTCCGCGGAGATCCGCACCGCCACCGAGAAGGTCGCGGCCGTCTCCCAGAAGCTCGGCCAGGCGATGTACGCCGACGCCCAGGCCGCCCAGGGTGCCGCCGGCGCCGAGGGTGCCCAGCAGGCCAAGGCCGACGACGACGTCGTCGACGCCGAGATCGTCGACGACGAGAAGCCGAAGGGCGGCGCTGCCTGATGTCGGAGGAGACCCCGGGCTTCGACGAGAAGCCCGAAGTCCCCGCCGAGGGCACGCCCGAGGAGCCCGAGACCGCCGCCGCCTCCGCCGACAAGGCGGAGGGGGCGGCCCCGGCCGGGGACGCGAGTGACGTGGCCCTGCTGGCGCAGCTGGACCAGGCCCGTACGGCGCTCGGCGAGCGCACCGCGGACCTCCAGCGCCTGCAGGCCGAGTACCAGAACTACCGCCGCCGGGTCGAGCGGGACCGCGTGACGGTCAAGGAGATCGCCGTGGCGAGCCTCCTGACCGAACTGCTGCCCGTGCTCGACGACATCGGCCGGGCCCGCGAGCACGGCGAGCTCGTCGGCGGCTTCAAGTCGGTCGCCGAGTCGCTGGAGACCGTCGCCGCCAAGATGGGCCTCCAGCAGTTCGGCAAGGAGGGCGAGCCCTTCGACCCGACGATCCACGAGGCCCTGATGCACTCGTACGCGCCGGACGTCACCGAGACGACCTGCGTGGCGATCCTGCAGCCGGGGTACCGGATCGGCGAGCGGACCATTCGGCCCGCGCGCGTGGCCGTCGCCGAGCCCCAGCCGGGCGCGGCCCCGGCCGGCAAGGAAGAGTCGAAGGCCGACGAGGAGAGCGGTGCCCCCGAAGAGGGGTGACGCAGTGACCGTCCGGAAGGAGGGACGTCGATGAGTACGAAGGACTTCGTCGAGAAGGACTACTACAAGGTTCTCGGCGTCCCCAAGGACGCCACCGACGCCGAGATCAAGAAGGCGTACCGGAAGCTCGCCCGCGAGAACCACCCGGACGCCAACAAGGGCGACACCAAGGCGGAGGAGCGCTTCAAGGAGATCTCCGAGGCGAACGACGTCCTCGGCGACCCCAAGAAGCGCAAGGAGTACGACGAGGCCCGCGCCCTGTTCGGCAACGGAGGCTTCCGTGCCGGGCCGGGCGGCGGCGGCTCGTTCAACTTCGACCTGGGCGACCTCTTCGGCGGCGCCCAGGGCCCCGGCGGAGCCGGTGGCTTCGGGGGCGGCGGCGGTCTCGGGGACGTCTTCGGCGGCCTGTTCAACCGCGGCGCCGGCGGTGCGGGCACCCGCACCCAGCCGCGCCGCGGGCAGGACATCGAGTCCGAGGTGACGCTCAGCTTCACCGAGGCCATCGAGGGCGCCACCGTGCCCCTGCGGATGTCCAGCCAGCAGCCCTGCAAGGCGTGTTCGGGCACCGGCGACAAGAACGGCACCCCCCGGGTGTGCCCGACCTGCGTCGGCACCGGGCAGGTCTCGCGCGGCAGCGGCGGCGGCTTCTCGCTGACCGACCCGTGCGTGGACTGCAAGGGCCGCGGCCTGATCGCGGAGAACCCCTGCGAGGTCTGCAAGGGCAGCGGCCGGGCCAAGTCCTCGCGGACCATGCAGGTGCGCATCCCGGCGGGTGTCAGCGACGGCCAGAAGATCCGGCTGCGCGGCAAGGGCGCCCCGGGCGAGCGCGGCGGGCAGAACGGCGACCTGTACGTCGTCGTGCACGTCGACGCGCACCCGGTGTTCGGCCGCAGGGACGACAACCTCACCGTCACGGTGCCCGTCAGCTTCGCCGAGGCGGCGCTCGGCGGCGAGGTCAAGGTCCCGACGCTGGGCGGCCCCCCGGTCACCCTGAAGCTGCCCGCGGGCACGCCCAACGGGCGCACCATGCGCGCGCGGGGCAAGGGCGCCGTCCGCAAGGACGGCACGCGCGGCGACCTCCTGGTGACCGTGGAGATCGCGGTGCCGCAGGACCTGGGCGACAAGGCCCGCGAGGCCCTGGAGACCTACCGCGAGGCCACGGCGGGTGAAGACCCCAGGGCAGAGCTGTTCCAGGCCGCGAAGGGAGCTTGAGGACATGGACGGTCGTCGCCGTAATCCGTACCAGCTGACCGACGAGACGCCGGTGTACGTCATCTCGGTGGCGGCCCAGCTGTCCGGTCTGCACCCGCAGACCCTCCGCCAGTACGACCGTCTGGGCCTGGTGTCCCCGGACCGCACCGCGGGCCGCGGGCGCCGCTATTCGGCCCGCGACATCGAGCTGCTCCGCCAGGTGCAGCAGCTGTCGCAGGACGAGGGCATCAACCTGGCCGGCATCAAGCGCATCATCGAACTGGAGAACCAGGTCGCGGCGTTGCAGAGCCGGATCGCCGAGCTGTCCTCGGCGGTCGAGGGCGCGGCGGCGGCGATGCGCCAGCGCGAGGCCCAGGTCCACGCCTCGTACCGGCGGGACCTGGTGCCCTACACGGACGTGCAGCAGGCCAGCGCGCTGGTCGTCTGGCGGCCGGGGCACAAGCGCGGCGAGTAGCCCGTGACCGCCGGCCCCGGCCGGCAGCCCTTCCCGTACGTCTCAGGACGCTCCCGAGGCCCCTTCCGCATCCGCGGCGGGGGCCTCGTCGAGTATTCCGGACTGGGCGATGAGGAAGCCGAGCTGGGCGCGGCTGCCGCTGCCGAGGGTGGTGGCCAGCTTGGCGATGTGGGCGCGGCAGGTGCGCACGTTCATGCCGAGGCGGCGGGCGATGGCCTCGTCGACGTGGCCCTCGACCAGCAGCTTGGCGATGGAGTGCTGGACGCCGCTGATGCCGTCCCTGCGCTGGGCGCCCGGGACCTGTTCGCCGAAGGGGGTGGCGCGGGCCCAGGACTGTTCGAAGACGGTCGCCAGGTACTCCACGAGCCCGGGGTGGCGCAGTTCGAGGGCGACCTGGCGGTCCTGGCGGGCGGGGATGAGGGCGATGGAGCGGTCGATGATGATGAGCCGCTCGATGCTCTCCTCCAGGGTGCGGACCTGGAGCCGGTTCATGCCGGCCTGTTCCAGGTAGACCTGCATGCCGGGGCTGTGGCGGGCGGTGTGCTGATAGAGGGTGCGGACCCGGACGCCGCGGTCCAGGAGCGGCTGGACGCGGTTGAGGGCGGTGTTGAGGGTGTGTTCGCTGCGGCCGCCGCCGGGCTGGACGGTGAGGAGTTCCTGCGAGCACTCGGCGGTGGCCCGGCCGAGGACGGCGTCGATGCGGTGGATGCCTTCGAGCACGGTGATGGCGTGGGTGGTCGAGGGGTCCTGGGCGCTGATGGCCATGAAGGGTTCGAAGGTGCTGGAGAGGCCCATGGCCAGAGCGCGCCGGTCCTGGATCTCGCGTTCCAGGGGCTGTACGAGCCGGGCGAGCGCCGCGGAGGGCGGGACGGGCCGCAGCCAGGAGGGATCGTCCGGATCGGGATGCAGCAGGTCGAGGTCCATGAGACAAGGTGCGGCTTCTGCCTCGGTCCTGGTTATTCGTCCGATCCGCAACGCACTTGCGTACAAGTCCGTTCCGGCTGCACAGAGGTCGACATGCCCGTGGGGATGTGTCGGTTCTGTCAGTTTCTGCGGCATATGCACATCCCCCAGGATCCTGTATTTCAGGAACATGATGCATTGCCCCAGTGGTGCGAGCGCAAAGACTGAGCCATCGTCTTGTACGCGGGGGAGAGGAAACCATCAAGTGAGGTCGAAGCCGCTCATGTCCACGAAACTGCTTCGCTCGATACTTGCTTCCGTCTTCATTGGGGCGGCGGCAGTAGGAGCGCTGGCCGTCAGCGACCCGGTGTGGGACAGCACGCCCGCCACGGTCGTCGCGGCACCGATTGACCCCGTCTGGGACTTCGTTCCGGCCGGGATGCTCGACCCGGTGTGGGACTCCAGCCCGGCGGACGCGGACGCATGACCGTGCCCCCGGACGACCGGTCCTTCCGGCGGGAGATGGCTTCGGCCTACCGGTCCGGGTGGCACTTCGTCGATCTCGTCACGGCCATCCCCCACCGTGGCGACTCGCTGATGGTCACCCTCTTCGGAGAACCGATCGTCGTCGCCCGGGAACAGGACGAGGACGTCCGTGCCTACCGGTGTATGCGCCGGCCCCGTGGCGCCCCGCAGCCCGTCCGCTGTGCCATCCGGTACGGCATGATCTTCGTCAATCTCGACCAGCGGGACCACCAGCTGGTCGAAGCCGAGGCCATCACCGCCACCCCCCGCAGTGCCTGAGCGATTCCCCCGTCGTTGTAGATCGCTCCGGCACTTCCCCCACACAGCGGCGCCATCGCGGACCTGAAACGCGATGGCGCCGCTGTGCGTCTCCGGCCGGACGGCCGGATTCCGGTCCGCTACGCCCGGCCCATCGCGCGGGTCAGCGCGATCTCGATGACCACCCGGTCCGGGTTCGGGGCCGGGGTGCGCCCGTAGCGCGCCGCGTAGCGGTCCACCGCGTCCGCGACCACCTCCGGCTCCGTGCGGATCCGGGCGACGCCCTCCAGGGTGGCCCAGCGCCCCTTGTCGACCTGGCAGACGGCGACCTTCGCGCCCTCCTCGCCCGCCGCCAGCACGTTGGCGACCTTCCGGCTGTGCCTGTTGGTGATCACCCGGGCCAGCCCCTGCTCCGGGTCGTACGTGACACCGACCGCCACCACGTGCGGGGTGCCGTTCGGGCGGAGCGTGGTCAGGGTGCTCATGTGGTACTCGCGCCAGAAGCTGAGATAGGTGTCGCCGGGGTTCCTCGGGTCAGTCGCCATGCCCGGAAACTACCGCCGCGCGGCCCCCCGCCGATACTCCGGCGGACCTTGAGTGGAATAGACTCAACTTTATGTACGCTGTATGAGTCATACGGGTACGAGGAGTACGTACGAGTCGAGCTCAACGGAGGAGACCCCGCACGTGGACGCCGAACTGACCAACAGGAGCCGGGACGCGCTGAACGCGGCGAGCAGCCGCGCCGTGTCCCAGGGGCACGCCGATCTGACCCCCGCGCATCTTCTCCTGGCGCTGCTCGCGGGTCAGGACAACGAGAACATCACCGACCTGCTCGCCGCCGTCGAGGCCGACCAGGCCGCCGTACGCTCCGGAGCGGAGCGGCTGCTCGCCGCGCTGCCCAGCGTCACCGGCTCCACGGTCGCGCCCCCGCAGCCCAACCGCGAGCTCCTCGCGGTGATCGCCGACGCCGCCGACCGCGCGAAGAAGCTGGGCGACGACTTCATCTCCACCGAGCACCTGCTCATCGGCACCGCCGCCAAGGGCGGGCAGTCCGGCCGCGTCCTCGACGCGCAGGGCGCCACCGCCGCCCGCCTCCAGGACGCCTTCGAGAAGAGCCGGGGCACCCGCCGCGTGACCACCGCCGACCCGGAGGGCTCGTACAAGGCCCTGGAGAAGTTCGGCACCGACTTCACCGCCGCCGCCCGCGAGGGCAAGCTGGACCCGGTCATCGGCCGCGACCACGAGATCCGGCGCGTCGTCCAGGTCCTCTCCCGCCGCACCAAGAACAACCCGGTCCTCATCGGCGAGCCCGGCGTCGGCAAGACCGCCGTCGTCGAGGGCCTCGCCCAGCGGATCGTGAAGGGCGACGTGCCCGAGTCGCTGCGGAACAAGCGGCTGATCTCGCTCGACCTCGGCGCCATGGTCGCCGGCGCGAAGTACCGCGGCGAGTTCGAGGAGCGCCTGAAGACCGTCCTCTCCGAGATCAAGGAGAGCGACGGCGAGGTCATCACCTTCATCGACGAGCTGCACACCGTCGTCGGCGCGGGCGCCGGCGGCGACTCCGCCATGGACGCCGGCAACATGCTGAAGCCCATGCTGGCCCGCGGCGAGCTGCGCATGGTCGGGGCCACCACCCTCGACGAGTACCGCGAGCGGATCGAGAAGGACCCCGCCCTGGAGCGCCGCTTCCAGCAGGTCCTGGTCGCCGAGCCGAGCGTCGAGGACACCGTCGCCATCCTGCGCGGGCTCAAGGGCCGCTACGAGGCCCACCACAAGGTGCAGATCAACGACTCCGCCCTGGTGGCCGCCGCGACCCTGTCCGACCGGTACATCACCTCCCGCTTCCTGCCCGACAAGGCCATCGACCTCGTCGACGAGGCCGCCAGCCGGCTGCGCATGGAGATCGACTCCTCGCCCGTCGAGATCGACGAGCTCCAGCGCTCCGTCGACCGGCTCAGGATGGAGGAGCTCGCCCTCTCCAAGGAGACCGACGCCGCCAGCGTCCAGCGCCTGGAGAAGCTGCGCCGCGACCTCGCCGACCGCGAGGAGGAGCTGCGCGGGCTCACCGCCCGCTGGGAGAAGGAGAAGCAGTCCCTCAACCGGGTCGGCGAGCTCAAGGAGCGCCTCGACGCGCAGCGCGGGCTCGCCGAGCGCGCCCAGCGCGACGGCGACTTCGACACCGCCTCCAAGCTGCTGTACGGGGAGATCCCGGGCCTGGAGCGGGAGCTGGCCGAGGCCACCGAGGCCGAGCGCGAGGCCCAGAAGGACACCATGGTCAAGGAGGAGGTCGGCCCGGACGACATCGCCGACGTCGTCGGCGCCTGGACCGGCATCCCCGCCGGGCGGCTCCTGGAGGGCGAGACGCAGAAGCTGCTGCGCATGGAGGACGAGCTCGGCCGCCGCCTGATCGGCCAGAGCGAGGCCGTCCGCGCCGTCTCCGACGCCGTCCGCCGCACCCGCGCGGGCATCGCCGACCCGGACCGGCCCACCGGCTCCTTCCTCTTCCTCGGCCCCACCGGCGTCGGCAAGACCGAGCTGGCGAAGGCCCTCGCCGACTTCCTCTTCGACGACGAGCGGGCCATGGTCCGCATCGACATGTCGGAGTACGGCGAGAAGCACTCCGTCGCCCGGCTCGTCGGCGCGCCCCCCGGCTACGTCGGCTACGAGGAGGGCGGCCAGCTCACCGAGGCCGTCCGCCGCCGCCCGTACAGCGTGGTGCTGCTCGACGAGGTGGAGAAGGCGCACCCGGAGGTCTTCGACGTGCTGCTCCAGGTCCTGGACGACGGGCGGCTCACCGACGGCCAGGGCCGCACGGTCGACTTCCGCAACACGATCCTGATCCTGACCTCGAACCTGGGCAGCCAGTACCTGGTCGACCAGGGGACCTCCGAGGACGAGAAGCGGGCCCGGGTGCTGGACGTGGTCCGGGCCAGCTTCAAGCCCGAGTTCCTCAACCGGCTCGACGAGATCGTGGTCTTCTCCGCCCTGGACCGGGACGAGCTGGGCCGCATCGCGCGCCTCCAGATCGACCGGCTGGCCCGCCGCCTCGCCGACCGCCGGCTCACCCTGGAGGTCACCCCCGAGGCCCTGGCCTGGCTGGCCGACGAGGGCAACGACCCGGCGTACGGCGCCCGGCCGCTGCGCCGCCTGATCCAGTCCGCGATCGGCGACCGGCTGGCCCGGGAGATCCTGTCCGGCGAGGTCCGCGACGGGGACACGGTCCGGGTGGACCGCTTCGAGGACGGCCTGATCGTCGGCCGGGCCGAGGTCTGACCGGCTCCCGGAGCGGCGCCCCCGCGGCCCGGATCAGCTTGCAGCGGATCCGGGCCGTGGGGGCTTGCCACCCCCCGCCCGGCATGAGGGAGGATGGCCGCATCCGTACGAAGGGAAATCCCGGTGAGCATCGACCCGTCCTCGATTCCGAATTTCGGGGGTCAGCCCCAGCCCCAGGCCGCAGGACCGGCGGGCCCCGTCGTTCCCGACCAGGACCTGGTGAAGCAGCTCCTCGACCAGATGGAGCTGAAGTACGTCGTCGACGACGAGGGTGACCTCGCGGCGCCGTGGGAGGAATTCCGCACGTACTTCATGTTCCGCGGCGAGGACGAGCAGCAGGTCTTCTCGGTCCGCACGTTCTACGACCGCCCGCACGCGGCGGACGACCGCGCCAAGGTCCTCGACGCGATCGACGACTGGAACCGGCGCACCCTGTGGCCCAAGGTCTACACCCACCTGCACGAGGAGGAGGACGGCTCGGCCACCCTCCGCCTCATCGGCGAGGCCCAGATGCTGATCGGCACGGGCGTGTCGCTGGAGCACTTCGTGTCCTCCACCGTCAGCTGGGTCCGCGCCTCGATCGAGTTCGACAAGTGGGTCGTCGAGCAGTTCGGCCTGGAGACCCCGGAGGACAAGGAGCCGGGCGAGCCCGGCGAGTGAGCCACGCCTCCTGACGCCTGGGGCGCCTCTGACGCCCATGGCGCCTATACGGCCATGCGTGCCAGCGTGAGCACGTACGGCCCGTAGCCGAACGAGAGCCCGGCCAGGCCCGCGATCACCAGGATCGCGGCGCGTGGCCGGGCTCTCGTCAGTGCCAGGGCCACCGGGAGCAGCAGCGGGAAGGCGGGCAGCAGGAAGCGCGGCTTCGACTCGAAGAAGCCGGAGCCGCCGACGGTGATCAGGACGAGCACCCCGGTGTAGACGAGCACCGGCAGCGGCGGGCGCTCCACGAGCGCGAGCAGCGCGAAGAGCAGCACCCCGACACCGGTGATGACCAGGGCCATCACGAAGCCCGCCTGGGTCGGGCCGCGCAGCATCTCCCGGACGAAGCGGAGGGCGCCCCGGCCGAGGTCGAAACGGGAGGTCCAGCCGTCCTGGACGGCGAAGTAGCCGCCGAGCGGATCGCCGGTGCGGGCCCCGACCCACAGCACGTACGAGAGCCAGCCGGCCGGGGCGAGCAGGGCCGCCGCCCAGGGGCGCGGCCCGGTCCGGCCGCGCCGCCGCCACACCTCCACGGCGACGGCGGCCAGCACGGCGGCGGCGACGGCCACCCCGTTGGGCCGGGAGAGCCCGGCGAGCGCGGCGAGGGTGCCGGCGAGGAGCCAGCGGCGGGTCAGCAGGGCGTACAGCGACCAGGCGGCGAAGGCGGTCATCAGCGGTTCGGTGTACGCCATGGTCAGCACGAACGAGTGCGGCAGCAGCCCCCACAGGAGCACCAGCACCACGGCCGCCCGGCGGCCCGCGATCCGCTCGGTGACCAGGTAGATCCCCCAGGCCGCGGCCCCGGCGGCCAGCCAGGACAGCAGCAGGCCGGCCGTCCCGTACGCGACCGGGAGGACGGTCGCGACGGCGCGCACGAGGCCCGGGTAGAGCGGGAAGAAGGCCAGGTCGGACTGGACGGCGCCGTCGCCCCAGGGCACGGTGCGGCCGTAGCCGTGGGCGGCGATCCGGGTGTACCAGTCGGAGTCCCAGGACTTCGCGAGCAGGGCCCGGGGGGAGCGGTCCAGGTGCCAGGCCCACAGGGCGAGGACCAGGGTGCCGGTGAGGCGGGCGGCGGCGAACAGCCCGAGCGCGGGGGCCGCCCGGTGCAGCGCGGACTGCCATCGGGGCACCCGCCGGGCGCCGGCGGGGGCGGCGCGCGGGGCGGACGCCGGGCGGTCGAGGGTCTCGGCGGACAGGGGGCACCTCCGTGCGCGCGGAAATCCGATCGCATCCGACACGTCTGACGGCATATCGGATGACGCATCAGACGACATATCGGGCGAAACGTCGGACGACAAATCGGTTTACCCGATCAACCGCGCGGCACGGAGGGGGCGCGCGGGTCAGAAGCGCCGGATCACCCGGAGCTTGCCCGTGTACGTCTCGCCCGGCTCGCCGTCGAGCACCGACCGGCCGCCGACGTCGGCGAGGGTCGGGCCGTTGGGCGTCTTGCGGCTGGACAGGAAGCGGCGCAGGCCGTGGTGGTCCTGGCCGGCGTAGATCCCGATGTGGCCGCCCGCCGAGGGGTCCGTGTCCGGGTCGAAGAAGACCACGTCGCCGATCCGCAGCCCGTCCAGCGGCGGGGCCGAGGTGCCCCCGTCGGCGATCTTCACACCCGGCCCGGAGCCCGCCTGCCGCGTCGAGGTGCGGGGCAGTCCGCGCAGGTCGGGGGCGGAGTTCTCGTGCAGGAGCGGCAGCTTCATGTGGAAGCCGTAGACCATCCGGACGTACCCGGAGCAGTCGAGCGACTTCAGGTACGGGGTCTCCGGCTGCCGGACCGGGAAGCCGTCGAACTTGTACGAGATCCCCAGGTACTCCTGGAAGTCGGCGCCGACCGAGCGCTCGCCGGTGTCCGGGGCGGGCGCGCTGTAGCGGGAGGTGCCGAGCACCTGCGTGGTGCGGGCCACCTTGTCGCCGTCCTCGACGACCCCGGTCACCGCCGGGGCCCCCGGCAGGTACATGGCGGCGTACGCCAGCGCGTCCGGCGACAGGTCGCCCGCCCAGGCGCCGATCCGCTGGGCGAGCGCGGGTGTCCAGGTGCCGTCGAAGGGCTCCGGGAGCACCCGGACCCAGGTGTCGTGGCTGATCACCGGCGGGTCGGTCCAGGACGCCTCCTCGACGAGGAAGTCGTAGACCCGGGCCTCGGTGCCCGCCGCCGCCGTCTCGGGGGCGTGCGCCCGCACGCCGACGGCCCCGGCGCCGAGGGCGGTGTCCGGCTCGGGGTCGCGCAGCGCGAACCGCCAGTCGGGGGTGGCCTCGCCGTGCTTCCAGGCCCGCGCGCGCAGCGTCCCGTCGGCCTTCTCGACCTGCACCCACCAGTGGTCGAAGGCGGCGAAGCCGGTGCCGACGGTGACGGGGGCGGCGAGCACGACGACGTTCCTGTCGTCGAGGGCCTTCTCCATCGTGAGCTGCACGTCCCCGGCCGGGGTGACGATCAGGCGGGCCCGGTAGTGGGTGACCAGGGCCGAGAGGGAGAAGGTCAGCGCGAGCGAGAGCGGGCCGCCGACGGGCTTCTTGTCGAACGAGAAGCGGGCGCGGGCCCGGACGTCGCCGATGTTCTTGTCGGAGAGGTAGGAGTGCCGGCTCTCGCCGGGCGTCCGGAGCGTGACGACGGCGCGGCCCTGCTCGACCTTGTAGTCCCCGACGTGGGCGTCGTCCTTGCTGTTGGGGATCCAGGAGCCGCCCTCGGGCGACTGGCCCCAGCCGGTCGTGCCCGAGGTCAGGGTCCGGTCGAAGGCGTCCGTGACGGGCCGCTTCTGCTCGGTGAACCAGCGCCGGGGCCCGCGCACGGTCACCGTCCGCGCCCCCGTGGTGAGCGTCGCGAGGACACCGGCCGCGTCCGAGACCTCCAGCCCGCCGGGTATCGCCCGGGTGCTCAGCGGCCCGGCCGGGTGGGCGCCGAAGTGCCAGGGATCGGTGGGGTCGAGCACCATCGGCAGCCGGGCCCCCGGCACCGGGGCGGCCGGTCCGGCGGCGGGCGCCGCCCCGCCCGGCGGGACGACGGCGGCGACGGCGGGCGCCGCCCCGGCGAACGGCACGGCCCCGCCGGCCGCGACACCGGCGAGCGCGAACAGGGCGGCCCGGCGACTGGGCGCGAATCGCGGCGCGGGCTGGGCCGCGGGCTGGCCCGCGGCCTGGACTGCGGACGGTGCCGCGGGCTCGGGTGCGGCGGAGTGCGGTGCGGACATGTGCGGGTACCCCCCGGGGTCTCGTGCCCGATCGCCTCGTCGACGATCAAGGACGAGGGGACCCTACCCGCGCCCGGTGGCCCACTCTCAAGCCGCACCCCTGGTACTCAGACCATACTCTGAGTACAGTCTGAGTATGAGCCTTGCGTACCTGGGAGCCGAGCCCGAGTCGGTGTCGTTCACTGATCTTTCGAGAAACCCGAAGGCGGTGGCCGCCCGCGCCGCCGCCCTCGGCGCCGTGCGCGTCACCCACAGGGACGCTCCCGACATGGTGCTGACGACGGCCGCGCACGCGGAGCGCACCGAAGAGAACCTCACGACGGCGTCGCGGCTCTTCCTCGCGCTCATGAAGCACGACGAGGGCGCACGATCGCTGCTCCTGGCGCTGCCCGAGGTGTTCCCGTGGGTCCGGCACCTGGACGACGAGGAGATGCGCGCGTTCACCGTGGAACTGCTCGAAGCGCTGTCCGACGCGGCCGAGCTGGGGGCACGGGAAGCCGTGCACCGTGCGCTCGTCTCCTGGAGGGCGACGGCTCGCATCAACGCCGATCCGGAGCAGCGCACGGAAGCGCTGCGTCCGCTCGACGGGGAGGACCTGGGGCCGGTCGAGGTGCTTGGGTGAGTCCGAAGAAGGGTGATCGCGTCAGTGTTCCGCCCTTGAGCGGGTGGAACGTCGTCTTCGGCACCACGGAGGCGGTGACGGGCTGGGAAGAGCTGTGCCGGGTGGCGCTGTCCAGTGCCCACCGGTGCCTGGAGGCGCTGCGCACCGACCCGCTGTCGCGTGAGAACTGGAACCGCCAGCACCAGCTCCGCGGGAAGCTCGCCACGAAGGAATGGAAGGGATCCGCGCTGGAGCAGTGGGAGTTCGAGGTCACGAGCGGCGGCCGAGTGCGCTACCTGGTCAGCCCCGAGACCTCGACCGTCGTTCTGGTGTACGCCTCCACTCGGCACCCCAAGGACACCGAGTAGCCCGTCGTTCCCGCGCGGGGACAGGGCCCGGCCGGAAGCCTGGGCCCCTCCCCACAGGGTTCCCCCGCCCCGCCCCTCAGGCCAGCCGCTTCAGTCGGTCCACCGCCTCCTGGAGGACGTCGACGCGCTTGCAGAACGCGAAGCGGACGAAGGGGGCGCCCTCCTCGCGGTGGTCGTAGAAGACCGCGTTCGGGATCGCGACGACGCCCGCGCGTTCCGGCAGCGCCCGGCAGAAGGCGAAGCCGTCGGTCTCGCCGAGGGGGCGGATGTCGGTGGTGACGAAGTAGGTGCCGGCCGGGCGGTGCACGCCGAAGCCCGCGGCGGCCAGGCCCTCGCTCAGCAGGTCCCGCTTGGCCTGGAGCTCGGCGCGCAGGCCGTCGGTGAAGGAGTCGGGCAGCCGCAGCGCCTCGGCGACGGCGTACTGGAAGGGGCCGGAGGAGACGTAGGTGAGGAACTGCTTGGCGGAGCGCACGGCGCTCGTCAGCTCCGGCGTCGAGGTGATCCAGCCGACCTTCCAGCCGGTGAAGGAGTACGTCTTGCCCGCCGAGCCGATGGTGACCGTCCGCTCCCGCATCCCCGGCAGGCTCGCCAGCGGGATGTGTTCGGCGCCGTCGAAGACCAGGTGCTCGTAGACCTCGTCCGTGACGACGAGCAGGTCGCGCTCCTGGGCGAGTTCGGCGATCGCGGTGAGCTCGGCGCGGCTGAGGACGGTGCCGGTCGGGTTGTGCGGGGTGTTGAGCAGGATCAGCCGGGTCCGGTCGGTGACCGCCGCCCGCAGCTCGTCCAGGTCGAGCGCGAAGGCGCCGTCGTGCGGGCGCAGGGTGACGGGCACGCGGGTGCCGCCCGCCATGGCGACGCAGGCGGCGTACGAGTCGTAGTACGGCTCCAGGGCGATGACCTCGTCGCCCGGCTCGACCAGGGCCAGCAGCGCGGCGGCGATCGCCTCGGTGGCCCCGGCGGTGACCAGGACCTCGCTGTCGGGGTCGTACTCCAGGCCGTAGCGGCGGCGCTGGTGGTCGGCGACCGCCGTGCGCAGCTCGGGGATGCCGGGGCCGGGCGGGTACTGGTTGCCGTGCCCCGCGCGCAGGGCGCGGACCGCGGCCTCGCGGATCTCCTCGGGGCCGTCGGTGTCGGGGAAGCCCTGGCCCAGGTTGATCGAGCCGGTGCGGGTGGCGAGCGCGGACATCTCGGCGAAGATCGTCGTGCCGAACTCGGCGAGCCTGCGGTTGAGCGGCGGTCGTGTCATGCCCGTCATCCTGGGGCGAAGCTCTGGACTTGCTCAAGTGGGCTTTGAGTGTCGCCGGGGCCGGGAATCCCCCTCGCACGCCGGGAGAACGGCGGACGGAGACCGTGCCGGGGGGCACGGTCGGACATCACGGGGGACATCGTCATGGACATCTTCTTCATCGCCTTCATCGCCGCCCTGGTCATCGCCTTCGTCGTCGGCGTCACCGCGGCCGTCCGGCGCAACGCCGCCGCCCAGCGCCGCCGTCGCGGGCGCGGCTGGGCGGGCGGCGGCGGCAGCACCGGCAGCACCAGCGCCGGGTGCGGATCGTCCTCGTCCTGCGGCTCCTCGTCCTCCTGCGGCTCCTCGTCCTCGTCCTGTGGCGGCGGGGGCGGCTGCGGCTCCAGCTGACGTCCGCAACGGGCGTCGTGGGCGCTTCCGTTGGGCCGGTGGGGGAGGCACGCGAGGGATTCGGACTGAACAGTTGAACCGTGGGGCCCCCTAGGGGATGGAAACCACGCCAAGTTGGGTAAAAACGCTGTGAGCTGCCCACGGTTCATGATTCCCTCGCTGTTGAGAACATCCAGCCCCTCGGACCGTGTGTGGACCCGAGCCGGCGATCCCCACTCCCGGTCGGAGCCCCTTCGCCGGGACGCCCCCGGCCCACCCGTCAAACCGTGTTTGCGGAGCCGATCCATGCTCACGACCCTGAAGACCTCCTACACCGACACCCGCGCCGCCGACCTGGCCTGGGCGCTGGGGCGCGATCCGCTGCCCGCGCTGGCGGTGCTCGACCTCGAACTGTCCGGAGCGAAGCTGCAGTTGCGCCTGCTCGGCGCCTCCCACCAGGTGCTCCTGGAGGAGGCGGACCGCACCTGCTCGGAGACCGTCGCCTGCATGCCCGGCAGCAGCACGCCGCTGCCGCTGGGCGTGTCCAAGCGGGTCGGCGAGTGGGAGTACGAGTTCGCCGCGCGCGTCGAGACCCTGACGCAGGGCTCGTTCGCGGGCCGCGCCCAGGAGCTGCTCGCGCTCGTCGCCGACCACCCGCACGGCCTCGCGGGGACCTTCCCCGGCTCGCCGCACGCCTTCACGGCGATGCTGGCGCAGCGCCACGAGGGCCAGGTGCGCTGGCGCACCTGGCACGCGTACCCGCAGGAAGGGCAGTTGGTGGTGACCAGAACCCGGATCGGGGCGCGTATGCCCGCGACGCTCTGACACGCCGAGGTTTCACCCCAGGTGCACTCGTGTGGGTGACAAACGGCGACAGATGAGTGACGTAGCGTTACGAGCATGATCGACCCGCCCGTGACCGCGCCCCCGCCAGCCCAGCGGGCGGTGCGGTCGCCGCCGGGTCGGCCGCGCGCGGTGCGCTATCCGGTGCTCGCGGTCGTCTTCGTGTGCGCCGCCTGCGGTCTGGTGTACGAGCTGGAGCTCGTCGCGCTCGCCTCGTATCTGATCGGCGACTCGGTCACCCAGGCGTCCGTCGTGCTGTCCGTCATGGTCTTCGCGATGGGCGTCGGCTCGCTGCTCGCCAAGCGGCTCCGCTGCCGCGCCGCCGTCGGCTTCGGCCTCGTCGAATGCGGCCTCGCGCTGATCGGCGGCAGCTCGGCCATGGTGCTGTACGCGGCCTTCGCCTGGCTCGGCGAGGCCCGCTATGTCCTGGTGGCGTTCTCGCTGGCCATCGGCGTGCTCATCGGCGCCGAGATCCCGCTGCTGATGTCGCTGATCCAGCAGGGCGGCCGGCGCGAGCAGGACGCCGCCGGGACCGTCGCCGACCTCTTCGCCGCCGACTACGTGGGCGCGCTGGTCGGCGGCCTCGCCTTCCCGTTCCTGCTGCTGCCCTGGCTCGGGCAGCTCACCGGCGCCCTCGTCACCGGCGCGGTCAACGCGGTGGCGGGCGGCGCCCTCGTGCTCTGGCTGTTCCGCCGCGACCTCACCCGCCGCTCCCGCTGGCTGCTGGTCGGAGCCAACGTCGCCGTGCTCGCCGCGCTCGGCACCGCCACCGCCCTCGCCGACGACTTCGAGGAGGCCGCCCGCCGAGCCGTCTACGGGGCCGACGTGCGGGTCGCGGTCCGCACCCCGCTCCAGGACGTGGTGGTCACCGGCGGCCACGGCGGCCCGCCCGACCTCTTCCTCGACGGACGGCTGCGGGTCGGCGGCCGGGACGAGTACCGCTACCACGAGGCCCTGGTGCACCCCGCGATGAACGGGCCCCGCGCCCGGGTGCTGATCCTCGGCGGCGGCGACGGGCTGGCCGCCCGCGAGGTGCTGCGCTACGCCGACGTCCGCGCCGTCACCGTCGTCGAGCTCGACCCCGGGGTGGTCCGCCTCGTCCGCACCGACCCCGAGCTCGCCGCGCTCAACGGGCAGGCGTTCCGCGACCCCCGCGTCACCGTCGCCTACGGGGACGCCTTCCGCTGGCTCCGCACGGCCCGGCCCGTGCAGGAACGGTACGACGTGGTGATCTCCGACCTCCCCGACCCCGGCCTCACGGCCGGCGCCAAGCTCTACTCGGAGGAGTTCTACGGGCTGGCCGCCCGCGTCCTCGCCCCCGGCGGACGGCTCGTCGTCCACGCCGGCTCGGCCGGTACCCGCCCCCGCGTCTACTGGACCGTCGACGCCACCCTGCGCGCCGCGGGCTTCGCCACCCGCCCGTACGGGGCCGATCCCGGCGCCGCCCCCGGGACCGCGCGGGCCGCCCGGGCGCCCACCGCCCCGTGGGGCTTCCTGCTGGCCGCCGCCGCCCCGGACCGGCCGCCCCTCGCGCTCTCCCCGGCCGCGCCCCGGCTGCGCTCGCTGACCACCCGCTCGCTCACCACGGCCGAGGCCCGCGTCGAGCGGACCCGCACCCCCCGGGACGCCGGGCTGCCGCCGTCCACGCTGGTGCACCCGCGCTACTGACCGGGCATCCGGTGCCCCGGTGGCACGCGAACAGGCGACGGGCGGCGTCCGTCTGAGTAGGCTCGGCTCCCATGGAGCATGAGGTGTTCGTCCCGGTCCCGGCCGAGGTCCTGCGCGCCACGCTGACGGACCCGGCGGTGGTCGCGCGCTGCGTCCCCGGCCTCCAGCAGGACCCCGCCGAGGACACGGACCCGCTCGCCGGGCGCCTGAAGGTCCGGGTGGGCGGCAACACCATCACCTACCGCGGCGCCCTGCGGCTCACCGCCGCCGCGGACGGCGCCTTCGCCGTCGCGGGCGAGGGCGAGGAGGTGCGCGGCAAGGGCTCGGCAGCCCTGGAGCTGACCCTCACCCTCACCCCGGTGGCCGAGGGCACCACGCTCGGCTTCACCGGCCGCGTCGACGCCTCCGGCCGCCTCGCCGAGGCCGACCCCGAGGCCCGCCACGCGGCGGGCGCCCGCCTCCTCGACCGCTTCGCCGAGGCGCTGGCCGCCGTCGCCGACGTCGAGGCCGAGCTGGCGGCGGCCGAGGGCGCCGGCGACGACGGGGACAGCGACAGCGACGGGGTCGACGACGACGGGGTGGACGACGGGGTCGAGGAGCCGGCGGGCGGCGCGGCCGGTGGTGCGCCGTCGGGCGGGCTCGACGGGCTCGAACTCGACGACGGCTCCGCCGCCCCGGGCGGCCGGGGCGGCCGTACCGACCCGCTGACTCCGCCCGCCGCCGAGGCCGCCCACGCCCGCCGCACGATGATCGGCCGCAGCGCCGAGGAGGTCGACCACGCCCCGCCGCGCGGGCGCTACGCCCCCGTCCCGGCCCCCGAGACCTCCAGCGCCACCGCCACGCTGCGCTGGATCGCCCCCGCCGCCGCCCTCGCGATCGCCTCCGCCGTCGTCGTCGGACGGGCCCTGCGGCGACGCCGCTGAGGGGGAAGCCGACGGGGGGATCGGGGCAGGCCATAAGGTCGGTGTGTGAGCACTCTGACGCGACTGACGGCCGGCGACGCCGAGTTGACCATCGACCCCGAGCACGGCTGCCGCATCGTCGGCCTGCGCATCGGAGGCACCGAACTGCTGCTCCAGGGCGAGCGCTTCGGCTCCTTCGTGATGGCGCCCTGGGCGGGCCGCACCGCCGACGCGCGTTTCCGCAACGGCGACACCGTCCACCGGCTGCCCGTCAGCGAGCACGCCGCCCCGCACGCCCTGCACGGCACCGTCCGGGACGTCCCGTGGAAGACCGCGGAGGTCACCGCGACCACCGCCGCGTTCACCACCGCCCTCACCGACCCCTGGCCGTACAGCGGTCTCGTCACCCAGACCTTCGAGCTGACCGAGGACTCCCTGACGCTCCAGCTCGGCATCGAGACCCTCGGGGCCTCCTTCCCGGCGCAGGTCGGCTGGCACCCCTGGTTCCGCCGCAGCCTCGGCGGCGCGGACGTGGAGCTCGACTTCACCCCGGGCTGGCAGGAGGAGCGCGGCGCCGACCACCTGCCCACCGGCCGGCGCGTCGAGCCGACCCCGCGCCCCTGGGACGACTGCTTCGGGATGCCCGGCGGCGTCGACCTCACCCTCACCTGGCCGGAGCAGCTCGAACTCCGCGTGACCAGCCGGGCCGAGTGGCTGGTGATCTACGACGAGCCCGCCGACGCAGTCTGCGTCGAGCCGCAGTCCGGCCCGCCCAACGGCCTCAACACCCACCCGAGGCTCGTCACCCCGATCGACCCCCTGGAGCTCGCGGCGACCTGGCGCTGGCGTCGGCTCTGACCGGGCGGCTTTAAGCTCGTGAGCATGACTGACGTACGCGCTGAGCTGCTCCAGCAGATCAAGGACAAGGCCGTGGTGCACGGCAAGGTGACCCTCTCCTCGGGTCGTGAGGCCGACTACTACATCGACCTGCGCCGGATCACCCTGGACGGCGAGGCCGCGCCGCTGGTCGGCCAGGTCATGCTCGACCTGGCCAAGGACCTGGACTTCGACTGCGTCGGCGGTCTGACCCTGGGCGCCGACCCGGTCGCCACCTCGATGCTGCACGCCTCGGCCGCCCGCGGCGAGCGCCTGGACGCCTTCGTCGTGCGCAAGGCGCAGAAGGCCCACGGGATGCAGCGCCGGATCGAGGGCGCCGACGTCAAGGGCCGTCGCTGCCTGGTCGTCGAGGACACCTCCACCACCGGCGGTTCGCCGCTGACCGCCGTCGAGGCGGTCCGCGAGGCCGGCGGCGAGGTCGTCGCCGTGGCGACCATCGTGGACCGGGGCGCGGCGGGTGCCATCGCCGAGGCGGGGCTGACGTACCTCACCGGCTACCAGCTCTCGGATCTCGGTCTGGCCTAACGGCGCCAAGTCGTGACTTAGGTCCCGGGACCGTCCATGGACCCGTGCTGACCTGCGTTTTTGTGTGAAGGCGGGGTGTTTCACGTGAAACATCCCGCCTTTGTGCGTGTACGGCCCGTGGGAGCTCGTACAGGAGTCTGGAAAGATGGGTGGTGACGATGACGTCGCCCCCAGGTCAGGGCCTAGCACCACACACCCCGCACATCACAAGGAGCGGACGAATGCCCATCGCAACCCCCGAGGTCTACAACGAGATGCTCGACCGGGCGAAGGCAGGCAAGTTCGCCTACCCGGCCATCAACGTCACCTCGACCCAGACCCTGCACGCCGCCCTCCGTGGCTTCGCGGAGGCCGAGAGCGACGGCATCATCCAGATCTCGACCGGTGGTGCCGAGTTCCTGGGCGGCCAGTACAACAAGGACATGGTCACGGGCGCCGTCGCCCTGGCCGAGTTCGCGCACATCGTCGCCGCCAAGTACGACATCACGGTCGCACTGCACACCGACCACTGCCCGAAGGACAAGCTGGACGGCTACGTCCGCCCGCTGCTCGACATCTCCGCCGAGCGCGTGGCCCGCGGCCTGAACCCGCTGTTCCAGTCGCACATGTGGGACGGCTCCGCCGAGACCCTCGCCGACAACCTGGCCATCGGCCAGGAGCTGCTGGCCAAGGCCGTCGCCGCCAAGATCATCCTTGAGGTCGAGATCACCCCGACCGGCGGCGAGGAGGACGGTGTCACGCACGAGATCAACGACGAGCTGTACACCACCGTCGACGACGCGCTGCGCACCGCCGAGGCGCTCGGCCTGGGCGAGAAGGGCCGCTACCTGCTGGCCGCCTCCTTCGGCAACGTCCACGGCGTCTACAAGCCGGGCAACGTCGTGCTCCGCCCCGAGCTCCTCAAGGACCTCCAGGCCGGTGTCGGCGAGAAGTACGGCAAGTCGTCGCCGTTCGACTTCGTCTTCCACGGCGGCTCCGGCTCCACCGCCGAGGAGATCGCCACCGCGCTGGAGAACGGCGTCGTGAAGATGAACCTCGACACCGACACCCAGTACGCCTTCACCCGTCCGGTCGTGGACCACATGTTCCGCAACTACGACGGCGTCCTGAAGGTCGACGGCGAGGTCGGCAAGAAGAACACCTACGACCCGCGCACCTGGGGCAAGCTGGCCGAGGCCGGCATGGCCGCCCGCGTCGGCGAGGCGTGCGTCTCGCTGCGCTCGGCCGGCACCAAGATGAAGTAGGCAGTAAGCCATAAGCGGTCGCTGTTCATGTCGGGAGGTCCGGCTCCGGTTCCACGGGGCCGGGCCTCTCGGCGTTCCGGGGAGGAAACGAGACATGGTGGACGCGTTCGACTTCGATCGTGAGATAGACCGGCGGGGGACCTGGTCGGTGCAGTGGGACGGCATATCCGATCGCTTCGGCGTGCCCGACCTGCTGCCCTTCACCATCTCCGACATGGACTTCGCCTCCCCGCCGGTCGTCCTCGACGCCCTGCGCGAGCGCGTCGGCCACGGGGTCTTCGGCTACACCGACTGGCGGCTCGGGGAGTTCCGGGAGGCCGTCCGGGACTGGTACGCCGAGCGGTACGGGACCGCCGTCGACCCCGAGGCCATGGTCTACGCGCCCTCCGTGCTCAGTCAGCTCTCGCAGCTGCTGCGGATGTGGACCGGGCCGGGGGACGGTGTCGTCGTCCACCGCCCCACGTACGACGGCTTCCGCAAAGCCGTCACAGGGCTCGGGCGCGAGCTGCGCGGGGTGCCGCTCGACGACCCCGAGGCCCTGGAGCGCGAGCTCGCCCGGCCCGACAGCCGGATGCTGCTGCTCTGCTCCCCGCACAACCCGACCGGGCGGGTCTGGAGCGCCGACGAGCTCAAGGAGTTCGCCCGGCTCGCCGAGCGGTACGACGTCGCCGTCGTCAGCGACGAGATCCACGCCGACCTGACCGCCGCCGGGCACCGGCACGTGCCCTGGGCCGCCGTCGCCGAGGCGGGCCGGGGGCGGCGCTGGGCGATGGTCACCTCCGGGACCAAGGCGTTCAACTTTCCCGCGCTCTCCGGCTCGTACGGGTTCCTCGGCGACCCCGACGAGCGGGTCGCCTTCGTCCGGCGCATGGAGACCGGGGAGGGCCTCGCCTCGCCCGCCGTGCTCTCCCTCACCGCGCACATCGCCGCCTACCGGCACGGGGCGCCCTGGCTGGACGCGCTCCGCGCGTACGTCGCCGGGACCATGCGGCTCGTCGAGGAGCGGCTCGCCGAGGGGCTGCCCGGCGTCGTCTGGGCCCCGCCGCAGGCCGGCTACCTCGCCTGGATCGACCTGCGCCCGCTCGGCATCGACGAGTCCGCGCTCCAGGAGGAGCTGGTGACCGCCGAACGGGTCGCCATCATGCCCGGCGGGACCTACGGCACGCCCGGCTTCGTCCGGCTCAACGTGGGGTGCCCTCGGGCCAAGGCCGAGCGGGGGATCGACGCGCTGGTGCGGGCGGCGGGGCGGTTGCGGGTGGGGTGAGTTCTGGGGGCCGTGCCTGTGCCGTGCCCGTGCCGGGCTGGTGCCCGTGCCGGGGCGGTGGCTGGGCTTGGTGCCGGGGCCGGTGCCGGTGCTTGGACCGGGGGCTTGGGACGGTGCCCTTGCCTGTGCCGGTCGCTGAGTTCTTTTTTGCCTGTGCCGGTGGTTGCTTCAGTGGGCGCGGTTCGCTTGTTCGCGGGACCATGCTGGCATGGACATCCGGCTCGCCTCGGGCACGGGGCGCTGGATCGTGTTCACCACGGTCCTCGGCTCCGGCATGGCGCTGCTCGACTCGACCGTCGTCAACGTCGCCCTGCCCCACATCGGCGAGGACCTCGGCGCCGACATCGCCGACCTCCAGTGGACCGTCAACGCCTACATGCTCACCCTCGCCGGGCTGATCCTGCTCGGCGGCTCGCTCGGCGACCGGTACGGGCGGCGGCGGGTCTTCGTGATCGGCGTCGTCTGGTTCGCCCTCGCCT
This sequence comes from Streptomyces sp. NPDC048659, assembly GCF_040650575.1. Lineage (NCBI taxonomy): Bacteria > Bacillati > Actinomycetota > Actinomycetes > Kitasatosporales > Streptomycetaceae > Streptomyces > Streptomyces sp. NPDC048659. The sequence continues at coordinate 1,448 of NZ_JBEZHM010000073.1, read as the reverse complement.
CCCTGCTGTGCGGGCTCGCCCCCAACGCGGGCATCCTCATCGCCGCGCGCGCCCTCCAGGGCATCGGCGGGGCGCTCCTCACCCCCGGGTCGCTGGCGCTGATCCAGGCCAGCTTCCACGAGGACGACCGGGCGAAGGCGGTCGGCCTGTGGTCCGGCTTCGGCGGGGTGGGCGCGGCGGTCGGGCCGTTCGTCGGCGGCTGGCTCGTGGACGGGCCCGGCTGGCGCTGGGTCTTCTTCCTCAACGTGCCGCTCGCCCTGGTCTGCGTCCCGGTTGCCCTGCGGCACGTCCCCGAGTCCCGCGACGAGGCCGCGCACGGGCGCTTCGACGTGCTCGGCGCGGTGCTCGGCGCGGCCGGGCTCGCCCTGGTCACGTACGCGCTGATCGCGCAGGCGTGGTGGGCCGGGGTGGCCGGGGTGCTCGTCGGCGTCTGGTTCGTCGGTGTCGAGCGGCGGCGCGGCGAGGGCGCGATGGCGCCGCCCTCGGTGTTCCGGTCGCGGATCTTCACCGCCGTCAACCTCGTCACGCTCTGCGTCTACGGGGCCTTCGGCGGGTTCTTCTTCCTGGCCGCGCTCCAGCTCCAGGTGGTGTCCGGCTACTCGGCGCTCGCCGCCGGCACCGCGATGCTGCCGACGACGGTCCTCATGCTGCTCGGCTCCGCCAAGTCCGGCGAGCTCGGCGAGCGCACCGGGCCGCGGCTGCCGCTCACCGTGGGGCCGCTGCTGTGCGCGGCGGGGATGTTGCTGATGCTGCGGGTCGGCGAGGACGCCTCGTATCTGACGGACGTGCTGCCCGCCATGCTCGTGCTCGGGCTCGGCATGACGACCCTGGTCGCGCCGCTCACGGCGACGGTGCTCGCCTCCGTGCCGGTGGCGCGGGCCGGGCTGGCCAGCGGGATCAACAACGCGGCGGCCCGCGCGGCGGGGCTGCTCGCGGTGGCGGCGCTGCCCGCGCTGACCGGGATGAGCCCGGACGCGTACCGCTCGGCGACGGAGTTCGGGGACACGTTCCGGCGGGCGATGCCGCTGTGCGCGGGGCTGCTGGTGGTGGGCGCGGGGCTCGCCTTCGCGGTCATCCGGTCGCCCGCGCCGCCCGCCCGGCAGCCCGAGAGCCGGTACCACTGCGGGGTGACCGCGCCGCCGCTGGACCCGGGCGAGCAGGGCTGACGGCGCGGGGGCGCCGCTGGACCCTGGCCCGCCGCTGGACCCTGGCCCGCCGCTGGGGCCTGGGCCGTTGTCGGGCCTCGGGCCTCGGGCCGCCGGGCCGCCGGGCCGCTGGGGCTTGGGCTGTCGCCGGGCTCCTGGCCGTTGCCGCGACCCGGGTGCCGCCGGGGGAAGGGCGGGGGCCGGAGCGGGGGCAGGGGTGTCCGGACTGCGACCTCCGCTTCGCTTCGCTCGCTCCGGGCGCCCGCCCGCCCCCACCTGCGAGGTCGCCGTCCCGGCCCGCCC
>NZ_JBEZHM010000072.1:0-33713 GCF_040650575.1 Streptomyces sp. NPDC048659 | reverse complement strand
CCGCGGCGTGGTGGGCGGGGCGGGGGGCGGACTGGCCGGGCGCCCGTCGCAGCGAGCCGGGGCGCTGCGCGCCCCGGCCGCTCCCGCTCCGCGTGAGCGGAGGCGGCTCGCTCCGCTCACCGCCAGCGGGCACGCGCTCCGCGAGACCCGCCAAGGGCAGGGCATCCGGCCCGCGTTGCGGGCCGGGGCCGGCCTCCGGCCGACCCGTGGCCTCCGCTGCGCTCCAGCCACTCGGGGCGCGGACCCCACTCCCCCACCGGCCAGGCGTGCCACGCTCCGCGCGGCCCACCCACGGGCCTTGCGGCCCGAGCAGCAGCAAGAGGAAGGGGGTGACAGGTAGTCGGGTGGGTGACGGGCCGAACGGAGGTCGGGGAGGGGGAAAGTGGGCGATCCGGGAGCGTGCTTCAAAGATACCAGCTAGCTTAGGTCTGGAATGGATGCGCACCACCACTGACCAGGAAAAAGCGAGTCGCTGGTTAGCTCTCAGGTGCAGCAAGTTCGGAATAGGTAAATGCCGGGAGATGACGAAATGCGAGCCCCAGCAATAGCGGAGGAAAACGATGGACAATGCGACTCGATAAAGCCGCTCAGGCGAATTGGTAGACCCCATCGATGAAGGTGAGCGCCGATCGGATGCCCAGGCCCGCAGGACGCCCAGGGGGTCCAGCGAGGGGTGTGTCGCGGTGGCTGGCCCTCACGCGCGCGAGGGGGGTCGGTTGAGCCTACGGATAGGTGCGTATAGAGGGAACACGCATCGTCGCAGGTCAGGGGCCATGCCATGTATCAATCGAGGCTATTTGAGTGTCAGATTGGGACGCACCTTTCCCCTAGAGGGGAAACGCTGGCCGGTCTGGATCGCGGGTTCGGTCGGCGTGGCGGGTTCCCCTGGAGGGGAAATGGTCGCTACGGTCAGGCCGCGTACATCGTTCCCCTCTAGGGGAAATCCCAAGGTGAGGAGCGGTATGAGCCGGGCAAGGCCAGCGGTCAACACCAGCACGGGCGAGTACGTCCAGCTGGAGCTGCTGAAGGAGGACGACAAGCCGTACGACTGGAGCGGTGGCGGGCGGCACGTCAACGCCAGCAAGAAGCTGGGCGCCGGGCTGTGGAAGAAGGGCAGCGGCTACACCAAGAACGACAAGCTGGTCTACGGCTACTACCTGTTCAACGCGCCGCCCGGGGACGAGCCGCTGCGCATGAGCTTTCGCGAGATCGGCAACGACCTGGAGTTGCGTCCGAACGCGGTGAGCAGGTCCGTGGGTAACCTCAACAGGGGAGGCTTCCTCCTGGAGGCCGAACAGGTGGGCCGGGTGAAGTTCTACAAGCTGAACTCCCGGGCCGCCTTCGACGGCTCCTCGGGGCAGCAGCGCAGGGCCACGCAGCACGCCCGACACCCTGTGACCACGTGCCCGCCGGAGAAGAAGGAGAAGGAAGCGTCATGACGTCGCCGATCGCCGAGTCGTTCGCGCCGCGCTTCATGGAGGCCGGCGACCTCAACAACCTCCTGCTGCGGTCGCAGCTCAAGCAGGGCGCGGACCTGAAGGTCCTCATGTACTACGCCACCGCGGTCCCGGTCGGGGAGCCCGTGCGCAGCACCGCCACGGACATCGGGAAGCTGGTCGGCCTGAGCACCACCAGCGCCTCGCGGAGCATCGGCCGGCTTGTCGAGAACGGCTGGCTCACGCTCGCGTACACGGCCGTCGGGGTGAAGTTCTACCGCCTGGGCTCCAAGGCCACCGGTCAGCCGGCGCCCACCGAGCCCGAGGATGACGACGCGCCCCTGGCGACCGTCCGGCAGCTCCACGCCTCGTAACCCACCCGTTCGCACGGCGGCGCTGCACCTCACGGTGCGGCGCCGCTTCTGCGTGTGCGCAGGGCGATACATCGTTCCCCTGCGCGGGAAACCAGCAGGTCGGCGGCCCCTCCCCGAGCGGGAGTTTGTCCCCGTGGGGGTGGCCAAAGGGGCTGAGTTTGTCCACGCAGAGGTGGAACAACGTTCCCCTGGAGGGGAAAACCGCAGGTGAAGGCCCGTCCGCGTGGTGTCGGCGGCAACACCACCGCTGCGGACTGCGCCAGCTCACGGGACCGCTGCAGAGTCCCGTGAACATCGTTCCCCTGGAGGGGAAACCGGGCTTCAGGTCGGGGAGCGGCACCTCGTCCCGCGCGCGGGACGCGTATGTCAGCTACGCGCACACGGTTCCCGCGGGCGGGAAACGCGCAGGTCACAGCCCCGCGAAAAGAATCATGAGCGGACCCCCTTGCACCCTCCTGCTGTATTAAGTTCAATACATGTATTGAGTTTCATACAGAGGAGGAGCCCACCGTGTTAGTCACCCTCGTCACCGCCGCCCTCGCCATCGTCGGCACCCTGCTCGGCTCGATCGTCAGCGGCCGCTTCCAGGAGCGCGCCGCCGAACGGTCCGTCCGCGTCAGCCACGGCGAGGCGATCCGCCGCGACCGCCTGGAGGCCGTCACCGCCCTCGCCTGCGCCGTCAGCGACCACCGCCGGGCGATGTGGATGCGCGGCGACGCCGTTCTCAAGCAGGCCGGCCCCGAGCGGATCGAGGCCCTGCGCGGCGAGAGCCACATGACCCGGTCCGCCGTCACCCGGCCGCTGGTCGCGCTGCGGGTGCTCATCGAGGACCAGGCGGTGCGCGCCGCGGCCGACGAGATGGTCACGCTGACGTACGCGCTGCGCGACGCCTACGCCACCACCGAGGCCCTGACCGCCGCCCGTGAGGCCGCGAAGGACGCCCACGACCGGTTCGTCGACGTCGCCGCCGGCTACCTCAGCCGGACCGCCTGAACCCCCGCCACCGAGACAGGAGCCCGTCATGGAGCGCACGTCCACGGAGATCGTGAAGGCCGCCGACATCACCGCCATCGAGACCAGCGCCGACCGGGGCGCCGTCGACAGCGAGCTCGCGTACCTGGCCCCGGCGGCGGCCGCCGCGCTCGGGCTGCTCGCCGACGCCATCAAGCGGGGCACCGCCGACCGCGAGAGCGTCGTCCAGGCCCTGAAGGAGGCCGCCGTCCACGAGCGGTTCGCCGACGTCCTGGCGGCCGCCTCCGAGAACGTGATGGACGAGACCGAGGACCCGTACGACTTCGACGCCCGCCTGGACGCCGACAACCTCTCCGGCGCGGCCTCCGAGGTCCGCAACCTCTTCCGCTGGCTGTAGACCACCCGCCCGCCGAACGATCCACCCGAGGAAGGAGACCGCGGTGAGCACCGATCCCGCGCACCCCGACCACCAGGAGCAGTTCCTGGTTCCGCTCACCGCCGAGGACGTCGCCGCGCTCGGCAACGACGGCGAGCAGCTGGCCGCGCTGTTCGCCACCGCGCTGCACGGCCTGGCGCTGCTGCGTACGGGCCGTGCGAGCGCCGCGGAGCTCGCGGCCGCCATCGAGGGCACCACCGGGCTCTTGGAGCGCCTGGAGGCCGTGCGGGACGCCTCGCTGCGCCTCCCGGCGGCCAAGGGCGTCTCGCACGGCGACCTGGCGAAGGCGATGCACCTGGAGAGCCGGGCGACCGCGCAGTCCCGCCGTCGCACCCTGCTGAAGAAGCCGGTGAGCGACCTGGAGCGATGGGCCACCGGCACCGCTGACTGACCGGATGCAGCGGGGCCGTGCAGCAGACGAACGACCGTTTGCTACACGGCCCCGCTGCTCTGTGCAGCACGGCCTGCTACCCGAGCAGCACCCTTGCGGCGCCTGGGGCCGGCCTTCGAATGTCATCGCTCTCCGGCACCCGGATCACCGACAGCAGCACCTCGTACAGCAGACACAGCAGCGCCCCGGACCCGAGCGGGTCCGGGGCGCTGCTGCTGTGATCAGGCTTCGACGTACGCGACGATCGTGATGGTCCTCAAGGCGGTGACGTAGTAGATCACGCGGACGCCGTCGACCTCGTCCGCGTAGTCGCGCAGCAGGGTGCCGGGCACCTCGGTGCCGAGCTCCGGGTTGACGCTGATGGCGACGATCGCGCGGTCCAGGCGGTGCGTCTCGGACGCGGTGAGCTTGCCGAGCTGGGTGAGCGCGGGCTCCACCATGACGACCTGGGAGCGGCGCGCGCCGTGCTCAGGCGACACGGGGCTGCTCGTCGGCGAGGCGGGCGAGGTGGGCGTCGCGGGCGGTCTCCCACGGCACGCCGGACTCGGGCGCCGGGTAGCCGTTGGCGGCGATGTCCTCCAGGACCGAGGCGAGGATGTCGACCTTCGCGCGCTGGTCGGCCGCGTACGCGCGGACCGATTCGGCGGCGTGCTCATCGAGGGGCTGACGGGCGGGCGCGGGGGCCGGCTGCTGGCTCATCCGGGGCTCCTGGGCTTCTGTCTGGCGTGTGTCACCACGGTATCGCCGGGGCGTGCCACCGGACCCCGGTACGGGCGAACCGGACCGGCAAGGGCTTTGCGGGGCGCAGGGCCGGCGCTTCCGGCTCGGTGCCGTCCGACACGGAACGTGATCACCGGCCGGTGGGGTGTCACGCTGTCGTGCCTGTCACGTGGAAACGGCCCGGAGGGGGGTTTCCGGGCCGTTTCCACGCCTGTATGTCCGAATTGATGGGCTTTCACGCGTGAGCTGTCACGCGGTCTTCCGGCAACGTGACAGGGGGCGTGACAGGCAGCGTGACAACCGACTATCACCCTCGGTGAGCGTGGCAATCGGTTGTCAGGTCTGCAACGGGGGCCAGACGTGCGGGCCGGTGCACTGCCCGCAGGCGGCGCAGCCGGCGCACTCCAGGCAGAACTGGCGCGGGACGCGCGGGCACTCGCAGATCGGGTTGTAGTCGGGGTCGTCGTCGCCGGGGTAGAGCGTCTCACCGAAGGGCGGCTCGGTCCAGGCGATGACCGAGCCGTCGGCGAGCAGGTCCTCGTAGTGGTGGCCGATCTCGCTGTGCTCGCTCCAGGTGGCCACCACCACCTCGTCCGCCGCGCTCACGCCGTACCGCCCTTCACCGCGGCCGCGGTCTCCAGCCACGCGGCGAGTGCGGTCGTGGCGTCCGGGTCGGCCTGGGCGAGACGGCCGACGAACTCGAGGCCGCCGTCGACCGGCGCGCCGGTGCGGGCGAGGGCGGCGAGCAGCGCGGCACGGGCGCGGACCGGGACGGGCAGCAGGCTGACGGCGGCGGCGCGGGCGGCCGGGTCGGCGTAGTGGCCGGACTGGTCGGCGAGGGCACGGGCGAGCCAGTCGTCGACCTTCGCGGCCCGGTAGTCGCCGTTCTCGTCCAGGAGCTCGCGGGCGGCTTCGTCCCCGGCCTGGGTCGGCACGCTCCGGTCGAGGCGGCCGGCCCCGCCGAGCCGGGCGAGCTCTTCCGCCCGGTCGGCTACCCGCTGCTGCTCCTGGCGGCGCTGCTGCTCGGCTTCCTCGCGGCGGCGCTCTTCGGCGAGCTCCTCCTGGACGACGACGTCGGCGTCCGGGTCGTACGGGCCGCCGGTCGCGGCGAGCAGCTGCACGACGCGCTGCCACTCCGCGAGCTCCGCAGCACGGCGGCCGCCGTCGTCGGCCGCGGCTTCGTCGCGGCGGTCCAGGTGCGCGTGCAGCTCCGCCTCTTCGAGCGCCGCCACCGCCTCGCTGTGCGTCATGCCCCGCGCGCGGCGCCGCACCGAGGACCGGCCGACCTTCGCGTAGTCGATCGGCGTGCGCGGGGCGTCGGCGCGGCCGCGGGCCTCGGGGACACGGCGCGCCCGCCACCTGTCGGACGTGTTCATCAGGACTCGCTTTCGGCTCGGATACGGAAATGAGGGGCCGCCGGGGAATGCGGTTCGGCAGGCCGGTCACACAGGTCTATCGCATGCCTGAATTACGCGCTGCTAAAACGCGATGTTCAACCACTCCACGTCCGCGAATTTCACCTCCAGGCCCGCGCGACCACCACCGCCTTGACGGAAATAGGTGTCCGCGATGGCCTCCGCGACAGCGTCATGTAGATCGCTCTGCGTCGCACCATCCTCCTGTGCGGCCAGGATGGCGGCCGCGTGGGAGGCGCTGACGGCCACGCTGATGTCCCGGACCCGGCCCGCGTCCGAGGTGCCCTCCGGTCCGAATCCGAAGTACGCCCGGCAGGAGATGACCATCCCGCCCGAGGACGCCGCATGCTGCCTCGCACGTGCTCTGACCTGGGGTTGCCACTCCGCTTCGGTCTCCTGCACCAGCGCCTCCTTCAGGCGCTTGTTCGGCTTGGTGGAGGCGCCCGAGAGGTAGCGCTGCACCGTCTTGCGGGAGACGCCCAGGCGCTCCGCCAGGCTCTTGGTGGAGCCCTTCTCCCGCGTGCGAAGGAATTTCATCTGGGCTCGCGCGGATTTCGGCGCGGGCCGGGTGAACAGGGCGCGCTCCGCGCGGGCGAGGCCCTCCATGAGCTTGGAGCGCGTCCGGGCCGCCTGCTGTGCCTTCTCTTCTTCAGTCATACGAACACTTCATCGGGCCTGGCCTGTGGACGGAGGCCAGCGACCGGACGGGCTCCCTTGCCCGTCGAAGGGTTGACGGCGCAGGTCAGCGCGTCTTGGGTGGAGGGCTACGTGCAGAGCAAGGGGGCTGGCCATGGAGCTGCTCAGGTTGTCCGACCGGCTGCCGCAGTGTTCGCGCTGCGGGGGCGATCTCATCATGAGCGGGGTGGCACCGCAGGACGACGCACATGGTCGGCCGATCCACCTGGAGCTGTGCCCGGCCTGCGACGCCGGCGACGTGGACCGGCCTGCGGCGGGCCTGTTCGTGCAGTTCTTCGCCGACGCCGGCGGCCACGACGAGAGCCGCCTGCAGGAGGCCGCCCACCTGCTGATGGAGTGGACGAAGGAGTGCATGGCCGTCCACGGCTGGTACTTGAAGGACGCCCCGCCCGAACAGCCCTGAGCGCCACCAGGCGGCCCGCCGACGGGCCTCTCCATGACGCGTAGGGCTGCGGTCGGCTGCCGTGCGCTGCGCGGCCGGAAACTGCCCGGTCAGGTGCCCGGCGCCGCTAGAAAGGAGGCTGACACAGTGTCGGCCGACCGGGGTGACGCCATCTGCTGAGGCGGAGGCGGGCTCACCGACGGCCTGCGAGGGAGGGAAGACCCGCATGGCAGAGACCCCACTGGCCGGCGCGCTCAAGAACGCCATCGGCCACTACGTGACAGCTGTCGCCGAGAAGCTGCTGGCCGAGGGGACGCCCGTCAGCTCTGTCAGTGCCTGGGGCCGATTCGACGATGACGAGGACCGGGAGAGGCACCACAACGACGTCGAGGGCAGCGTCAACCTCAACGAGAGCTTCGTCCGACGGTTCCTTCCGGACGCCGAGGCCGGGCTGCACTGGTCCGGGACGTCCGGCTGGTGCCTGTGGATCCTGCCCAAGGGCCGGGCGGGCGCCGGCGGCTCCTTCTACGACGGTGCGCGCTGGCTGGGCGCCGGCCTGATCCCCGAGCCCGACCGCGTGGCGGCCTTCCTCTCCGCCGTGCAGCTCGACCCGCACTCCGCGGGCAGCGGCGACCGCCCCTTCTACCGTCAGCCCCTCGAGGACCTCCCCGACCTGTGCGAACGGCTGCGGGTGCACAGGCGCATCGACTACGGCAACCCCAGCTACGAGCTGCGCTTCGACAACGCCCGCTGCGGGGCCTACTACGACCGCACCGCCCAGGCGCTGACCTCCGGTGCCGACGACATCGTCAACGTGCCCGTACGCAAGAGCGAGCTGGAGGCGCTGCTGCACCTGCTGGAGTTCGCCGAGGGCAGCAGTCACAAGCCCGTGCGTCTGTTCGCCGACTACCTGGCCGGGGACATCGCCCAACGCCGCGGTGAAGGCGGCAGCGTCAACGAGCACCGCAGGGCGCTGGCGTACGCGATCGAGGCCAAGGAGCGCAGGGAGCAGGCGCAACGCCGGCAGCAGAAGGACGACGACGGGGAGTAGGAGAGCCGGGCCGTGACCCTGGGCAGGACGGCACCGTTGGACACGGCAGCGCGTGCATGAACATCCGATCCCCCGCGGATACGCGTGTGAGGCCCCGCACCGGCGCAGCAGCGCAGGGCGGGGCCTCACGGCGTCCCGGCCGCCGCCTCTGCTCTTGATCGGCAACGAGAGGGTGCGGGTTGTGCGTCAGGTGCGCAACGGCCCGGACGCCGGGCCGGCGCGCGGTCAGCCTGTGGGGATGGACAAGTTGATCGAGTTGGCCAGCACGCTCGTCTCGGGGGCGGTCATCGCCGTCCTCGCGGCATGGCTGACCAACCGCTCCCGCAACCGCCAGGAGCAGCAGGCCGAGATCGGCGCCCTGCGGGTGCAGGCGGATGCGATGACGGTGGCGGTGATGGAACTGCAGAGCGCGGCCACCACCAACCGGCTGCTGTGGGAGGGGCCGGCCGAGCGCGGCCGGACGTTCCTGCTGGCCGTCCTCGCCTTCACCGGCGGCGCCGCCCGCGCCCGGATCGCCGGCGGCACCGACGCGCAGAGCGGGCTCGTGGGCTTCGGGCGCGCGGCCGAGCTGCTGAGCCGGGAGCGGGTGGCGAGCAAGCAGACCGTGGCCGCCGTGCGCGAGCCGCTCACCCGGGCCGCCACTGCCGCCGCCCCGCTCATGCGCTCCTCCGACCCGGCCGTCGTCACCGCCACCGAGCAGCTGCTGAACGCCCTGTCGGACGTGGAGAACACCGCGCGCCTGGAGGCCGCGCTGGAGGCGTTCGGCCGGGCCGTCAACGCCGCCACCGCGCCGCGGCTGTCCTGGTGGGCGCGGCGCCGTGCCGCGCGTACGACCTGACCGTGACGCACCTTTCGTAGGATGCGAAGCGCCGCGCCCCCCGGCAGCTCCAATGCCGGGGGGCGCGGCGCTCGTGTGGGAGCCGGCCTACAGGTCGATGTCGAGTCGCTCCACGTCGGTGAACTCCACGTCCAGGCCGTGGGCGCGGGTGTTGTTGGCGCGGAAGTACATCCGGGCGAGGCCCTCGGCGGCGATCTGCCGGAGCTGGTCCTCGCCGGCACCCTGCTCCCGCGCGGCGAACAGCTGGTCGGCGTACTCGGGCGGCAGGGCCTGGGTGATGTCCCGGATCCGGGCATCGTCGGTCGTGCCCCCGGCGGCTTCGAAGCCGAAGCGGGCCCGGGTGGAGACGACCAGCCCGGTCGTGGTCGCCGCCTTCTGCCTCGCCTTCGCGCGGACCTGCGGCTGCCACCTCTTCTTCACCTCGCCCTCCAGGCGGGCGCGCAGCTCCTGGCGGGGCCGCTTCAGCTTGCCCGAGACGTACCGCTCCACGGTGCGCTGGGAGATCCCGAGGGCCTGGGCAGCGGCCTGGGTGCCCTTGAGCTGCTTGACGAGGTACTTCATCTGGGCCTGGGCGCTCTTGGGAGCGGGGCGGGTGAACGCCTTCTCCAGTGCGCGGTCCAAGCTGTCCCCGAGCGAGTCGACCATGACCTGCTACTCCCCTTCTCCGGCTGTCGGGTCGGCGGTCTTGATGAGGTTGGAGATGTTGAAGACGCCGCCGCGCTCCTCGAACTGCTGCTCCGCCCACAGGACGGTCTGGGTGCCCTGGTGCTTGACCATCCCGGGCGAGACGCCGAGCCGGAAGCCGCCGGGCACCGGCTTGCCCTCGGGCGTGGTCGGCAGGACGTCCAGCGGGGACGGGCCGGGCGAGGGGTAGACGATCGCGTCCGTGCCGATGGAGGTCGGGTACAGGTCGGCGGCGGCCGCGGTCTTCATCAGCTTGCGGTGCAGGCCGGTGCGCTGGCTGGCGAGCACGGCGGCCCGGATGTCCGGGCGCCAGTTCACCCGCTCCAGCGCCGGGTAGGGCTCGTAGTACGGCACCTGACCCCGCGAACGCTGCCGCAGCTTGCCGATCGCGCCCTTGGCCGTGGCCTTGATCGCGGTCTCCAGCAGCGCCATCGTCGGGTCCGTCTGCTTGCGCCCGGCCATCGCCTCGAGGAACTCCTCGCCCTGGAGGTCGGTGGTGACGCCCATGTCGGCCATCGTCTCCACGTACGCGTCGCGCAGCCGCTTGTACCAGGAGTCCAGGTAGCGGCCGGTCCGGGTGCGCACGTACGCCTCGATCGGCGCGACGTCGAAGCCGAGCTCCACGGCGTAGGCGACGGTGGGCGTGGCGTACCAGGCCGGGCCGGTCGGGCGCTCGCCGGTCGGGGTGAACGGCGAGGGGAGCCGGTCGCCGTCGACGGTGCGGCCGTTGATGCGGACCCGGGAGAGGTCGACGTGGGACAGGTCGACCAGCCACGAGCCGGGCAGCGACGCGTCGAACTTCGGGTTGCCGGTCAGGTGGGTCGGGCCGTTCAGGCCGACGGTGAGGCCGTTGGCGGCCGCGGCGTACGACATGTTGATGTCGATCGCGACCAGGTACGGGTTGGCGCACTCCTCATCCGTCAGCGGCCGGCACCAGTCGTACGCCTCCTCCATCAGCATCTCGGCCGGGGTGCGCAGGTGGTGCCGGGCGAACTTGTCCTTGAGGATCGGGTGCTCGTCGGGGACCTCGCACTCCACCACCGGGTAGAGCTGGGTGAGGGCGTCGTCGTTGAAGGCCCGCTTGAACTCGCCGGTCGCCTCGTCCTTCTCCGCGCGGGTCGGCGGGCGCAGCGCGGTCATCAGCTCCAGGCCGGTCGTCGCGGTGGAGCCGCGCGGCGTGGTGACCCGGGCCGCGTACAGGCCGAGGTAGCGGGCGAGGTCGGCCGGGTGCATCGTCAGCAGCAGCTCCGGGTCGTCCTTCTTGCCCCACTCCCGCGTGTTCAGCGCGTCCCACGGCAGGACGCACAGCTGGACGCAGCGCCGCCTGGAGCCCTCCGGGTCGCGGTAGAGCCGGGCCCACGGGCCGAAGCCGCGCTGGGTCATCTGGAGCCCAGCGCGCTCGATCTGCTTGACCACCTTGTGGCCGGCCGCCAGCCGTCCCGCGCGGCGCTCCTCCTCCGACAGGGCGGCGGGCAGACCGAAGCGCTCCAGCGCGGAGGCGGTCAGCACGAGGATCGGGTCGGCGTCGCGACCGTTGCGGTGCAGCCGGGCCTGCCCGAGCTTCGCCTCCGCCAGCGTCCAGTCGACCAGGGCCGGGATCGTCTTGGCGGGCACGTCCAGGACCAGGCCGCCGACGCAGTACGCGGAGACCTGCCCGTCGGTGTCGACGTCGATGACGGCGAGCGGGCCGCTCTCGAAGCGCGGGTCGACGGCGGCCGCCGACGCCGTGGTCTTCTTCGCCACCGCCTTCTTCGCACCCGGGCGCCGCGACGACGCGGCGGGCCTCGAGGCGGGCGCCGGGCGTACGGCAGCAGCCGGGGCCGGGGCTGGCGGCGCTTCGGCCGTCGGGGCCTCGTCCAGCGGTGGTGGGATGGGTGGCAGGGACGGCAGGACGAAGGGCCTCGGGTCCGCCTTCGCCCTGGCCTCCATCTCCAAGTGCTCCGCGAACGTGGGGGTCGGTGGCAGAACGTATGACCCGTCAGTGTTGGTCGCCGGTGCGGGGAAGCGGGCGGCGAGGCCCTCCAGGAGCCGGGCGTAGGCGGCGCGCTTCGGCGGCCGCGGCTCGGTCTTCCCGGTCTCCCAGTTCCCGACCGCCTCCCGGCGGGCGTCCAGCGCCTTCGCGATCTGCGCCTGACTCAGGCCCGCGGCCTCTCGCAGGCGCTTGCGCTCCGCGGGGGCCGGCAGGTCGTCCTGTGCGACTTGCTCCAGCAGCGCATCCACGGCGCTGAACAGCTCGTTTTCAGTGGACACAGAGGTCACCTCCAATAGACAGCATACCCGATCGCGCGCTGATTCGCGCACTCAATCGCGCATGAATCGCGCAATGGGCAGGATTGCAACACGCGGGTGGGTAAGCAGCGCAACGGGCGTTCGTGCAGGTCAGGGCCGCAACACGGGGTGTTGCAGTCGGGTGTTGCGCCGCGTGTTGCAGGTTCGCCGCCCCAGAAGGCCGGGTGCGGCATGGCGACGTTTCAGAACCGGGGCCGGCTGCCAGGCTGGGCGGGTCCGGCCCACGAGCTGACAGGGAGCCCCACCGTGTCCGTCGCGTTCCGCATCAGGTGCTGCCTGTGCGCCAAGAACATCCCGCTCGCCGGGGACGTCATCGCTCTCGATGGCGAGTGGCAGCGCCGCTACCCGGACATGCGCGGCACCCTCGCCTGCGATCGGTGCGTCAGGGACTACGGCTGGAACTGCTGCACCACCGCCGAAGGCGGTTTCGTCCTCGGGCATGTCGCCGCGCCCGAGGACCAGGTCGACGACGGCTCCTGGAGTCACCACCTCGAGCGCGGCACCCACCGCGCCCTGGTGCAGGCACACCCCCGATCCGGTCTTCTCCAGGGAGCCGAGGCGTACCTGCGCAGCGTCGCGGCCTGCGACACCGCCTCCGAGTACGTGGGCATGCTGCGCACGGTCATCCAGGAGTGGGACGAGCAGCAGCGGCGCCAGCAGCAGCCGGACCAGCCCGCCGTTCAGGCCGCGCCGACCGGCCAGCCGTCGGCGGCCTGACGGGAGGCGGCTACCGATCGTTGGGGCTGGGCACGGGCGGGTAACTCGTACGGGCGATCCGCTTCCCCGGCCGCCGTGTTCCGCCCTTCACGGTCCAGGCCAGGGAGTACATGTGGGCTGTGCACCGTGACCCCAACGACGTCCTGATGGAGACCTTCGCCGAGACGTTCGGTGAGCGCCCCGGCGACTGGCCCGACGGAGTCCTCCTGGCCATCCCCTACTTCGGCATCGTCCTGCAGTGCCTGGGGGACGAGGACATGGATGAGGACGAGACGGTCGACTTCCTGCGCCGCGCGGAAGCGGCCCTGCTGGACGACACACCCGCGCTCTTTCCGTCGACGGCGTACGGCGATCGGCTCGCCGCGAACCTGCCGTCCTGGTGGTCCGCGCACTGCGACCGCTCTCCCCGCCGGCTGTCGGCATGGATCGCCCTGACGGGAGCTCACCGGCTGCTGGACGGCGACGACCGAGACGTTCTCCGCCTGTGCATCGCGGCAGCGCTCAGCGCGTGCGAGCTCATCGAGGAGCGCCGAATCCGTGCCAACGTCCAGGCGTTCTCCAAACGGGTGGCGCAGTTGAGCGCGAACCGCGGGTAGGAGCGGCGACTCCCAGCGTGGTTGATCACGCCACCTCACCGGCCACCTGCCGGGGGTGAGGCACGGAGGGCACGGTGGCTCCGGCTCGTTCGGCACGGGCCCGGCGCAGCGCGGCGGCCTCCGTCGCCGCGGCCTGGCGGCGCCGCTGTGCGCGGGCCTGCTCGATCGGGGCCGGCGCATCCTCCGGCACCGCGTCGTCGGTCTCGGGGAGCGCCCTGCGGGACAGCTCCCGCATCGCGGTGGTCTGCCGCTCCACCGCCTCCGCGATGCCCGGGTCCACCCGGCGCGATGCGGCGACCTCCTGGTGCGCGGCGAGAGCGCGACGGTAGCCGGCCGACGGAGCAGGACGCGGCGCGGGCGCGGCAGGCGCGGGCGGAGGCGAGACCGGGTCGGCGGCCGCCGTGGCGGGGCCGGGCTTTCCGGGCGTGTGCGGCAGGACGTGCACGGTGCGCACGTTCGCACCGGGCGCCTTCTCGTTGGCGGCCGCGATCAGCTTCGGCGCGATCCAGCGCACCTTCGTGCCGTACGCCGGGGCGTCGGGGGCGACGTCCAGGCGGCCGGTGTCCGCGTCGAACTTCACCGCCTGGACGTGCCCGGCGAGTTCGGGCGCGGCTGCGGCGAGGATGGTCTCCCACTGGGCGAGGACGCTGCCGCCGGCGGCCGGGGCGACCAGGCCGCGCTCGGTCATCATCATCGTGATCGCCGCGCCCAGCCCGAGCGGCTCGCGGCCGTCCCGCCGTACGGCAGTGCCGGTGCGCCGCTTCGGCTTCTTCGTCTGGGCGCCGTTCTTCTTCGCCGCCTCCCGGGCGGCGAGCAGGGCCTGGCGGGCGAGGTCGACGCCGGACAGCTCCGGGACGGTGCTCACGCGATCACCTCCAGGGCCTCGCCGTCCAGCGGCCGGGCAGCGAGATCGGGCAGGCGCTGCGCCCACGATGCGGGCCGGACCGGGGTGGGGCGGGCCTGGGTGTGCAGCTGCTCCAGCCGCACGGCGAGCAGGTGCTCAACAGCGCGGGTCTGGGCCTTCGCTGCGGCCTCGGTCGCGGCGCGCTGGGCGTCGTCGCTGTCGGGCAGAGCCTGGAACCAGGGCTTGGCGAGCTCGGTCGCGTACGCCTTGCGGGCCTCGGCCTGGGCGTCCTCGCTGCGGCCGAGCATCACCAGGGCCTCGTGCCGGTACTCGGCGGCCGCGCTCTCGGCGGTCAGCATGGCGTTGTGCGCGGCGGCGTCCTCGACGGCGTCCGGACCGGCCGCCTCCAGGACCGCCGGGTCGGTGATCTGCTGGAATTGCTCCCACGCGGCGGCGATGGCGTCCTCGATGGCCGTACGGACCTCGGCGGTGACGGCCGCGACGGCGGCCGGGTCGGTCAGGTCGGCCGACCAGGTGGCCGCGAGGAGACCGGCCTCGCCGATCAGGACCTCGGCCTGCCGCCGGTGGTCGCACGCCTCGCACAGCCCGGCCGACCGCTCCCGGCCGCAGTCCTCGCACGCCACGGCCTGCTTCGCCGCCGCCTCGGCCGCTGCCCGCTCCCGCTCGACCAGGGCCTGCGCCTCGGCCGCGACACGGGCCGCCGCACGCTGCTCCGCCCGCTGCTGGGCCTCGGCCTGACGGGCCACGAAGTCCTCGGCCTCGGCCTCGGCGTGACGGCGCATCCGGGCCTCGATCTCCCGGTAGCGGGCGTCCTGATCCAGGCCGGGCAGCTCCTGGTCGACCTCGGCCGCGATCCGCACCCGCCACGCCCGGCGCGAGTGCAGGATGTTGGCGCAGTTGTCGCAGTCGGCGCCGGTGTCGAGCCGGACGCCGTCGTCGCACCGCACGTCCGAGCACGACGGCCGGCGCACCAGCCCGCGGCGGGTGATCCAGCCGAACGGGCGGGCGATCAGGGCCTCGCCACCGGTCTCCTCGAGCCGGGACGTCAGCCGGGCCGCCAGCGCCGACGGGGCCTGCGCCGACCACTCCAACACCTGGCGCAGCTGGGCGAGCTCCGCCTTCGCGGCCTCCACGACGCGGTCCTGCTGCCACCGGTTCAGCCCCTGCCACAGCCAGGACACCGGCGTCAGAGCCACCCGCAGGTCAAGCTCGGCAGGAAGCTCGGGCCGTCCCTGCTGCTGCGTCTTTCGACCACCCACGACGGTCAGCCGGGCACCAGCACCAGCGGCGACGCCGCCTGCCTGCTCCTGCTCGTCGACCGGTGACTCCTTGGGCTTTTCACCGCGAAGCGGTTCGACCTCGGCCACCGGCGACGTCGAACCGGCAGCGGCGTCATCGCCGTCGACGGCCTGGTCCTCGCGCACGCACGCGCGTCCCGGCCGACGGCCGTCAGCTCCACGGCCTTCGCCGGAAAAGCCACCAGCGAGCGAGAGATCAACGACGGGAGTAACCAGGTGAGGGTGGTCAGTGTGAAGGGCTGCCGCAACGTCGGGGTCTGCAACATCCGCCTCATCCGTCACAGACCTGCCGCTGACCTGCGGTTCCTCCTCCGTCCCCGGAGCCTCACTAGGCCCTGCCACAACGTCGGGGTCTGAAAAATCGGCCTCCAGGTCCTCCGCGCGGTCCTCCTGGAGGCCGTCGGCGACCGTACGGCCGTGCGCGGCGGCGACCGCCGGCACCATCAGCCGCGACCGGTGCGCCATCTTCGACGCCGTCCGCAGCCGCACCCGCAGCACCAGCTCCCGGGCCTCCAGGCGCTCCAGCACCCGCTCCCCCGCCGACGCCGAGCAGCCCAGCATCCGGGCCACCGTCGCCGCAGCCCGGCCGCGCCGGGTGTCCACCGTCCCGCCGCACTGCCGCACCCGCCCGGTCTCCCGCGCCTCCAACACCAGCAGCAGCAGCGCCAGACGATCCGTCGCCGCACCCCGACCGGTACGCGTACCGATCAGCCCGGCCGGGGTAATCCGGCCGTCCTTGTGCTTCCAGCCCGGCGCCATCACGGCCTCGAACAGCCGCTGGAGCGTCGCGAACTCCTTCTTCGCCAGCGCCAGCGGGTGTCCCACCATCCCCTGCGCCGCCCACAGCGGCAGCACCTTGCACTCCAGGCCGATGTCCTCGCGGTACTCGCCCTTCTCGGTCTCCACCGACACCACGCCCGAGCGGCGCAGCCCCGACACCACGTCGGAGGCCGTGTACGACGCGGACATCCCGATCCACCGGCCCAGCTCCGAGGTATGGATCTGCACCACACCGTTCTCCGCCGGAGTCCGCGACGCCAGCACCAGCACCGCCAGACGCACCGCGTCCGACGCACCGTCCAGGCCGGGCACGTCCAGCAGCGCGCGCACCGCGCCACCCAGACGCGCACGAGCGTCGCGACCGAGCGACAGCGGATGACCCGCGGCCCGCTCCGGCACCGGGCCGGCCTGCGCCGGAACCGACCGCAGCCGACGGCGCGAGGCCCCGCCGGCGGACACCGTACGAGGGCGCGGGAGCGCGGCGGCCGGTGCCGCCATGGCGCTCATCGGCCCACCGCCCCGGCGAGAGCGGAACCCACACGGGCCGTGATCTTCTGCGTCTGCATGGGGCCGGTGTACACGCCAAAGCGGACACCCCTCTGAGCAGCCGAAACGCTCGATTCCTGATCCACGCGACGAGACTGCACCGGGAGCCCTGTGGACAACGTCCGCTCAGCCCGGATCGCCCCCCGCGCTCCCGCACGGCGGGCAACAACCTCGGATCGCGTCCCGCCACACGGGACGGCCGCCTCGAGGACGTCGTCGACGGAGTTGTCGATGACGTCCCGAACGAGGTGGATCAGAGCGGCAGCCGACGCCGCCTCCGGCACTCCCCAGATCGCGCGGTCCGTCGACCCGGCGGCATCCGTGTGACAGTCGAGGGGTGTGATGTACGTCACAATCCCACGAGGGGGGACACCACAACCTGCGGGAATCACCCCAGAGGGGGTACTGACCTGGTCGTGGTCGACCTGACAAGTCGACCGGAGCTCGTGCACTATGGCGTTAACCGCCTTCCATATAGATCAACAAGGACCGACCTCCGTTGGAGATCGGACGGGCGGGGCGCCCCCTCCGCGAGGAGCGGGCACCGGACGAAGAACCAGAGGCGAGTCCTCTCTCCTTTGCGTGATTCGAACGGATGTTCCAAAGGCCCTTGCAGGGGTCGGCGGAACGGAGCAGAAGCCCCCTTGCAGGGGGGCCACTGCGGTGGTGCGTGGTCCTTGCGGACCGGGTACTGCGACTGATTGCTCAACCCAGCTCGATGAGCTGGAGCCCAGGACCGGCGGGAACCGGGGACTGGGCGGCCGACCTCTGGTCGGCGTGAAGGGCCGCGCGAGGCCGAAGTGGATTGCAGTCCACTCATCTGGCGCGCGCGGCCGGTGGCGCTAAGTCACCCCGACCCCCTTGATTCCGAGGCCGGTGTCGGCGTACGCGAAGGCGCACTCGATGGCGTGATCGCGATGGAGGAACGGCGAAGCTGCGCGTGTAGTTCCACGCGGGCGGGTAGCCTTCATCCCGCGAGCACCTCCCATCAAGGTGTGTCGCCCAACGAGGCTTAGCCCCGTTCGAGATGCCCCAGCAGACCATGCCCGGTCGCTGGGGTTCTCGTCGTTATGGATCACTTCTGGGCACAGCCTAACCTCACGACCCGACAGAACTGCGGGACGAATTCGAGAAGCGTCCGAGAGGCCCGGAATGCCGCGCCCGCGACGCGGTACGTAATCGGAAAGTTGCCCGCCGAACGGGAAGCTCATTGGCCACCCCGCAGCTCGCGAAGGTGGGTGATGAACTCCTGGGCCTCGGAGGCGTGTCCGTAGTGAGTCTGGAGGGCCTGACCGAGGTCGGCGGCCACCATCGCCAGGCTGGGCAGCGACTTCCGCTCCCCCGTCAGGGCCCGCTCTCCGTACGCGAGTGCGGTGTCCAGGTCGCCCTCGCGCGCGGCGACCACCCCGAGCGTGACGCGGGCCTCCGCGATCCGCATGGGCGATCGCTCCGTCCCGTCGAAATCGGTGCCGGCTCGGATGACTTCGTTGGCCAGTTGCTCCGCGAGCCGGTTCTCGCCGCTCTTCCTGAGCGCGTCCATGCGGTAGAAGTCGTATTTCGCGGGGTCGACCACGAAATGATTCTCGATGTTCTCGGGGTAGGGCAGAAGTTCGAGGATCTGGCGGCCCTTGTCGAGCGCGACTTCGGTCTGCGACCGGTCGCCCAGCCTGGCCCACGCCTTGGCCTTCTGCGCGTACAGCTGAGCGGCGACGCTCTCGGTCGGCGCCACGGCGATGCCGGCCTCGGCAGCCGCGATGACGCCGCGGTAGTCGCCCCGGGTCAGCGCGAACCACGCCCGCATCTCGTGTGCCCAGCCCTGCACGCTCAGCTCCCCGGCCTCCTGACCGAGCATCAGCGCGGCCTGCCGGGTGGCCTCCGCGTCGCGGGGTCGGCCGGAGTCGTACTCGACACAGCCCACCAGGAGCGAGAGCTTCCCGGCGAGCGCGATGATCTCGCGGTGCTGTGCCAGGCTGACCCGCTGGTGCTGGAGGCCGACGACCCGGGCGAGCCAGGCTTTCCCCTCCAGGAGCAGCTGGTCGGCGGGCATGTACGCGTACTCGCAGCACAGCCGGTCCGCCGTGATCCGCAGCGCGTCCAGTGTCGCGACGTCCACGTCCGAGGCCCGCAGCCGGGCGATGATGTCCACGGTGTCCATACCGCTGACCTGCAAGATTTCCGCACGGCCGTCGCGGCGTGACTTCTCAGGGAAGAACGCGCCGGTCGTCGTGCCGAAGGTCTGGGCGATGGCGGACCGGTACTTCACGGGCTGCGCGTCGCCGGCCTCCCAGCGCTTCCACTGCCGCACCAGGTCCTGCTCGCTGACGACCTGGTCCTCCGGGAGGCGGGCCATCAGCGCGCGTACCGCGTCGGTCTGCGACCAGTCGCGTGCCGCGCGCTCTTCGACCATCCGGCGTGCCCAGTCGGGACGCTCATCCATCGCCGTTCCCCTTCCCCGTACGGTCCAGCGGCGCAGCCTGTCCAACAGGGTGATGCCCGAACGGAGGCTGGCCCTTCTGCGGCCGAGCATGGCACGGCCTCTTGATCGTGCGGAGGTGACAAGTGCCGGTGACATTCCGGATGTCACCAGCACTCGTCACTTTGCGAAGCGTCCAGAGGGGCGCACGGTGAGTGCCGTTCACACGAGTTGATCCACGTCCCAGTGGGAGGCGAACGGTCCATGCTGAGTCCCGCCCGACGACCGCAGAAGACGAGCGCGGCGCTTGCTTCACGGCTCCTCCTTCGCGGTGGCTACGGGCTTCTGGGTCAGTTAGTCGTGTCGCCGCTGGCAGCGCGATGGGCCTGGAGCACGTACGCGTACGCCGCTCCCAGGTGGCCGTACACCGTCGCGGAGTCTGCGGAAGCCGCGGCGGCCGCCGACTCTGCGGCCCTGTGCAGCAGCTGGGCGACAACGGAGGGCATGGTCGGCGTGCTCGCGAACTCGCCCAGGCTTCGAGCGATCTCGGAGAGCGGAGCGTCCTCGAGTACGCCGGTCGGACCGCCGGGGCCTGAGAGTGCGGGGATCCACCCGTTGACCATGGTGAGGGAGCTGCGGATCTCGTCCACGAGTTCGGGGGCGGTGAGCCGCTTCTCGGTGTTCATGGGGGGATCGGTCTCCAAGGACTCGCAGGAACTGGCGGGGTGGGCGCCCCGGCGTGGCCGGGGCGCCCTGGGCACTGTGTCAGGCGAGCGGAGCGGCGTAGCGCAGCTTCCAGCCCTTGCCCAGGACGTGCTGGGTCACCTCGACAACGCGCCCGTCGGCGGTGCCGATGTGGCTGATGGTCAGCACGTCCGCGCCTTCGGGCAGGCCGAGGCGCTCGGACTCCTCCGAAGTGGCGGGACGGAGCTCGATGTCCTCGACGGCGGTGTCGCCCTGGTCGAAGCCGGCCTCCTTCATCCGGCTGATGATGCCGCCGACGCCGGTGTCCACCTGCTCGATGCCTGCGGCCTCGGCGACGTCGACGGGGATGTACGTGGTGACGAGCTGAATGACGCGCTCACCGTCGAACATCTCGCGGGCCCGCACGACGACGTCGCCGTCGACGCCCAGGAGCTGAGCGACATCCGCCGGCGCAGCGGCGCGGCTGACGGTGACCTCGGTGCGCGGGGTACGGCCGGACCGGCGCAGTTCGGCGTCGAACGCACCGTGCGCGCCGTTCTCTTCGCGCTGGCCGGTGGTGTACCGGGTGCGCGCGTCCCGCAGGATCACGCCGCTGTCGTCGATTCGGTTGCTGGCCATGTGCTGGGTGCTCCTTGCTGGTGGTTGGACGGACGATGGGGTGTCTCTTGCTGGTCAGCCGGTTCCCGGCGTGTCTATGGCCCATTCGTAGGACAGGCGCCACTTGGTGCGAGGCAGTACGTGCAGGCAGATCTCCACGACCCGGCCTTCGGCCGTCAGCCCCATGTGGGTGATCTCCATGACGGCCTGCTCGGGTGCGATGCCGAGGGCTGCCGCTTCTTCCCGGGTGGGGGACCGTACTTCGATCTCCTCCCGAAGGCGGACCTGCGCGAATCCGGCCTCGGCCATGCGGGACTTGCTGCCGCCCGCACCGGTCTTGACGGCTGCGAGCGGCGGACAGGCGTCGACGACATCCGGGGGGAACCACGAGGTCGCCACCTGGACGACCTCCAGAGCCTCGGCGTTACCGGGCAGCGCCACGGACATGACTCGCTCGCGCTTGACGGTCTTCGCCCGGTGATGCATCCCAAAGATGTCGGCGACCTTCTTGGGCGGTACGTCCTTGGCGATGGTCACGACGTTGTTGGGCTCAAAACCCTTCGCCCGCATCTCCGCTTCGTACGCGCCGACGGCTCCGCCGGCGTCACGGAAGCCGGGCAGGTACCGGTTGGTTCGGTCCGACACGATCTTGTCGATCACCAGCGAGACATAGGTCCCCTTGCCGCGACGGGAGAAAACCAGCCCTTCGTCCTCGAGCAGGCCATAGATGTCGCGCGCAGTTTGATAGGCGATGCCGTGTTCCTGCTGGAGCTGAGGCACGCCAGGCAGGCGCGACCCAGGCGCGAGTGCGCCCCGCTCGATCTTCTCCCGGATCTCGGATGCGATCCGCTCGACCTTCCCGGGTTCCTTCTGCTTGGTGGCCACTGCTCCCCCTCTCGTGCGCATCGTGAGGGCAGCGGATCTCGCTACCCGGTGCGCACAGCATCGCATGTCTAGTTGTTTCTCGAAAGCCGGGACTCGTGGGCGGCTCGATCTTCTTTAACCATGCTGAGAAACTAGCAGGTCAGAGAGGGTGTCGAAAACAAGTTAGCTAGACAGGTTGACCGGATGGCAATAGCAGGGTTCTAATCGAAGTGCCCAGCAAGCGGTGAGTAGCCGGATGCAGGGCGTAGCCAGCGGTGTGCCCACGCGTTTCGGAGCCCTGCTGGACGGACCACGCACCATCGCAGTTCCGCAGCTCGTCTCTTCGGAGTCGGGCAGGTGGCCGGAGGCGGTAGCCAAGACCAAACCCCCCGGCCGGCAGGACTGCTGCACGACCTCAGCGCTGATGCGCTGTCTATCCGCCGGGACGCGGGCCGTTGGCTCGTGGGCCTGGTGGGTGGAGAGAGCATCCGCCCCCGCGAAACCCCCTCCCCTTCTCCTGTTGAGGAGTCGCCATGCCCGAGCTCGCCATGCCCAAGGCCGCCAAGCGCCGGGGCCGCACCCGTACCTCCCGCGTCAGCCCCCTCGCCCCGATCGTCCTCTCGACCCTGTCGCCCGGTCACATCGACATGCGGCGGGTCGAGGCCACCCAGAAGCGCCGCATCTCGCTGGTCTGCCCGGCCTGCAAGACCTGGGTGGCCGTCACCCCTCACCGCGGCACCTACCTGCTCAAGACGGTCCCGCACCACACCGGCAAGGCTGGCGTCGACGCCGCGATCCGCTGCAACTCCAGCAACCGGCTCGTCGAGGTCGACATCACCCCGGAGACCTGGAGCCGCCAGTACAACGAGTGGGCGCGCGAGGAGCGCCTCGCGGTCGACCTGACCCGTCACCGCCGCGCCACCGTCCAGACCCTCAAGGTCGCCCGGCCTCAGGAGCGCCCCGCCGACCGGCGAGCGCAGTGGGAGCGCGCGGTTCCCGCCGCCCGCCAGGCCGACGCCGCCCGTGCGGTTCCCGCCGACGCGCTCCCCACCACGCGTGGTCGGGCCGTCGACGGCCCCGCCGGCGCCCTGCCTGCCATGACCCCGCAGGAGGCCGGAGACGACCGCTCCGTCCGCGCCCTGGCCGCCGGCACCTTGCGCGTCCTGGCCGCCGCCCCGGGCCGTTCCGCGAGCGACGTCCTCGAGGAGCACCTCGCCCGCGCCGTCTACACGCACCTCGCCACCGTCTGGCGCCGCCCCCTGTCCCCGGCCGACCAGTCCGAGCACACCAAGCTGGTGGCCAAGGTCCGGGCCGAGCTGCCCGCCCCGGCCCCGGGCGAGACCGCCGCCGCGTACACCGCCCGCTGCCGCAGGCCCGCCTTCGCGGCCTGACCCACACCGCCACCCCGGCCCCGGCCTCGTCTCCCGCACCGCGCGGGGGCCGAGGCCGGGGCCGTCTGCTCCCGTCTCTGCCCGCTCACCGCACCCTGGAGGTTCCGATGCCCGCCACCCTGACCCTGACGTCCCACCGGCCCAGCAGCGGCGAGGTGTTCGACGCCGAGACGCTCGCGCTCCTGGACGAGCTCGACGTCCCGCTCTCCGCGGACTTCGACGTCGACCTCGACATCGCCTTCGGCACGCCGCTGGAGATGCACGAGCCCGCGGGCACCGCCCGGGAGATGCGCCGGTACGCGGCCGAGGTCCTGACCGTCCCGCCCGACCGCCGCCACGAGCTCGCCCTCGCGCACGGCGCCGAGATCACCGCCCGCCTCGACGCCGGCCGCGACATCCTCGCCACCGACCCGACCATCACCGCCCGCGTCCGCGAGCGCCTGGTCGACGTCCTTCTCCCCTACGCCGACCGCCTGCGCCGGACGGTCCGCTCCGGATGCCGACCCGAGTACGCCGCCGCCTGACTCACCGGCCCCGGACGGACGCCCGCGATCACCGGCCACCCCCTACTGGGGATGGCCGCTGGTCGCGGCCGGTCGTACGACCCGCCAACACGACGACAGCCCCGGGGATTGGGCCCCCGAGGCTGTCCAGGACCTACGTGGAGGACCTGATGCAGGACAGCATCGCACGGAACAACGGCGACTCCGACACGGACATGGACGAGGCCCTGCGCCGCGTCCGGCAGGGGAAGTGACCGCGATGGACTGGCGCCACAACGCGGTCTGCCGCGAGGAAGACCCCGAGCTCTTCTTCCCGATCGGCAACACCGGCCCGGCCCTGCTGCAGATCGAGGAGGCCAAGTCCGTCTGCCGCCGCTGCCCGGTCATGGAGGCGTGCCTGCAGTGGGCGCTGGAGTCCGGGCAGGACGAGGGCGTCTGGGGCGGGCTGTCGGAGGACGAGCGGCGGGCGATGAAGCGTCGCGCCGCCCGCAACCGCGCCCGCGACGGAAAGGGGACGGCGGCATGAAGACCCTCCTGGCCATCCTGTCCGCACCCCTGCGGCACCTGTGGCAGTGCTCCAGGTGTAGCGGCTGGTACGAGAGCCCGCAGTGCCCGGTCTGCTGATCTGACACCGAGCGTCGCTCCGCCGACTGTTGGGCTCCCGGCCGCCGTGACCGCCTGCCGGGAGCTCGACCAAGATCCCTGCCCGCCTGACCGCACGCGCCGTGACCGGCCGCCCGCCTGACGGGCCGCCGGCCTTTCGTACGCCCTCTCCCGGGCATCGGCTTGGGCCGACGTCCTTCATCCAGGAGGCACCATGCGCACCATCCGCCGTGACGGCTGGACCGCCGCCGACTACGACTCCGAGCAGATCCTCCACCAGCTCGGGCACCGCGACGCCGCCGCCCGGGTGACCCGGGCCCGCCGCCCGCGCCCGCTCCGCCGGGCCTGGCGCACGCTGCGCGCCCGGCTCCACCGCCCCGCCGCCACCGCGACGCCGGCGGCGGGCATCGACTGGGACGCGGCCCGTGCGGCGGCCGACGCCGTCAACCGCGGCGACGTCGACGAGGCCGACCGCATCGTCCAGGCCACCGCCGACCCGCGCGGCACCGCCTTCGCGGCCTTCCGCTTCGTCGGCGTCAAGTGACCCTCTTCCCGCCTGTCGGTTGCCTCCTCCGCCCGTCCCGGCCGCGCCGGTACGGGCGGAGCGAGGGGAGCCGGACAGCCCGGACCGACCGGGTGCCGCCACTTCGGCATCACCACCGCCGACCTTCGGCAGCACGGCGCACAGTTCCCCGAGAGCTGACGCTGACTTCGCGCCCGCCTGGCGGGAGCCGCACCCAGTTTCGAGCCCACCCCATGACGCTTCGCGAGACCGCCCGCCCACCCCTCGGGCCGCCGGCCTTTTCGTGCACGCGGAGCGGGTAGAGCCGGTGTCCGGTTCGCAAGCAACCGTCCCCACCACGGGCCGTTTCGGGAACGCCTCGCCGCGTTTCGGGAGCAGTCCCCGCCGTTTCGCGCACGCCCTGAACGACCCCTCTCGGAGGCCCTCATGACGATCACCGACATGCCGCAGACCGCGGCTCCCGACACCCCCGTTTCGCACCCGCCGGTCCGTGCTTCGGACGCGCCCGAGAAGGTTTCGGGGACGCCCCGGGGCGTTTCGAGCCCGGACAAGCGGAAGACGATCAAGCCCACCCGCGACCGGCTGATGACCGCGCTGTCGCTCGTTGCCGCGGTCGGCGGAACGCTGGTCGGCGTCATCGGCTTCGCGATGTCCTACAGCACCCTGGCCAAGGTCGCCTTGAGCTGGGGATTCAGCCCGGAGTTGGCCCCCTGGTTCCCGGTCGGCGTCGACGCGTCGATCATCGCGTTCCTCGCGCTCGACCTGTACCTGATCCGCAAGAGCACCCCGTGGCCGCTCCTGCGGATGGCCGCGCACGCGATGACCGGCGCGACGATCTGGTTCAACGCCAGCTCACAGGGCCAGATCGCCTCCGACCCGGTGCAGGCCGCCAGCCACGGCGTCATGCCGGTGCTGTTCGTGATCGGCGTGGAGGCCGCCCGCCGCCTGATCATCCAGAAGGCCAGGCTGGAAGCGGGAACGGTCACCGACCGGATCCCGCTGCACCGCTGGCTCCTCTCCCCGGTCGCAACCCCGCGGTTCTACCGCCGGATGCGGCTGCACAACGTCACCTCCTACCCGGAGATGATCCGCCGCCAGCAGGAGCTCATCGCCTACGAGCAGTGGCTCAAGCGCAAGTACGACGGCGACCTCGGCAAGGCCACGGAGGACGAGCTGCTGCCGATGAAGATGGCTCCGCACGGCTACACCGTCGCCCAGGCCCTGGCCATGCCCGACGACCAGGAGCGGGCAGCCCAGGAGCGCAAGGCGGAGGCCGAGCGCCGGCGCCTGGAGGCGGAGACCCGCAGCGAGGTCGCCAAGGCCAAGGCGGAGGCCGAGCGGCTGCGCGCCAAGGGCGAGGTCGACCTGGTCCAGGCGGAGGTCGACGGCCAGACCGGCCAGGCCCGCGCGCACGCCCGAGCCCAGGTCAGCGCCGCAGAGCGGGCCGCTGAGCTGGAACTGCAGGCCCTCGACAACGCCGTGGTCGCCGAGGCCCGCGCCCGCGAGGCCGAGGCCGAGCGCCAGGCCGCCGAGGAGCGCAAGGCGGCGGCGGCCGCGGACCTGGAGAAGGCCGAGCTCGAGCGCCAGGCCGCCGAGCAGCGCAGGGCGGCGGCGGAGGCGGACAAGGTCGCGGCGGCGGAGGCCGGCGCGATCGAGACGGAGCGGATCGCGCAGGCGCGCAAGGCGGCGGCCGCCGCCGACCTGGAGGCGGCCGAGCTGGAGCGCCAGGCGGCGCAGAAGCGGAAGGAAGCGGCGGAGGCCGACCGGGTCGCCGCAGCGGAGGCGCAGGCCATCGAGACCCAGGCCATCGCCGAGGCCCGCGAGGCCGCTGCCGAAGCGGACCGGCGTGCTGCCGAAACGGAGAAGGCCGCCGCCGAAACGCGGTGGGCCGCTGCCGAAGCCGACCGCAAGAAGGCCGAGGAGGACCGCCTTCGGGAGGCCGCTCTCGCCGACGCCGCGCGCTCCCAGAAGGAGGCCGCCGAAGCCGAGCGGGTCGCTGCCGAAACGCGGCGGGCTGCCGCCGAAATCGAGCGGCGCGCGGTCGAAGCCGAGGACGCCGCGAAGCTCTCCCCGCGCGAGCGGGCGGTCCGCAAGGTCGCTCGGCTGATCCTCACGAAGGCGGCCGGCGTCGCGGGCAACCTGCCGCTCTCCGACATCCAGCGCGATCTCGAAGTCTCGCCCGGCACGGCCTCGGAGTACCGCCAGGAGGCGGCCGAGCTGCTCGCCGGCGGCTACCGCCCCTGATCCACCGTCCGGCACACACCAGTGAGGGCCAGCCCGCGCTAATCGGGCTGGCCCTCGCTGCGACTGCCGGAAGCAGCCACCCCCAGTACAGCACGTTTCCCCTGATCAGACCCCGCTTCCGGCATGCCTGGGCGGGCTCGAACCACACCGAGAAGGAGTCAGCAGCCATGTCCGGCATCGACTGGGACAAGGAGTTCAAACTCATGAACCCCCAGACCCCCCCGAACCCCCCGACGCCCGAGGCTCCGGAGAAGCCGGAGAAGCCCGCGACCTCGCGTTTCTCCGCCGCGGTCGACGGGATGCGCCGCAACACCGCGGCGCTCGCCGTGTGCGGCACGATCGCCGTCGTCGCCGTGTGCGGCACGGTCATCGCCGTCACCAACGTGCAGGCCGACCAGGCCGCCCAGGAGCGTGCGCGCGCCAAGGAGGACGCCGCGAACGCCCTGGTCGCGGCGGAGGCCGACAAGCAGCGGGCCGAGACCGAGGAGGCCGCCGCCAAGGCCGCGTACGAGCGGGAGATGACCGTCTACCGCGAGTGCATGAAGGGCCGCGCGGCGGCTGTCGCCAAGGCGTCCAGCTACGACGTCTCCAGGATCCCCGAGTGCAACGCCCCGGTCTTCAGCGGCACGTCCGCCAAGGCCCAGCAGCCCGCCGGCTCCAGCTCCGACAGTGGCATCACCTCCAGCCCCTGGCTGTGGGTGGCGCTCGTCGGCGGCGGCGGATTCATCGCCTACAAGAAGCTCTCCGTGCCCTCCGGTTCGGGCGCGGTAACCCCCGTAAGCAACAAGGGATTCACCTTCGAGAAGGGTGCGTGACATGACGCTTCAGTTCTTCGCCCTCGCCCTGTTCTGCTGGGCCCTCTTCTTCACCTTCAAGAAGACCAAGGGGAAGCAGATGGCGATCTGCATCATGCTGATCGTCTCCGGGATCTTCCTCCCGTACACGCCGTTCAGCGAGCAGATCCGCACCACGCTGGAGTCCGTGTTCAACACGGCGAACACGACCGTCAACAACATCGGCTCGTCGTCGCACTGAGTGACCGAGCGTGGTTACCGGTTACCGGTTACAGCCCCCGAACACCCCCGGAACCGCCCCGCGGGCGACCCGAACCGGGGTCTCAGGGGCCTGTAACCGGTAACCGGTAACCGACCCCAACCACACAGAGTCACAGAAGGGAGGGCTATGGAACTCCTCTTGCTCCTCGCCATCAGCTACGTGTTCGGCGTGGAGAAAACGCACGGGAAATACGAACAGGCGGGAATCAAGAAACCCCCCGCTAAAACAAAAGAGAAATGGAATCCGACCCGGGCGCCGGACACATTCCGAAACACGCCGTACAACATTGCGGCGAAGACGCATTACGGGCTTCTGGCGGGCGCTCATATGGCCGGTGGCCTGCGCGACGGATGGCGCTCGGCCTACCTCAAGAAGCCGACCGGGAAGCCTTCCGTTTCCACTTCGGGAAAGCCTTCTACGGCCACTCCGCCGTCGGGGAGCTCGTCCTCGGCGACGCCGCCGACTGGGTCCTCGTCCTCGACGACTCCACCGACGGGGACGTCCTCCTCGGCAACTCCGCCGGCAGGGTCCTCGTCCTCGACGACCCCGCCGGCAGGGTCCTCGTCCTCGACGACTCCACCGACGGGGACGTCCTCCTCGGCAACTCCGCCGGCAGGGTCCTCGTCCTCGACGACCCCGCCGTCGGGGAGCTCGTCCTCGACGACCCCGCCGGTGACGGTGCCGCCGGGGTCCGCGGTTCCCCCGGCCGGCACCATCCCGCGGCCCCGCACCGTCAAGCTGCCCGACCACATCCGGAAGGACCCCGCGATGCAGCCCAACCCGCCCACCCCGCACTCCGCGACCGTCGACGACAAGGGCATCCACGTCACGACCGCCTCGGGCAAGACCCGTACCTACAGCGGCGGTGAGGTCATGACCCTCACCCAGGTCATCGACCTCGCCGACGGCTCGGCCACCTTGTGCCAGGCCAGCACCGACACCGCCCTGGAGCTCATGGACGAGGCCACGGAGCTGGCCACCGACTGCGACACGCTCATCGCCGACATCACCGCCAAGGGCGTCGGCGCGAACCTCATCGCCAAGTGCGAGTTCCTCAAGGAGCAGCTCGACCTCCAGGCCGCCGCCGCCAAGGACGTTCACGACAAGATCCAGGGCGGCGAGGAGGCGTGCCGCACCGCGTCCGCGAATGCCGAGGCCCGGCACGGAGGGATCTTCCGGGCCGTCGCCGACAGCCCCCTGACCAAGCCCGCCGAGCGCGACTTCTACAACGCCCGATAGAAGAGGAGCAGCCCCGCATGAGCGCCACCGAGACCCTGAAGGACGCCGCGAACTACGCGGCCCTGCGCACCAAGCTGGCCTGGCTCACCCACAAGGTCCACGCGCACGCCCAGACCGTCACCAAGCTCGCCGCCGACGTCGACGACGCCGCCGAACAGATGCTGGACGCCTCCGAGACGATGAAGGCGCTGGCCGTCGACGACGCCACGACCTCCGAGTTCGCCGACGCCGCGCTGACCATGACCGGCGTCAAGGACGCGGCCGGCGCCTACACCTCCGCCGCCGACAGCGCCTCCGCGGCCGCCGACGACGCGAAGACCACCACCGAGAACGACCACGGCGGCATCGCCGACGCCGTCGCCACCTCCCCCGTCGACATGGCCGAAGCCGGCTTCTACGCCCAGAGTTAAGGAGACCGAAGGATCATGGGGCCGACCCGAGCTCAGTTCGTTCAGTACGCGCCCGCCGCACTCGCGGTGGTGCCTCTCGGCGCCGGCCCCTGGTCCGCCCTCGCCGCCGCCGCGGCCGGAGCGGGAGCGTGGGCCGTTGGCGTCTCCGCTCCCGTTCTGCGATCCCTGATCGCGTGCGGGCTCACGACCACCGGCTGCGGCATCGCCGCCCACGAGGTGCTCGCCAGCGGCATGAACCCGCTGATTGCCCTCGGGCTCGCGGTCCCGGCCGGGGCCGCCGCCCTGGCCCACCACCGCAACCTCGCCGCCCACATCCCCGCCGCCGAGCTCACGCCCGCGCCCTCGACCACGGGCGCGGGGACGGCCACCGGGCAGACGTCGCAGGCCCAGCTCATCAGCGCCTGGTGGCGCGAGTACATCTCCGGTCCCACCCAGACCGAGGGCCGTGTCCTCATCCAGGCCGGGGCCAACCTGGAGCACCTCGGCCTCGAGATCGACAGCGACCACGTGGCGTTCACCGGGATCATCACCCTGCCCCAGGGCCAGCAGGTGCGAGTGAAGGCCGCCGACATCGCCTCCGTCTACCAGATCCCCGTCTCCCAGGTAGAGCTGGGCGACCCCAAGCACTACGCGCCGAATGCGCTGCCGGTCACCGTGCACCTGAAGGTGCCGGCGGAGCAGCCGCAGATCGCGGCCGGTGCCCCCACGACTCCCGAGGAGCTGTGGGCGGCGTACGTCGGTGTGCCGGAGGGCGCGATGCCCGGCACCACCCTGACGGTGACCCGCTACGACGGGCCGCTGGACTGGGAGGGCATTGCGACCCGCGACCGCCGGGCGATCGGGACCGTCAACCTCCAGGACCTCGCGGGCAACCTCGACCTGGAGACGATCCAGATCGCCCTGGCCCCCGGCGACAAGCCGTCGCAGATGGGGATCCGGGTGATGCGGGAGCACGCGCTGATGCACGGCACGATGCTCTCCTCGGTCCTGGATGAGCTGTCGATGGACTCGCGCGGCTACGTCCGCGCGGGCACCTACGTCGATGGCCGGGCCGCGCTCCTGCCGCTGGCGCAGCCCGGCTCCGGTGCCCGCCACCTCTACCTGGTGGGCGGGTCGCGGTCGGGCAAGTCGGGGCTACTGGAGCAGATCCTGCTCTCCGCCCACCGCTCCGGCATCGCGGTGATCCTGGCCTCCCCGCAGGCCGGGACCATCGCCGGCGCCTCGCTGTCCGCGTACCTCGGGGACGGCCTGGACGAGGCGATGGGCGCGCTGCGCCTGGCCTACGCGATGATGCTCGACCGCGAGGCCCGCTACCGCTCCCCCGCCTTCCCCTTCACCGACCCGCTGATCCTGGTCGTCATCGACGAAGCGCACATGCTGCTGTCGGCCTCCTCCCCGTACCACCTGGAGGCGAAGGCGATCGTCGAGCAGCTCACCCGCCGGTCCCTCAAGCGGGGCATCGGCGTGGTCCTGGCCACCCAGACCCCGCTTGCCGAAGACCTCGGCAACAGCACCGTCATCCGCTCCCAGCTCCTGATCGGCGGCGGCGCGGTGTTCCTGCGCTGCGCCAAGGGCCAGGGCTCGCTGGTCGGGGCGAACGCGGTGGAGGGCGCGGAGGGCATCGACCTGTCGATGATCCCCTCGCAGTGGCCGGGCCAGTACGCCAAGGTCGCCGACCGCGACATGTCCGGCCTGGCCACCGAGGCCGCCGCCGCCCCCGAGGACGGCACCTTCGGCCTGGGCTACCTCCTCACCCCCGGCAGCCAGGCCGTGCAGTTCCGCTCCCTGCACCTGGACGTGCCGCCCGTCTCCCTCGCCGGAGGCGAGCGGCCGGTCGGGATCGAGGACTGCGACGCCTGGCGCGAGCGCGACGCGGTCGCCCAGACGCCGATGGTCGACAAGCGCGGCAAGAACCTGATCGGCAGCCTCGCCGACCTTCTCGCCGCGGCCGAAGGCGCCCCCTCCTCGCAGGAGTCGGCGGCCTACCCCAACCCCGCCGGCCTTCACGCCGTCCCCGGGCCCGCCCGGCCGGGTGGGGCGCCGGCTGCGTCCGACGGACAGGAGCTGATCAAGCCGCGCATCCTCGAGCTCCTGCAGGAGCACTCCATCCCGATGACCGCCGAGACCATCGCCCGGAAGCTCGAGATCCCCGCGAAGAACATCAAGCCGCGGCTGTCCGAGCTGAAGAAGAGGGGCGAGATCACCAACGAGAACGGCCTGTGGAGGGCAGCATGAACACCCGAACCCAGACGACCGACTTCACCCCCGTCGACCAGGACCTGTACGCGGCCGCGTTCCGGCTCCTCGACCCCGACCCCACCCCGGAACCCGCCGCCCCCGTCGCCCCTGCGGCCCTCACGGCGCCCGCGCAGGCTCCTCTCATCGCCGTCCAGCCGGTACGCCTGACCGGCCCGGTCGAGAGGACCCTGACCGACGCGCTCGCGTTCCTCGACACCCACGGCTGGACCCGGTACAGCCTCATCAACACCGAGGGCGCCCGCTGCTCCATCGGCGCCCTGCGCGCCGCGGCCGGCTCCCGCAACGCCGCCTACCGCGACGCCGGGAACCTCCTGTTGGACGAGGCCCGCCGCCAGCACGGCAAGAAGTGGGAGGCGATCCCGGCCTGGAACGACTCCCACAGCGGAGCGCAGGTGCGTAGCGTGTGGGAGGCCGCCATCCGGCGCGCCCACCACATGAACATCTGACGCTGGAGGAGCCGCCCGTGTCGTTCTCGTTCACCAACCCCGAGTCGGACCGAGACGACGGCCGGTCGTTCTCGTTCACCAACCCCGAGTCGGGCCGAGACGACGGCCGGTCGTTCTCGTTCACCGGCTCGGACCCGGCCGAGATCGACGGGCAGCTCCAGGCGATCGCCGACATGGCGCACGAGATCCTCCGCCGTGTCCACGACGTCCGCAGGCAGATCAACTCCTGACCGTTCCCTCCGCCCTGACGCGGAGACACCCGCACCCCGCTCGCACGCCCCGCCCGGATCCCTTCCGGGCGGGGCGTCGCCGTTCCCTGCCCGAAACCATCACCCTCTCGGGAGACCCACCACCGTGCGCCGCTACCGCTACCGCTGCACCATCTGCCGCACCACCAGCCCCGTCGTCCTCGACCCCGACGACCTGGACGCCGAAGGCAACGCCCACCGCCAGGCCGTCCACGGCGGCCACTTCCCCGACGACGAGCTCGCCGGCGAGATAGACCGCCTGGGCCGCTGGTACGCCGCCCTGTCCCCGCTCGCCCGGCTCCACGCCCGCATCGCCGACGGCCTCAGCGACCTCCGCGACGAGAAGACGATGGGCCACTACTGGTGGGCCAGCACCGGCTCCGCCCTCCTGATCGGCGGGTCCGCCGCCCTCATCGCTCTCGTCGTCACCGCCGCCCTCTGACACCGGCGCCGACCGTCCCGCCTGGCCACCGGCACCGGCCCGCCCCGCACCCCGGGAGCGGCCGGTCCCGGTGATCGGACAGGCCGACCGGCCACCGCCCGCGCCCCGCAGACCCTCCCGGTCGGCGGGGCGCAGCACTTCCCGCTCTGCCGACCCGTCCGGGAGAACCCGATGCTCCGTCTGATCCGCACCCGCACCTACCGCGAGCTCCACACCCACGTCCAGGAGCTCCACGACCGCGCCGCCAGCCAGGAGCGCGGCCGCCTGGCCGCCGAGTACCGCATCACCCAGGCCCTGCAGATCCTTCAGGGCGAGGACACCGAGCTGTCCACCCGCCTGAGCGACGCCCTGACCGGCGACGGACAGTTCACCATCGCCGCGCCCCCGGCCACGAGCGGCTCCGCCCCGCTCCCCCGCTGACCGCCTGCTCCGCCCGACCACCCCTCCCCCTTCGAAGGAGACAGGACCATGAACGCCGCCCCGGCCCCGATCGACCGCTGCGCGCACAACGCCCTGACCGCCCGCTGCGAGGCCCCGGCCATCAACGAGATGGTCACGGCCGCCGCGCACCTGGAGGAGGCGCTCGCCGCCGATCCCCACGACACCGCCGCCTTCTACACCGCCGGCCACGGCCAGCACCTCGTCCCCGGGTGGATCCGCGACAACGCCGACCGCATCCGCCAGCTCCTGGACCAGCTCGTCGCCCAGTACCCCGACGAGACCGCGCCCCAGGCCGACGACCCCGGTGCGCAGGACCTCACCCCGGAGCAGGCGCCCGCCCTGAACAACCCCGCGCTCGCCGTCGCCTGCCCGGCCTGCGACTCCCGGCCCGGCGCCCTGTGCACCTCGCACAGCGGTACCCGGACCCGCCGCCACGACGTCCACCGCGCCCGCACCGCCGCCCTCGCGGCCACCGGCTGATCCGGTCACCCCGTCCGGCCACCGGCACCACCGTCCCGCCCTGGGGCGGCTGGTCCCGGTGACCGGGCAGGCCGACCGGCCACCCGCCCGCCACCCATCCCGTTGGAGGACACCCGTGCTCATCCCCCGCCCGCGCCGCCGGATCGGACGGCCCCGTCCGCAGCGCCCCGGCCCCCGCTACCCGCGGCACCCCGCCCGGCTCCCCGGCGCC
Source organism: Streptomyces sp. NPDC048659 (assembly GCF_040650575.1). NCBI lineage: Bacteria > Bacillati > Actinomycetota > Actinomycetes > Kitasatosporales > Streptomycetaceae > Streptomyces > Streptomyces sp. NPDC048659. The sequence continues at coordinate 152 of NZ_JBEZHM010000072.1, read as the reverse complement.
TGGAGCCGGTGACGTCCGGTCCGGCTTCACACAGAAGCGCGCCGCACGGATGATCCGTGCGGCCAGCTCGGGCCGGCCTTCACGTTTGATCGGCCCGAGCGGTGCCGCTGCCCGGCCCGCGGGTGGGTGGTCGTCATCGTCTGGTCTCCTTC
>NZ_JBEZHM010000071.1:0-35046 GCF_040650575.1 Streptomyces sp. NPDC048659 | reverse complement strand
TCAAGCTGGACGTGAAGAAGGTCGCCGACCCCGAGGGCGGCGAGCGCGCCGTCATCACCCTGGACGGCAAGTACCTGCCGACCAAGCCCTTCTGAGCCGCACCCTTCACCGCACTTCTTCCGCACCTCTTCCGCACCTCTCCCCCCCTGCCGGACGAGTCCACGGGCAAGCCCCTTAGCCCGCGGCCCCCGGCAGGCCAGGGGCGGGCCGCTCCCCCGTATGACGGCGCGCCCCGCCCCTTCCCCCCCAAGACCCTGGAGGAACACGTCATGGACTTCGCACAGCGCACCATCGACCTCGCCCGGCAGAACGTCGCCGAGGGCGGCCGCCCCTTCGCCACCGTCATCGTCAAGGACGGCGCGATCCTCGCCGAGAGCCCCAACCGGGTCGCCCAGACCAACGACCCCACCGCTCACGCCGAGATCCTCGCGATCCGCGAGGCGTGCCGGAAGCTGGGCACCGAGCACCTGACCGGTGCCACGATCTACATCCTCGCGCTGCCCTGCCCGATGTGCCTGGGCGCCCTCTACTACTGCTCGCCGGACGAGGTCGTCTTCCTGACCACCCGCGACGCCTACGAGCCGCACTACGTGGACGACCGCAAGTACTTCGAGCTGGACAACTTCTACGCCGAGTTCGCCAAGGACTGGGACGAGCGGCGGCTGCCGATGCGCCACGAGCCGCGCGCAGACGCCGTGGACGTGTACCGGGCCTGGCAGGAGCGCAACGGGGGCAGCCGCCGCGTCCCGGGAGCACCGACCGCGGCCTGACCCCGGGGCCCGGGCCCGGGTGTGGTCAGGGGCGCCCCATACCCACGGACACTGAGGCTGTCCGCCATGGACGCGGAGCATCTCGCACCGGGCGCTCAAGCGATCGTGCCGAGGAAGGCCCGGGTGCGCTCGTGGGCGGGTGCGTCGAGGAGTTGGTCCGGTGGCCCCGATTCGAGTACGCGGCCGTGGTCGAACATGAGGACGCGGTCGGAGATGTCCCGGGCGAAGCCCATCTCGTGGGTGACGCAGAGCAGGGTGATGTCGGTGTCGCGGGCTATGTCGCGCAGGACGTCGAGGACTTCGGCGACGAGTTCGGGATCGAGCGCCGAGGTGACCTCGTCCAGCAGCAGGATCTCGGGGCGCATCGCCAGGGCGCGGGCGATGGCGACGCGCTGCTGCTGGCCGCCGGAGAGCCGCGTGGGGTGCGTGTCCTCCTTGGCGGCGAGGCCGACGAGGCCGAGGAGTTCGCGCGCGCGGCGGACCGCCTCGTCCCTGGGGAGCCCGAGGACGTGCAGCGGCGCCTCCACCACGTTCGCCAGCACGCTCATGTGCGGGAAGAGGTTGAAGTGCTGGAACACCATGCCGACGCGCCGCCGGCGTGGCGCCAGGTGGCGTTCGCTCGCCGGGACGAGCCGCCCGCCGGGTCCCGTCGGCATGTGGGAGTAGGGCTGCCCGTCGACGTGGATCATGCCGTCCGTGACCCGCTCCAGGGTCATCAGCAGGCGCAGGATGGTGGTCTTCCCCGAGCCGCTCGGGCCGATGAGGGTCACCTTCTCGCCTGGGGCGACCGCGAGGTCGAGTCCGTCGAGGACGGTGTGTTCCCCGTAGCGTTTCGTCACCCGGGTGAAGCGGACCTTGTCCGCGGGAGGGGGAGGGGGAGGGTTTCCCGCGGTGGTGGTGTCAGTGGGCAAGGCGGGCCTCCAGGCGGCGGACGAGCAGGGACGTCGGCCAGCTCGCGAGCAGGAAGACGGCGGCGGCCAGGGTGAGACTCTCCAGGTACGCGAAGTGGGTGCTGCCGAAGGTGCTCGCCTCGTGCACCATCTCGCCGACCGTGATGACCGACAGGAAGGGGGTCTCCTTGAACAGGGAGACCGCGTAGTTGCCCAGCGAGGGCAGCACCTTCCGTACGGCCTGGGGCAGGATCACGGCCCGCCACACCCGGCCGCGCGGCAGGGACAGCGCCGCGCACGCCTCCCACTGGCCCTTCGGCACGGCGTCGATGCCGGCGCGGTAGACCTCGGAGAGGTACGTGGCGTAGTGCAGCCCCAGGACCAGGACACCCAGGGGCAGCGGGGCCAGGCCCGGCACCAGCACCCAGGCGGCGAAGAGCTGCACCATCACCGGGGTCGAGCACACGAAGGCGCCGAGCCAGCCGACGGGCCGGGCGATCCAGCGGGCCGCGGACCGCCGCACCAAGGCGATGGCCAGTCCGGCGACCACCGCCACCGCGAAGCCGAGGACGGTGGCGAGGAGCGTGACGCCGAAGCCGGACAGCACCACGGGCAGCGCCGCGCGGGCCGCGTCCATGTCCCACATCACGCGCCACCGCCTTCCTGGCCCAGCCGTGCCTTCGCCGCTCGTTCCAGCGCGTTCATGCCGGCGCCGAGCAGCGCCGCCACGCCGAAGTAGACGAGCAGGAGCACCAGATACGCGGACACGGTGGCCCCGGTCGCGGAGCGGAGCTGGTCGACGCGGAAGGTCAGCTCCGCCACGGTGACCAGGGACAGCAGCGGCGTCGACTTGAGGAGCTGGATGAGGAGGTTCTTGAAGGGCGGGAGCATGAGGACGTACGCCTGGGGCAGCACGACGCGCCGCAGGCGCTGTCCCGGCCCCATGCCGAGGGCGATCGCGGCCTCGGTCTGGGTGGCGGGCACGGCCGCGATCGAGCCGCGCACCACCTCCGCCCCGTAGGCCCCGTAGTTGAGGCCGAAGGCGAGGACCCCGCAGGCCAGGGGCTCCAGCCGGAAGCCCAGCATCGGGAGCGCGAAGAAGAGCCAGAAGAGCTGGACGTACAGCGAGGTCCCCCGCAGGAACTCGACGACGACGCGGGTGGCGGCGCGCGCGAGGAGGTACCGCGAGCGGGAGGCCAGGCCCAGGGCGAAGGCGAGGCACAGCGCGAGGGCCGCGCCGAGCCCGGTGGCCGCCAGGGTCACCAGGACGCCTTCGCCGAGGGCCGGGAGCGCCCGGCCCAGTTCGGGGAGGAAGTCGGCCATTTCCGTGTCCCGTCAGGCCGCGCAGAGATCGGCGGTGCGCAGGGTGCGGGGCGGCACCTCGCGCTCGGTGAAGCCGTACTTCCCGATCAGGCCCACGTACCGGTCGGGATCTCCCGTGATCTTCGCGAGCTCGGTGTCGAAGGCGTCGCGCAGGGCCGTGGCCCCGGGCCGGAAGACGGCGCCGCCGGGGCTGTACCGGGCGACGCCGTCGACCGTGGGCACGAACGGTTCGAGGACCCGCACGGCGGCGCCCTGGTTGGTCCGGGCGAGCCAGCGCAGCGAGATGGCGGTGAGGGCGAAGGCGTCGATCCGTCCGGCGAGCAGGGCGTCCAGGCCGTCCTGCTGCTTGGCCAGCGTCCTCACCGAACCGTCCGGGACACCTGCCGCCTTCGCGTACGAGGCTTCCACCGCGGCGGTGAGCACCCCGACCCGGGCGCCCTTCTCGCCGCAGGACCGGAGGTCGCTCAGGCCCTTGGGGTTGCCCGCGCGGACCATGAGCGCGGCGGGTGAGACGAACTCGGGCTCGGAGAAGATCACTTTGGCGCAGCGCTCGGGTGTGATGGCCATGCCGGCGCTGACCACGTCGAAGCGTCCGGCGAGCAGCCCCGGTACGAGGGCGCCGAACTCGGTGAGCGTGGCCCGCAGTTCCCCGACGCCGAGGGCGGTGAAGATCTCCCAGTGCAGCGTGGGCGCCTCCCCCGCGAGTTCGCCGCCGTCCTGGAAGCCGTACGGCGCCTCGCCTGCGAAGCCGATCCGGACGTGGCCCTGGCGGCGCAGCTCGGCCAGCAGGTCCGCGTCCCCCTCGGGGCTCCCGCCGCCGACGTCGGTACGGGTGCAGGCGCCGAGCAGGGCCGGGGCGGCGACCAGGGTGCCGATGCCCAGGGAACGGGTGAGGAAGCGGCGGCGGTCCAGCAGCGGGGGCCGGCTCATAGGGTCCTTTCCGGGGGACGTGCGCACGGCGGTCAGCCGATGGGCGCGGTGTCGTGGGCGGCGATGTAGGAGGGGCGGCGGACGGGGGCGGCGAAGGGCAGCTCGGGCGCGTTCTCGACGCTGTTGAAGACCAGGAACACGTTGCTGCGGGGGAAGGGGGTGATGTTGTCGCCGGATCCGTGCAGGGCGTTGCAGTCGAACCAGACGGCGGAGCCTGCGTCGCCGGTGAAGTGCTCGATCCCGCAGGCTTCGGCGAAGGTGCCGAGCGCCTTGCGCGAGGGGATGCCCGCGTCCTGCATCCGCAGGGAACGCTTGTAGTTGTCCCTGGGCGTCTCGCCGGCGCAGCCGAGGAAGGTGCGGTGCGAGCCCGGCATGATCATGAGGCTGCCGTTGGTGGTGAAGTTCGGGGTCAGGGCGATCGACACCGACACGGCCCGCATCCGGGCCAGCCCGTCCTCGGCGTGCCAAGTCTCGAAGTCCGAGTGCCAGTAGAAGCCGCTGGCGCCGAAGCCCGGTTTCACGTTGATCCGGGACTGGTGGACGTAGACGTCGGAACCGAGGATCTGCCGGGCGCGGTCCACGAGGCGCGGGTCGGCGGCCAGGTGCGCGAACACCTCGCTGATCCGGTGCACTTCGAAGACGGAGCGGATCTCCCGCGAGCGCGGCTCGACGATCGCGCGTTCGTCCTCCCGTACGCGGGGGTCGCCGACGAGCCGGTCGAGTTCGGCCCGCAGCCCGACCACCTCCTCCGGGGTCACCAGCGCGTCGACGGCGAAGAAGCCGTCGCGCTCGTACTCCTCCAGCTCGCGCGGCCAGAAGGGGCCTGGGGTGCCGGGCTCGGACCAGACGACCGGCTCCTTGCGCTCGACGAGGGCCTCCTCGGAGCCGCGGGTGGGGTACGGGTCGACGGGGCGGGCGGGAGCGGTGATCATCGTGGGGCCGGCCTTTCTCGGGGGTGCGGGAGGGTCGTCGGGTGGGCGGGGGGTCTGTGGGGGTGGTGGTCTGTGCGGGCGCCGGGCGACCGGGCGTCAGGCGTCGGGCGTCGGGCGTCGGGCGAACCGCGCTTCAGGCGACCCGCGCTCAGGCGTCAGGCGCCCCGCGCGTCAGGCATCCCCGGGTTCGGTGAGCAGCGGATAGACGCCGTTCCGGTCGTGGTCCTCGCGGCCGGTGACCGGCGGGTTGAAGACGCACAGGCAGCGGAAGTCCTCTTCGACCCGCAGGGTGTGCCGCTCGTGGCCGTCGAGGAGGTACATGGTCCCGGGGACGATGGCGTACGTCGTGCCGGTCTCGTGGTCGGTCAGTTCGGCCGCGCCGGCAGTGCAGACGACCGCCTCGACGTGGTTCGCGTACCACATGGAGGTCTCGGTCCCGGCGTACAGGACGGTTTCGTGCAGGGAGAAGCCGACGCGCTCGCGGGCGAGGACGATGCGCTTGCTCTCCCAGGTGCCGGAGGCGGACCGGACGTGCCGCTCGGTGTTCTCCAGCTCGTCGAAGGTGCGGACGATCACGGGGTGGGCCTTTCTCTCGGGAGGGCGGCTCAGGCGGTGTGGCGGACGGCGCGGGAGAGGATGCCGAGCCCCTCGTCCAGTTCGTCGTCGGTGGCGGTCAGCGGCGGCAGCAGCTTCACGACCTGGTCGCGCGGCCCGGACGTCTCGACGAGCAGGCCCAGTTCGAACGCCCGCCGGCAGACGGCCTCGGCGCGCCCCTGGTCCGGGAACTCCAGCCCCCACACCAGGCCGCGGCCCCGGTACGACACGCCGAGCCGCTCCTGTCCCGCGGTGAGCTCGCCGAGGGCGCCCGCGAGGTGCCCGGCCCGCCGCCGGGTGCGGTCGCGCAGCGCGTTGTCCCGCCAGTAGGTGTCGAGGGCGGCGGTGGCGGTGACGAAGGCGGGGTTGTTGCCCCGGAAGGTGCCGTTGTGCTCGCCGGGCTCCCATACGTCGAGTTCGTCGCGGAACAGGCAGAGGGACATGGGAAGTCCGTAGCCGCTGATGGACTTGGAGAGGGTGACGATGTCGGGGGTGACGCCGGCCTCCTCGAAGGAGAAGAAGTCGCCGGTGCGCCCGCAGCCCATCTGGATGTCGTCGACGATCAGCAGCATGTCCCGGCGGCGGCACAGGTCGGCGAGGCCGCGCAGCCACTCGGCGCGGGCGACGTTGACCCCGCCCTCGCCCTGCACGGTCTCGACGATCACGGCGGCCGGGTGGTCGAGGCCGGAGCCGGTGTCCTGGAGGAGCCGCTCGAACCAGAGGAAGTCGGGGGTCTGCCCGCCGAGGTAGTGGTCGTACGGCATCTGGGTGGTGTGGGTCAGGGGTACGCCCGCCCCGGCGCGTTTGCCCGCGTTGCCGGTGAGGGCGAGGGAGCCCAGGGACATGCCGTGGAAGGCGTTGGTGAAGGAGACCACCGTCTTCCGGCCCGTCACCTTGCGGGCGAGCTTCAGCGCCGCCTCGACGGCGTTGGTGCCGGTGGGCCCGGGGAACATCACCTTGTAGGGCAGGCCGCGGGGGGCCAGGACGGTCTCGTGGAAGGTCTCCAGGAAGCGCCGCTTGGCCGTCGTCGACATGTCGAGGCCGTGGGTGACGCCGTCGGCCCCGAGGTAGTCGAGAAGGGGGCGCTTGAGGACGGGGTTGTTGTGGCCGTAGTTCAGCGAGCCGGCGCCGGCGAAGAAGTCGAGGAAGGGGCGGCCGTGCTCGTCGAACAGGCGGCTGCCCGTGGCCCGTTCGAAGACGGTCGGCCAGGAGCGGCAGTAGCTGCGGACCTCCGACTCCACGGTCTCGAAGACGGTCGGGGCGTTCTGGGCGGCGAGTGTCATGGCGATCTCCGGTGGTGGGGGGGTGGGGGCGTGAGGGCGGGAGCGGTGTTCCCGGTGGCGGTCGCGCGGAGAGGTCAGAAGGCCAGGGGCGCGATGCGGTGCAGCACCTCGGCCTCGTGGCCGGGTGCGGGGAAGGCGCCCGCCGGGAAGAGGACCGTCCGGCGCACGCGGGCATCGTGCCGCCGGGCGAAGGCGCCGAACAGGCGCTCCGACGCCGGGTTGTCCGGCGTGATGGTCGTCTCGACGGCGTCGATCGCGTGGGTCTCGGCGACGTGGGCGCAGAGACGGTCCAGGAGCGCCCCGGCGATGCCGAGTCCCCGGTACGGGGCGCCCACCGCCACCTGCCAGACCAGCAGCGTCCCCGGCGCGTCGGGTCGCAGGTACCCGGTCACGAAGCCCACCGGCGCGCCGTCCGCGTCACGGGCCACGGCGGAGGTCTCGGCGAAGTCGCGGCACCACAGCAGGTAGCTGTACGAGGAGTTCACGTCGAGGGTCCGGGAGTCGCGGGCGAGCCGCCACAGCCGGGCCCCGTCGGCCACCTCCGGTCGGTCGATGGTCCAGCCGGGAGGCAGGTCGGGGGTCGTCGTCCGGTCGCGTTCAGGTGCTGCGTGAGCCGTGGTCATGGGCGCCGAAGTTACCCAGCGAGATCGCGAACGTCCTGGACCGAAGGGGTTTCGCGGCGGGCGGGAGTCTGTTACGCGCGAAGGATCGGCGGGCCCCGAAATCGATCATCGTTCGTATCACTGGGGTGTCAAATGACGTTTTAGTGGGGCGAATCCTCGCTCTATAACGACGAGGTAACACCTTTGTGGTGTCTCACGATCGCTATCCGAGCGTTACGGCATTGTCGATTCCGCGCACGTTTGCTCCGGCTGGACCGGGTTAGGTATCCGCCTCGCCGACGGCGACGGGATCCGCGACCACGGGGGCGTTCCGGTGGCTGTGGGCGCGTAAGAGGCCCTTGAGGAGGGTGGAGCCGTCGCTGCGGGCGTCGGCGATCGCCTCCTCCAGGCAGGGGGCAGACTGCATGTCGAACTCGCCGCCGACCCGGAGCCGGGCGGTGCCGTCCGTGCGCCGTCGTCGCGCGGCCCACTGTAGAGGTAGTGGCCGTCGGCCGTGATTGTGTAGGTGACCTGGTTGAAGTGCTCGTCGTTCGTCACGGCGATCCACTTCCCTCGGAGCGGCACCGGCGCCGGACGCCGCCGTGACGGCCGCCACCTCGATCGGTGGCGTGAGCCGATCGGTGACCGTCAGCGGGCCCCCAGCCCCTCTTGGAACCGTCGCAGGCGGGCGAGGACGCTCAGCAAGGCGGGCCTCGCGGGGCCGCGAGGCAGGTGCAGACGGACGCCGCCCCGGGCAGCCGGGCCCGAGGGGCCCCGACACCGCCCGGCAGCGGATCTCTCCGCGCGACCCAGCGCAAGGTCTGCCGAAGCAGTCCGGACACCGCGCTTCACCCATAGAGCCTCATGCGCCCGCGGTACGCATCGCGGCCTTTTGCCGAGCGCGGCGTACTCGTGGATGTCGCCGCAGACCTCTGTTCGTCCGGCTCACCGACCCGGACGGGCTTGAATCCCGCGGCGGTGATCAGCGCGGCGACCACCCGCCCGACCGCTTCGTCGCCGGCGGCAAAATTCCTCCTGAAACCGGGGAGCTCACGCCGCCGTCCAATCTCAGACGCCGGCGTTCCCGGACCAGCACTCCACGTTCCGGTGCTGGTCCGGTGCCGGCACGCACGCCCGTACACGGGAAAGACCGCAGGTCCTGGCGCTGCTCGGGGGGCTGTCAGGTACCGCCAGACCGTAGGAATTCGCAGGTCAGGGGCGTAGGCGGTGGGACACATCAGCCGGTGTGTTGCGGGGAGTGTGAGGACGGACAGGCAGCGGACGCAATGCTGCATGTCGGTGGGCAGAACACCGCTGTCAGGCCGGGCCAGAACCCAAGGAGGGTTCGGCTCTGACCGCTGCAGGTCTGGCCGCCGTGGTCGCACTGGCGCCGCTGGCACTGGCGGCGCCCACGAGCGCCGCGCCGGCCAAGAAGAGCGACTACATCGGGGAGTGCATGTACGACACCGTGGACATGGCCGTGTTCCACCAGCGCGAGCCGACCTGGTCCCGCGGTGGTTCAAGCGTCCCGCCAGGCCGTGGTCCAACATGGGCTCGGACGTGTGCGACTTCCCCGACAACGTGAGGCCCCGCCCACTTCCCAAGCCCGTGACTGACCGCCAGTCAACCCCGGGCGGCCAAGGCCGGGGCAGCGGCGCTGCGGGAGCGAGGACCTTGACGCTGTAGCCGCGCCATAGGCCCGCGATGAGTTCCCCGGCGGGAACGCGACCGATCGCACGGAGGCTGTGCAGGAAGATGACTTCGCCATCATGGCGGCTGCTTGGTCGAGACCACGATCAGGCAGCCCGCACTGCCGTTCAATCAGCGGCTGGTATACCAGAAAGCCACCCCAAGGAAAACCGGAACCGAAAAAGCCATCTGCAGAATCCACGGGACTGCAGTACCGTCATAGGGCTTCCCAGGATTCTCGGCACGCTCAATCATGTATTCACGCAGCGCTTTCCAGTGCCCCACCACACCTAGAGCTAGAGCAACATACAGAGCCACATAGACGGGGAGCATTTCCACCATCGGCAAGCCATAATTAGCACAGTAGGCCAGAAGTGCGAGAAACCCCACCACCGGTCCACAGGAAACAAATAGCCTCTGCCTCAGATTCACCATTCCCGGGAACATGACCAAGAGATAGGCAGCCACACTGGCCGCAGCAAATACCCACCACGCCGGGGAGGATTTATCAAGCAAAATCTAGCCGCCTCATCAGCGATAATTGATGAACCGAATATGGCCGTACGCGCGCTGCCATCACCAGTTGCAATTCAAGACATTCCCCCTCTCAAGGAATCGGATTCACGAGAACAGTCCCAAGCCTGCCGACCGACAACAAGGTAATCCCCTAGGTCGCCCTTGCATTGGCCATGACGCCGCTGGAACTTCAGACCATCCCGAACGCCCTCACACCAGTGGCCACAAGGGCGGCGACACCGACCACCCCAAAGATTCCTCGCATAATGTCGGGCGAGAACCGTGGATCAACCCCGCCACCAGGTGACCGCTCGGATATCAGGTCGTACATACGCAACCCAATGTTCCGATAGTCGAGCGCGACAACCGTAGCACCAGCACCCACGACGCCACCCCAGACCAAGTCCAGCCAGTCACCCACGAATCATCCCTCCCTCAACAGACCACCCCGGACGGATCATTGTTGAATCCTGCCTCACTAATCCAGGATCAACACACTCCATAGCGAGCGGAATAATCCATTCATTTCCGCACCGCGTGAAACACTGAGAGCAACAGTGCAACTGTTTGCCGCACTCGCCGAATCCCGAGAGGACCCGGCCACTATCCAGAACCGCAGCACAAGCAATTACAGATCGGCGCCAGTCAGATATAACCGAAAAACCTCTCCCACCACGTGTACTGAGTCGATGGGCGCGGCGCCGAATAGCATCCGCCGCACCTCCCCATGCAGTATTTCTTCGGGATCAAAATGAAGCCGTGCACAATGAGTAAACTACTTGCGGAGCATCACTTTCCCGAGAAGGCTCCACCAAGCCACAACAGGACCCCTATCGCCAAGGTTCCCGACGCCAGGAACTGTGCCGTCAGCCTCGGAGGGCTACTGCCCTTGCCATACAGCCGTTTATCGTCGTACATCTCTTTCAGATCCTTGCCCCGGCCGACGATACCGATCGCAACACTCATCATGGTCAGGGCATGAATCGCCAGCACAGTGTTGAGATCATGCCCGCGCAGGCCCGCTGCGGCTGGCAAATAGAACAGACCGAAGAGCGGGGCGCATGCCAGTCGGATCCGATATCTACGGACCGGCACTGTAATGAAACAGACGACCAAGAAGATCGCTGTGGAGACTGCGGCGAGAATCCACCAGGTTCCTGTCAGGATAGCCGGAGGGGGCAAATCCATCCTCCTTGGAGTGAGCCGTGGAGACATCGGCGACTGCTGGCACAACAAGCTGACGGGACCAGCCGATGGCCACAACAATTCGAGCCACTGCCCCCTACTTGGCTAAAAGGGCTTCCTCACCGACGGCTGCCATACCGCAGTCAGTAATCGTCCAGCACTTGCCGAGGGGATGGGGTCCGGGATGGCAGGTGCGGAAATGACTGGACAAGGTGCCGGATCGTCGAATTGTTCCGGCCTGCTTACCGACGAAACAGGAGCAAGTTCATGAACACCCCTTATCTTTCCTTGACTTTACTCGGCCGCCACCCACTGAAAGACCTGTCTGACCAGGGCTTTGGTCCCACCCAGCCGCCCCTCATCCACCGCGCGGCCAGGACACCGTAGTCGCAGTCGAGTCAGCCCAAGAGGCTGACGGAAAAATGGTCTCCAGGTCATCCGATTGTGCGTGGCTGCTGTACGGCCCGCTGCTCTATCCGGCGAAGGGGTCGGCAATGACGCCGCCACGTGCCCGAACTTGGGGTGGGTGCGAACACACCGACGTCGTCCGCGTCCGCGGACGCTCCGCCCCACCGGATCGCGGTGGCCGCACTGTGCTGCTACAGCACGGCGAGCGGAGTCGGCGAAGTCCTACGGCCGTCTCTGCGGCACGACCCACCCGCGAACACGGCTTTCACCAAACCGGACCATCTCCCCCTCACCCTGTGCCGAGGACCTGCGGCATATCCACCTCCGCCCCGCCCTCATTGACGGGCCGGCATCGGACTCTCACTCCCCCCGCCACCTCGACCCTGAAGACTTCAGCGGCGCCCGCTCAGATGCCGCCATCACCGGAAAGGGCACTTGAGCCGTACGAGTCGCCCTCCGTTCGGGCAACGGTTTCCCGGGCGGTACGAGCACCCAGCAGACCGGCGCCCGCGGCGAACTTCGGAACCAACAGACGCAAGGCCCGACGCCCGTGAAGCGCGACAAGGAGCCCGATCTCCTCCGGCCCGGCCGTGGTGTCGATGGGAAGGGGATGCAGGCGGCGCATCTCTCGCAGCAAGCGGTGCCCGGCCAGTGTCCGCATCGGGGCGTAAAGGACGGCGAGTGAGAGCACAGCCAGAGGCAGACCCGCCCAGAGGGATCCCTTCACCGCTACGGCCACGGCCGTGCTGCCCGCCGCAAGAGCCAGGAGTCCAGCCACTGCCAGCCGGACTCAGCCGCACCGCAGACCACGCCCGACGAGTTCGGCACGCACCTCCTCCCGGGCCCGCCGTACCGCCGGAGCGACGGCTGCATCAGCGGCCGACAGATCCCTGCCGAGCACCGTCCACGCGGCCCGGTGCAGCGAAGTCGCATTACGTCCGGGGCTGGTGTGCAACACCCTCCGCAGCCGGCCGGACCTCCCGACCGCGATCGCCCCCGCACGGTGGAGTTCTACGACGGCCACTGTCAGCTCGGCCTTCGAACCGCCCCTCACCCCAGCGACACCGACCGCTGTCAGGTCGTCCGCACGTCCTCTGGCAGGCAACCACCGCAACAGCCCCGCACCGACGAGCCCTGCCACCACACACACGACACCGATCGACCCCACCAAACACCCCCGCCAAACGGACGGCACAACCTCCCCGGCCCACCTCCAGAACAATGGCACGGCCGGATGACCGCCGCCCAGCCATCAGTGTTCCTGCAGCACGACGCCGGCGCGCTGCAGAGATCACCGCCCGTCACGACCGACAACACGACGAGAACCTCAGCAGTGGGACGGAGCTGGTCAGTACTCCAGCCTCTTGGATCGTGATCGTGGATTCCGAAGCCGCTCGTCGTTAGCGTACGTGTGTAGCTGGCTGGGCCTGGGACGAAGTGCAGTCGGTCGCGGACAGAAGCCTCACAACTTCCCCAACCCACGCGCCCTTGCTGCGTTACGGTCCAATCCCCTCGACGCCAGCAAAGGCCAGGAACCGATGAGTCACCCGAAGGCAGTCGGCGTTACCTTGCTGGTGCTGTACTCGCCGCAGCTTGAGGAATGCTGGCGCTTCTACCAGGCCCTTGGCCTGGACTTCGCCGCAGAGCGGCACGGCCAGGGCCCCGAGCACTACGCCGCGGTCCTGCCAGACGGCATGGTGTTCGAGCTCTACCCAGCCGGCCCTGGACGCCAGACAGACGCACTGCGCCTCGGCCTGGCCGTCGACGGCAGCACGGCCACTCCGCCGCTCAAGCCAGGACGCCATATCCTCACCGACCCCGACGGCCGGACGATCGACGTCCACGCATCCTGAGCACTGTCGCAGTTGCAGCACCTGGGGGCCGTAGACCTCTGGGGCCCGAGGGCCCCGCAGCCACCGGGAGTCCGAGAACCCCTGCCCCTCCAGCTCCTGACGGCCCCTTCGGGCCTCCGCGTCCAGCGTGGGCAGGCAGTCAGGGAAGCCGGATCCGGCAAGATTCGGCGCGCTTCGTTGCCGAATATTCGCAGTGCCCCGGCACCCCGCTCCATGAGAGAGTCCAGGCAGGGGCGGCCTCGCCGCTCCGACCGGAGCTCACCTCGCAGGGGCTCCCCGCACCCGCTCCCGAAGCACGGACAGGCCCACGCCCGCCCGTGCCGGGGACGCGGGCACGGCGCGTCCGACCGGACCGCCGGAGAGCCTCGCCGGACGGACCGCCGTCCGGCGCCGTTGTGACCGACGTCAGCACCGGCCGCGCGCACAGCGCGGCCGTGTCCACGAGGAGTTCATCATCACCGCCATACGCAAGACCGTCTCCGCCGCCGCAGTCGTCGCCGCGGTCCTGGCGGGCACCGCCGCCTGTGGCACGGCGCAGCAGGTGTCCGCCGGGCAGAAGATCGACCAGGCGTTCGAGAAGCTGGGCAAGGAGAAGTCGCTCTCCTTCGAGCTGGACCTGGACGCGGACGTCGCCACGCTCAAGGAGCTCGACGCCTCCTCGAAGCCCGCGCCCGGCGAGGAGATCCCCGACGAGGCCGCGAAGCTGCTCAGCGGGGCGAAGATCAGCTTCACCGTCGAGTCGAAGAAGCCGCTCGCCGAGTCCGGCGAGAAGGACCTCACCGGCACGGCCATGAAGGTCAGCACCCCGTCCGGCGACCTCTTCGAGTACCGCGCCGTCGGCGACTTCACCTACATCCGCTCCGACCTCAAGGCCCTCAACCAGGTCATGGGCACGCCCTTGCCGCCCGCCGACGAGCTGCCCCCGGAGGCGGCCGGCCTGAAGAAGGTCATCGAGGGCCAGTGGGTGAAGTTCCGCACCGACGAACTCACCAAGGCGGGACAGGAGTTCATGCAGGAGCCCGGCGCGGAGCCGTCCGGCGCGCCGTCGGCCGCGCCGACCCTGGACGCCGCCACCCAGCAGAAGCTCCTGGAGTCCGTCCGCAAGGTCATCGCCCGCGAGGTCGAGTTCACCAGCGCCGACGGCGCGGACGGAGCGGAGCGGATCACCGCGACCGCCCCCGCCCGCACCCTCCTGAAGGAACTCCTCGCCGGGATCCGCCCGCTGGCCAAGGACCTCCCCGCGGGCATGGCGCTGCCCACCGAGAAGGACCTCAAGGACGTCCCCGACGTCAAGGCCAAGGCCGACTTCACCGTCAAGAACGGCGCCCTGACCGAGGTGTACGTGGACCTCGCCGCGCTCGCGGAGAACGCGAAGGTCAAGAAGTTCGGCCTCAGCCTCAAGACGAGCACCGGCGTCACGCCCGTCGCCCCCGCCGGAGCCACCACGCTCAACGTCGACGAACTCATCGGCGGCCTCTTCGGCAGCATGGTCCCCGGCGGCCCCTTCGACGAGACCGGCTCCATCGACGGCACCGCCTGACCCCAGGCACCACAAAGCCCCCGCCCCCGGCCGTCACACGGCCGGGGGCGGGGCGCACACCGCGAGCGGCCCGGTCCACGGGGGTGACCGGGCCGCCCGAGCGTCCGCCGTCCGGCTGCCGCCTCCGGGACTCTTCCCGTACGGTACCTGCCAGCTGCCGAACTGAGCGACCGTACTGGCCGTCACCAGCCGGGACACCTCACTGTCGTACGGAGCGCCATCGTCGTTCGAGTGCGTCGGACGGTCCAGGGTGGGGCGAGGCGGAGCCGGTCTGGGCCAGGCCGGTGGGTTCAGGAGTGGGGGTAGGTGCTGGAGACGGTGCTGCCGTTGAGGTCGTAGCCGAGACCGTCGTCCGAGGCGACGGACTCGCCGTTCATTCGGCGGGGGCTGATCCGGTGGCTCTCGGCCCACAGCGCGCCCGCCTGGCCCGCGGGTACGTGGAGGTCCATGTGCATGGTGTCCGTCTGCATCACGGCGACGGAGGTGGTCGTCGCGTATCCCAGCGTGACGCTGTGGTTCACGCCGATCTGGCCGCCGACGCTGCCCTTGTCCTCGGAGCCGATCGACACGCCGAGGGAGAAGCCGACGTCGATGTTGTAGTCGGCCGAGAAGGTGCTGCTCTGGCTGTCGGAGACGCCGACGGCGACGTCCTCGTACGGGTCCTGGTCGGTGTCGCCGGTGGTGTTGTCGCGGTAGAGGACCCGGTGGTAGCGGACTTCCCGTTCCAGCGTGTAGAAGGGCGTCTCGGAGACCTGGTGGGCCGCGTCCTTGCCGGGGTCCTTGATGCCGCTGCAGGGCACGATGACCCGGTGGTCGGTCACGGGGTCGGTGTACTCGGCCGGCTCGTCCGTGCTGGTCAGCGACGGCTTCTGCGCCACCTGCCCGGTGCTTTCACCGATGGTCGGCACCTTGAGCACGTACACGGTGTTCGAGGGGGTGCCGTAGTTGCCCACGCCGAGGTAGGAGTTGACCGCCATCAGCATGGTGGAGCCGTCGTTCCAGGCGTCCTGGCCCGCCGGGATGGCCACGACGTTCCAGCAGGCCAGGTCCATCTGGGCGCCGCTGCCGTCGTCGTTCCAGATCCGGGAGCCGATCGTCGCGGCGTGGACGTAGTCCTCCCTGACGCAGCGGAAGGTGTCCACGCCGTCGCCGCTGCCCGGCGCGTAGTACGTGTTCAGGTGCGCCTGGGAGCTGAAGGCGGGCCCGAGCGACATGTAGCCGGACGGCGCGTTGGCGTTCCAACAGGAACCCCACATGTCCGCACCGGACTTGTCGTCGTCCCACACCTTCGACCACCCGGTCGGGGCCTGCAGGATGTCCGAGCCGTCGGGGACCTTGAACATGGGGGTGGGGATGGACGGGGTGGCGTTCCAGGCGGCCACCATCGTCCCGCCGAGCCAGTACCAGGTGCCGCCGTCCGCCTTCATCTGGTCGGTGGGCAGCGGGTAGTAGAACGTGCCGTTGTAGTCGGACTTGGCGCCGTTGTTGTCGTACACCTTGTGGTACGAGTTGGTGAAGGCGACGGTCAACTCCCCGAACGTCATCTTCCAGTTCGGTGTCAGTGCCATGAACCCATCCCTCTCGGCCAGTCCCCTTCGGGGATACGAGGCAGCGCGTTCCAGCGGCCGGAACCCCATGACACTAGGACCGGGCGGTCCGTACGGATACGGAGCCCTGGCGGGCGCGCCCGGGCCCACGGCCTGAACTCGACCCGCCATCCCGTACGACCAGGGAAACCGTCACGAGTTCACCCCGTCCCAGCCGTACGAAAGGCCGGATCGCGACATCCCCGATGCGCTCCGCGGATCGGCCACGTGCCGCCGGCTACCCCTCGCCCTCGGCCGCAGCGAGCTCCCGCATCTTCGCGGCGGCCCGCTCGGACTTCTCGTTGGCCGGGTCGTGGTGGTACCGCAGGTACGTGGAGAGGATCCTCACGCACTCCTCCTGCGTGTCGTAGGCCGCGTCGTCGACCAGGGTGAGGTCCTTGCCGATCTCCCTCATCCCCTCCCCCGTCTCGTACAGCGGGTGCCATTTGGTCGGGAAGAGGCTCCGGATGAGCTTCAGCTGCGGGACCTCCTGCAGGGCGAGGACGCTCTCGGGGTCGTGCACCCTGAGGAAGATGTGGACGGGGTGATCCGCGGCCTGCTGCACGAACTCCTTGGACAGGACGTTCCACATCGGCGTCTTGAGCGTCCACACCGACGTCAGGGAGAGGCTGTGGATCACGCTCCCGATACGGGTGGACTCCAGCGGGGAGTGCCCCTTCTTCTCGGCGTAATCGCTGGCCTCCTTGCCGCCCGACCAGAGGGCCAGCGCCGGTTTGTCGATCGCCAGGTACGCCTTGGCGAACTTCCCCAGCTCCTGGAACCAGGTGTTCGTGGCCCGGTGGTCGCGCTGCTCCTGGCGGCCGGTGCGCCCCATGGCCTCGTCGTTGAGCGGGCCCTGCTCGGCGATGCCGCCGAGGACGAGCTGCCAGATGATGTCCGCGTCGCCGTCGGAGATGCCCTTCTCCTTCATGGCCGCGCAGAACGCGGACCACTCCGGGTGCTGGGTCGGTTGCGCGGCGTTCTGCCGCGCCTCCTCCCTGGCCTCGGACTCCTCCTGGCGCTGCACCCAGTGCGCCACGGCCGCGTTTCCGGCCGTCCGCTGGAGGGTGGCGAGCACGGCGGGGTGCGGCATTCCCCCGGCGGGGCCCGCCACCCCGACCTCCTGCGCCCGCCGCGCCGATGCCGACGCACTCGTCGGTGACCCGGCGGGTCGCGCTGTCGCTCGCACACTCAGTCCTTCGGGTCGCCGTACGGCCGAACCTCGAACGTACGCCACCGCCCCGGCTCCCCAGGAGGGCCAAAGATGCAGATCGGGGGGCACCGATGACACCTGCACGTCGTTCCGACGCACGCTCAGGCGCGGAGGCGGTCACCGGGGTGAGCCGGTCGCCGTTCCGGCTCAGCAGAAGCCGCGGTGATGGGCTATGTCGTGGAGCAGATCCTCGTACGGGGAGTCCTCGCACGGACGCACCAGGGCGTCGAGAACGGCCTCGCCCCGGGGAAGGGCGGGCTCGACCTGCGGATCGGCCGTATCGGTGAGGCCGGCCGTGAGCGACCAGACCACACGATGGTCCTCTTCCTCCACCACCCAGGGCAGGAACAAGTCGACGAGCGGTCCGTCGAACGGGGTTTCGTCGCTCTCGTCGAAGAGGTTCGTCGTACGGAGCACCTCGGCGCCGATGTACCGCTCCAGCGGGTCCCGGGCGCCGCGGAGGGCGGCGGCGCTGTCCCATACCGCCCAGTCCCGGCGCTCCGCGAGGCGTATGGATGCCTCACCCCACACAGCATGGTCGACGTTCGGTTCGGCCAGTACACGGGACAGCAGCTCGTCGAAGGACGGCGCGACGCCGCACCGGGGCTCCAGGTCGGTGAGGACGGCGCTGCGCCCGGTTCTGAACCTGACGTCCCCCAGCGACAGTTCCTCGCAGGTCCACGGTGACTCGGAGTGGATGACGCGCCGCCGTACCGGCCCCGGACCGCCGCTTCTCCGGCGCACCTCGGCCTCGATGTCCCGTTCGTGCCAGTACCGGGCCAGGGCCAGGGCGTCCCGGCCCTCCGCGTCCTCGGCTTCCAGCCGTGCCCCCTCCGCGAGGAGGCTGTAGACGACGTCCGGGTCGCCCAGTTCGATCGCGCGCATGAGCGGTGTACGGCCGCCCGCGTCCACGCGCTCCAGATCGACCGCGTCCGCCCTCATCAGGAGCGTGCCGAGCATCTCGGTGTCGAACGCCTCCACCGCCAGGGTCACCATGGGGGTCCCGTGCTCGTCGACGATGTCGGGGTCGGCGCCTTGCTTCAGCAGCTCGTGCACCCCATCCGTGTTCCCGGCGCGCACCGCCGCGATGAACGACTCCATGTCCCCGTTCCCGTTTCCGTCCCTGCTGCCCCTCCCCGCTCCCGTCCCCCACTCCCCTGATCCGCCTACCTGTCGTGGCGGCGACGGAGACCGGAAGCGCGGCGGCTCGGTCGGCCGTCCCGGTCGGCCGTCTCGGTCGGCCATGGGCGGCGGGAGCATGATCCTGCCACCCAAAGCCGTTGCCCGCGCCGGCTTTTCCGACGGGACCGGGTGCCCGATCCAGCAGGTGATGGCGAGTCCCGCGAGGGCGGTGCAGGAGGCCGTGGCGGTGACCCTGGCGTACAGGTCGGCGCCCCAAGACGTCCACGGCGTTCAAGACGCCCACAGCCAGGGCCGGATCGCCGCCGCAAGGCACTATCCGAATGGGCGACGGTCCGCGCCACGACGGGCGCGGCCCGTCCGGGTGGGGGCCCGGACAGGCGGCCCCCCACCCGCAGAGACTCAGGCCCCCCAGCGCAAGCCGATGGTGTCGCCCACGGTGATCGGGGTCTCGCGGAGGGCACCGGCGAAGGACGAGCCGTCCACACTGACCTTCCAGGTGTTCGAGCCGCTGTTGGCCTTGCCGTTGAGGGCGGTGATCGTGCCCGTACCCGAGGCGGGGGCCACGCTCGTGACGCAGCCGGACGGGGTCGCGGCCGTCGTCGCCGCGTCGAGGACGTCGCCGAGGGTCGTGGTCGTCGCGGTCGGGGTGAAGGAGACCGAGCACGCCTTGAGGTTCCCGGCGCCGTCGTCGACGGTGAGCGCGAGCTTGGCGGCGGTCCCCGGGGTGAAGGCGCTCTGGGCGACCCACTGGGTGGCGCCGGGGGTGACCGGCACGGGCGGGGCGGAGGTGAACCCGCCGCCGGCGACCGCGCGGAGGGCGTCGATGGAGGAGTACGCGGAGGGGGTGGTGTCGGAAGGCTTGTACTTGAAGCCGCCCGCCGGGCTGTACTGGTTGGCGATGAGGAAGTCGACCGGCGTCTTGGTGTTGACCGTGGTGAACTCGGCGGACTGCGGGTTGATGCCGCAGGCGTTGAGTCCGGCCACGCCCCAGCCGTTGGAGCTGGTGTTGACGCCGTACAGGGAGTTGAACGCGCCGGAGGCGGCGACCAGTTTGCCCTTGAGGAAGTTCTTGGCCTGGACGACGTCCGTGTCGGTGTTCGGGACGCCGGAGGCGCAGAGCGCGGCCATCGCGGCGCCGGTCATGTCGATGTCGCTCGCGGTGTTGATGGCGGTGGGGTTGCCCTCGACCTTCTGGTACGTCCAGCCGCCGTCGTTGTGCTGGTTGGCGCGCAGGCGCGTGACCAGGGCGTCGGTGAGGGCCTGCGGGACGCGGGCGGTGCCCGACTGGGTCCTCGCGCCGCCCAGGGCGAGGGCGGCGAAGACCGTGCCGTTGAAGTTGGCGGACGGGCCGAAGTAACCCGGCTCGGCCGTCTGCCAGTACGCGTAGATGTCCGCGATGAGGTTGCGCGAGGCCGAGACGCGGGCCGGGTCGATCCCGGCGGCGTACGCGTTGAGCGTGCCGCGCTCGTAGTCGGTGACGACCGGGGTCGCCGACGGCCAGGTCGGCGTGGACAGCAGATTGCGGTAGACGGTTCTCGCGTTCTTCGTGGTGTCGCCGCCCGGGGCGACGTCGACGACGGCCGTGCCGGCCGCGGCGAAGGCGCTGAACGCCCACTCGTTGGAGAGGCCCGAGCCGGCGTACGAACCGTCCGCCGCCTGAAGGGACTTGAGGTAGGCGACGCCGTTGGTCTTCGACGTGGCTATCTGCGCGGGCGTGGCGGTGGCGAAGGCGGGCAGCGCGCCGAGGACGAGCGCGCCGAGCGCCGCGGGCACCGCGAGGGCGAGGCGGCGCGGGGTACGGGAAAAGGACATGGCCTGCTCCTGGAAGTCGGCGGACGCCGGCCGCTCCCGGGCACGCCTCGCGCCGCCGTGCCGGGGCACGGCCGGGCAGCGCCGGAAAGCCGCCGTCCGGAACGCGTGGTACGGCTTCGTGTACTGCGTCGCCGCATGGGCATTCGGGCTCGAAGGACGGCCCCCGCCGTCTCATACCGCTGCGCGTCAGCTCCGGAGTCGCACCGGATTCCCCCATGTGGCAGCCCAGGACGCTACCCGAACTGCCGGGGGACCGCCAGCGGCGCCGGACGGGGACGGGACCCGCGCGACACGGACACCGGGGCCGAGCACCGAGACCAGACACCGACCCCTCGCGACCGCGGGCACCGAGTGAGACGTACACCACCCTTGACGGTCCCAACCGTTCCGTGTTGCACTCCCGCTGACAAGCAATCAGCACCAGGGGAAGCCGGTCGAATTCCGGCGCTGACCCGCAACCGTGGACCTGGACTCGTTCCGGGTGAGCCGGAATGCCTGGGCTGGCACAGAGCACGAGGAACGCCGTCGCGGACTACGGCGTGGTCGTCACCGCCCCGCCATGGCCTCGCCACGGTGCCGGGCGCATCGCCACGCACCCAGCCGCCCCGGCAGAGACGAGGGGCGCGGTGGGGACCGAACAGCAGCCGAGACGGTGGCAGGGGGCGAGAGGGCGCCTGCTGTCCGTGCTGGTCGCCGCCGTTCTGACGCTCGGCGCGGGCCTGACCCACCTCACGGCGGCGGTACCGGCGAGCGCCGACCCGATCGGGAAGTGCTCCCGTACGAAGGGCGCCATCGTCGCCGTCGACTTCGGCCCCTGGGGCGGCCCCGTGGTCCGCGGCTGCGACCTCACCCCCACCACCGGCTACGAGCTCCTGCACACCGGCGGCTTCACCACCGCGGGCACGGAGCACGACGGCCCCGCGTTCGTCTGCCGCATAGGCAACGGCTCGTTCGACGGCGGCAGGCAGTACCCGACCCCGGCGAAGGAGAACTGCGTCCTCACCCCGCAGGCCACCGCCTACTGGTCCTACTGGATCGCCTCGCCCGGGCAGCGGAAGTGGACGTACAGCCCGCTGGGCGCCATGGCGCGCACGCTCAAGCCGGGCGACGTGGACGCGTGGGTCTTCGGCGGCACGGACATCGGCGGAGGCGCCAAGGGCAGGCCGACGTTCACCCCGGACGACGTCCGCGCCGACGGAGGCGATCCGCCGGACCCCAAGGATCCCCCGGCGCCGCAGGTGCCCTCGGGCTCCGTCGACCTGCCGGCCGCGACCCGCTGGCTCACCGAGCGGCTGACGAACGGTCAGCGTATCGTCAACGACGTTGACGGCACGCCGAATTACCTCGCCACCACCGAGGTCGCGTACGCGTTGGCCGCGCGCGACGACGCCGATCCGGCCGCACGGCGGATCGCCGGCTACCTCGGCAGGCCCGAGCACACCGACGCGTACGCCTACCCCGCCGGCAAGGACGAGGCCCCGGACGCGACGGCCGCCGCCCGCCTCGCGCTCGTCGCCGAGGCCACCGGCGGGGACCCGCGCGCCTTCGGCGGGCACGACCTGCTGGGCGACCTGATGGCGAACGTCTGCCTCAGCGGCTCGGACGCCCCGCAGCCCGTCCCCGGCTGCGCCACCAAGGGCGACTTCCGCGCCACCGGCCAGACCGAGGGCCAGGCGCTGGCCGTCATCGCCCTGCTGAACGGCGGCGTCACCCCGCCGGCCGACGCGGTGGCGCGACTGGCCCAACTCCAGTGCGACGACGGCGGTTTCCCCAGCTTCCTGATCCTGGACGGCCAGGTCTGCGAGAGCGAGGCCCCCAGCACCGCGCTCGTCGCCCTCGCCCTCCAGCGGGCCGGCGGCCACACCCCGGTCGTCACCAAGGCGCGCTCCTCCCTCAAGAAGGCGCAGTTCGCGACGGGCGCCTGGCCCGCCGCCTCCTACAGCGTTCCCGGCAGCGCGTACGCGACGGGCTGGGTGGCACAGACGCTGCGCGCCCTCGGCGACCGGGCGCACGCGGACGCGGCCGTCTCCTGGCTGTCCCGCCAGCAACTCCCGGGCGGTGGCTTCGCCTTCGAGGAGGGCACCACGGACCCGCTCCTCTACGCGACCACCGCCGCCGTCATCGCGGGCGCGAAGAGCGACCTGGTGACTCTGACGACGAAGGAGCCGGCGCCGCCGACGACGCCCCCGACCACACCGCCCACCACGGGGCCGCCCACGACCGGGCCCACCGCTCCCCCGGCCGGTGACGGACCGGACCTCACGAAGGGCTCGGCCTACCTCGCGGACCACAAGCGCCTGATCCAGGGCCGCTACTACGAGGGCAGCCCCCGCTTCGCCGACTACGGCCTGACCATCGACGGCTCGTACGCGCTCGCCGCCACCGGCCGGGACGACGCGACCCTGCGCGACATCGTCGACTTCCTCGACAAGGGCGGCAAGGACGCCTCGGGGCGCGGCGTCCACGACTGGACGAAGATCGGCACGAAGTACGCGGGCGGCGGCTTCATCGGCAAGACCGCGGTGCTCGCCGAGGCCGTGGGCCGCGACCCGCGCGCCTTCGGCGGCAAGGACCTGATCGCCGCGCTCGCCGAGGGCACCTGCGCGGCGGCGACCCCGGACGAGCCCCGCAAGTGCGCGGGCAAGGGCAACTACACGTACGCCACTTCGGTGTTCTCGCAGTCCCTCGGCGTCATCGCCCAGCTCAGGGCGGGCGAGACGGCCGCGGCGGCCGAGCCGGTCTCGTACCTCACGAGCCTGCGCGACCCGGCGACCGGCGCCTGGCCCAGTCTCATCGGCGAGCGGAGCGGCGTCGAGGTCGACTCGACCGCGATGGCCGCCATGGCCCTGGACCTGCTGCCCGACGCCGACGCGCAGGCGGCCGTGGACCGGGCCCTCGGCTGGCTCGCCGGCCAACAGCTCCCCGACGGCGGTTTCCCCGGCGCCTCCGGCAACTCGGTGAACTCGGCGGCGCTCGCCGTCCAGGGCCTGTCGCTGGACGCCGGGAAGTACGCGGCCCAGATCGCCAAGGCCCGGAAGTTCCTCGCCTCCCAGCAGAACAAGGACGGCGGCTTCAACGTCAGCAAGGGCGGCCAGGCGGGCTCGGACCTCCGCGCCTCCGCCCAGGCGGTCGGCGGAGCCACCGGCGTCTCCTTCGGCGTGCTGACGCGCGACCTCAGCCGCACCACCCCCAAGCCCGTCCCCACCATCACCGGTCAGCCCGCGCCATCCGCGACGGCGCCCACGATCATCACCCCGGGCGACACGGGCGGCACGGGCGGCAGCGGCGGTACGGGGAACGGCGGGGGGCTCGCGGCCACCGGGTCCCAGGTCGCCGGCCTCGCGGTCGCCTCCGTGCTCCTGGTGCTCGCCGGGTGGGCCACGACCCGCGTCTCCCGGCGGCGCCGCCGGACCGGCGGTGACCACGCATGACGACTCCCCGCGCCCCGCGCGCCACGACCAGAGCGGCGAGCCGAACGGCGGCCCGATCCACGACCCGAGCAACGAGCCGAACGGCAGCCCGAGCCACGACCCGAGCCGCGACCCGCACGGCGACCGCGCTGGCGCTGACGGTGGCGGCCCTCGCCGCCACCACGGCCCCGGCCGGAGCCGCCCCGCAGCCCATCGGACGGTGCACCACCACGTCCGGCGTCGTCCTCGCCGTCGACTTCAGCCACTGGGGCGGGCCGATCTACCGCTCCTGCGGCACGACCCCCACCACCGGCTACGAGCTCCTGAACCAGGGCGGCTGGCGCACCACCGGCACCGGCCACGACGGCCCCGCGTTCATCTGCCGCATCGGCTACAGCGGCCACCAGGGCGGCAAGCAGTACCCGACTCCCCAGCAGGACGACTGCGTGCTGACCCCGCCCGCCTCCGCGTACTGGTCGTACTGGCACGCCGACCCGGGCCGGAACACGTGGACGTACAGCCAGCTCGGCGCCATGCTCTACGAGCCCAAGCCCGGCAGCGTAGACCTGTGGATCTTCGGCGGGACGAACATCGAGGGAACGCAGGGCCGTCCCACCGTGACCCCCGACCAACTCCGCGCCAAAAACACCCGGCCCACCGGGGGCGGCGCGCCCGCGCCCAAGGACACCCGGACGGCGACCCCGCTCCCGCCGGACGCCGACACCGGGCCGGCCCCGGAGCGTCCGTCCCCCACGGGACCCACGCCTCCCACCTCTCCGGCCCCTTCCACGGCGAGCGCGACGCCGAGCCCCACGGAGACCCCCACGGAGCGCCCCACCCCCACGACCACCCCCACGACCAGCGCCTCGGCTGCCGCCACCACACCGGCCCCCAAGGTGGTCGACGCGGCACCGGCGGCGGATGCCGCCGTCGACAAGGGTTCCTGGGTGCCCGCCGTCGTGACCGGGGCCCTGGGCCTGCTGATCGGCGCCGCCGCCGTGTTCGCGGCCAAGCGCCGCCGCCGTACGGAGTAGCGCCGCGTGCCCCGTAACCCGACGGCAGCCGTCGAGCCGTCCGTGTCCGCCCCCGCGCCGGACACGGGCGGGCGGCGCCTGCCCCGCACCCTCCACCCCGTCGCCTGGTGGATCTGGGCCCTCGCGCTCGCGACCGCCGTCAGCCGCACCAACAACCCGCTGCTGCTGTTCCTGGTCCTCGCCGTCCTCGGCTACGTCATCACCATGCGCCGCACCGAGGCCCCCTGGGCGCGCGGTTTCACGTACTACCTCTACCTGGCGCTGACCGTCGTCGCGATCCGGGTGGTGTTCCGCGCCGTCTTCGCCACCGGCATCACCCCCCGCGACCACTTCCTCTTCTCGCTCCCCCACCTCCCCACCCCGGACTGGTACGCCGGGATCAGGATCGGCGGACCGGTCTCCCTGGAGGCCCTGCTGTCCGCCGCCACCGACGGCCTCCGGCTGGCCTGCATGCTGTGCTGCATCGGCGCCGCGAACACCCTCGCCAACCCGAAGCGCGCGCTGCGCGTCCTGCCCGGTGCGCTGTACGAGCTCGGGGTCGCCGTCACCGTCTCCCTCAGCGTGGCGCCGCAGCTGGTCCAGAGCGTCCAGCGGGTCCACCGGGCCCGCAGGCTGCGCGCCGGGCGGTCCCGGGGGCTGCGCGCCCTGCGCGGGATCGTCGTACCGGTCCTCGAAGACGCCCTGGAGCGCTCGCTGCGCCTGGCGGCGGCCATGGACTCGCGCGGCTACGGGCGGGCGGGCACGGCCACGCGCCGCTCGCGCCGGGTCACCGGGGCGCTGATGCTGCTCGGCATGTGCGGCCTGTGCGCGGGCGCGTACGGGCTGCTCGACGCCACGGCCCCGGTTCTCCTCGGCTTCCCGGCGCTCGCGGCGGGCGGCCTGCTGTGCGCGGCGGGGCTCCGCCTCGGCGGGCGCCGGGTGACCCGTACGTCCTACCGGCCGGACCCCTGGCGGGCCGCCGAGTGGGCCGTCGCCGGGTGCGGGGTGCTGTCCGCCGTGCTCCTCTTCAGCAACGCGGGCTTCGACGCCGCCCAGCTCAACCCGTCGATCTATCCGCTCAGCTGGCCCACGCTCCCGCCGGTGCCGGCCGCCGCGATCCTGCTCGCGGGGGCCGCCGGATTCCTGGCCCCGCCGCCCGGCACACCGGCCCGTCCGGCTCAACCGGCCCAACCGGCCCCGACCCGTCCGGCGGCTCCGGTGTCTCCGGTATCTCCGGCCTCACTGGCCTCTCCGGCCTCACCGGCCGTCCCCGCACAGCGCACCGAGGAACCCACGTGATCACTTTCGACCAGGTCACCGTCCACTACGACGACGCGGCCGGGCCCGTCCTGCGGGACGTGGACCTGACGGTGGAGGAGGGCGAACTCTGCCTCGTCGTCGGCCACACCGGCGTCGGCAAGTCGACCCTCCTCGGCGCCGTCAACGGGCTCGTGCCGCACTTCACCGGCGGCACCCTCTTCGGCCGGGTCACCGTCGACGGCCGGGACACCGCCGACCACCCGCCGCGCGAACTCGCCGACGTGGTGGGAGTCGTCGGCCAGGACCCGCTCGACGGCTTCGTCACCGACACCGTGGAGGAGGAACTCGCCTACGCGATGGAGCAGTTGGCGGTGCCGCCCGCCACCATGCGCAAGCGCGTCGAGGAGACCCTGGACCTGCTGGGGCTCGCCGACCTCCGTCACCGGGCGCTCCACGAGCTGTCCGGCGGCCAGCAGCAGCGCGTCGCCATCGGCTCCGTCCTCACCGCGCACCCCCGCGTCCTCGTCCTGGACGAGCCGACCTCGGCCCTGGACCCCACGGCCGCAGAGGAGGTGCTGGCCGCCGTCACCCGGCTCGTCCACGACCTCGGCGTCACCGTCCTGCTCGCCGAGCACCGCCTGGAGCGGGTCGTGCAGTACGCCGACCGGGTCCTCCACCTCCCCGGCGACGGACGGGTGGTGTCCGGCGCGCCCGCCGACGTCTTCCGTACGGCGTCCATCGCGCCGCCCATCGTCGAGCTGGGCCGCGCCGCCGCCTGGTCCCCGCTGCCGCTGTCCGTGCGGGACGCCCGGCGGGCGGCGGCCCCGCTGCGCACCCGCCTGGCCGGCCGCGTACCCCCGCCGGTCCGGCCGGCGCCCGCCGCGGAGCGGCCCCGCCTCCTGACCGCGCGCGGGATCACCGTGGCGTACCGGGGCGTCCCCGCGGTCCGCGAGGTGGACCTGGAGCTGCGCGGCGGGGAGGTCACGGCGCTCATGGGCCGCAACGGCTCCGGCAAGTCCTCGCTGCTCTGGGCGCTCCAGGGCTCCGGCCCGCGCACGGCGGGTTCGGTCCGCGTCGGGGAGCCCGGCGACCCGAAGGCCCCGGATCCCCGGAAGGTCTCGGCGACCGAGGCCCGGCGGCTCGTCGGCCTGGTCCCGCAGACGCCGACCGACCTCCTCTACCTGGAGAGCGTCAAGCAGGAGCTGGACCAGGCCGACGCCGAGTCCGGGGTGGTGGCGGACGGCGTCCCGGCCCGCGCGCTCCTCGACCGGCTTGCTCCCGGCATCCCCGACACCACGCACCCCCGCGACCTGTCCGAGGGGCAGAAGCTGGCCCTCGTCCTGGCGATCCAGCTCGCCGCCGCGCCCCGGGTCGTGCTGCTCGACGAGCCGACGCGCGGGCTCGACTACCGGGCCAAGGCCGCGCTGACCGGCATCGTGGACGGCCTCGCGGCGGAGGGGCGCACGGTCGTCGTCTCCACCCACGACGTGGAGTTCGTCGCCCGCGCCGCCGACCGGGTGGTGGTCATGGCCGAGGGGGACGTGGTCGCGGACGGCCCGACCGCCGAGGTCATCGTCGCCTCCCCGGTCTTCGCCCCGCAGACGGCGAAGATCCTGGCGCCGCTCCCGTACCTCACCGTCGGCCAGCTGGCCTCGGTGCTGAAACCCGCCGAGACGGACGGAACGGCATGACCACCTCGCCCGCCGCCATCCGCATCCGTCCCCGGGCGGCGCTCGTCATCGCCATGGCGGCGTTCCTCGGCGTCGTCGCGTTCTTCTGGCCGTTCCTCGTCGCGCCGGGGAAGTTCGGCTCGAACTACGCCCCGCCGCTGATCTTCGGCGTCCTGCTCGTGATCGTGCTGTGCGTGGTGATCTCGGAGATCGCCGAGGGCGGCATCGGCTCGAAGGCGCTGGCCATGCTGGGCGTGCTCTCGGCGGTGAACGCCGCGATCCGCCCGCTCGGGGCGGGCACCGCGGGCATCGAGACGGTCTTCTTCATCCTCGTCCTCGCGGGCCGGGTGTACGGGCCGGGCTTCGGCTTCACGCTGGGCTGCACGTCCCTGTTCGCGTCGGCGCTGATCACGGGCGGCGTCGGCCCCTGGATGCCGTACCAGATGTTCGGCTGCGCCTTCGTGGGGATGCTCGCCGGGTTCCTGCCGAAGGCCGCGGGCCGGCGGGAGGTCGCGCTGCTGGCGGTCTACGGCTCCCTCTCCGGCTATCTCTTCGGCTTCCTCCTCAACCTGTCGTTCTGGCCGTTCTCCCTGGACCCGAACAGCTCGATCGCGTACCTCCCGGGGCTGCCGTTCACCGAGCAGTTCCAGCGGTACCTCGCCTTCGACCTGGCGACCTCCCTCGGCTGGGACACCGGCCGCGCGGTCACCAACCTCGTCGCCATCACCCTGGCCGGCCCCGCCGTCCTCACCGTCTTCCGCCGCGCCGCCCGCAAGGCCCGCTTCCAGGCCCCGGTCCGCTTCGCGGGCCGGGGGCACGAGGGCCCGGACGCCACGGCCGGATGAACCGGGCAACACCCACCGCACCCCCTTCCGAGAGGAACACCATGCGCACCACCCTGCTCCGCCGCACCGCCGTCACCACGGCCGCCCTCGGCCTCGCCCTGACCACCGCTCCGGCGGTCGCTCAGGCCGAAACGGCCACGGCGTTCACGAACGCCCCGGTGAGAGTCACCGTCACCGTGCAGGGCCCCGACGGGCTGCTCTTCCAGAAGAAGATCCTCACGTGGGGCCACGACGTCACGACCGCCACCGGCGGCACCCACAAGTGCGACGGCACCAACGGCAGCGCGCACACAACGAAGGTCCCGACCCCGACGGCCGCCCTGGACCACGCGGCGAAGCGCAACGGCTTCACCTGGGACGGCACCTGGTACGCGTCCTTCGACGACTACTCCGTCGACACCGTCAAGGGCGT
The DNA here is from genome assembly GCF_040650575.1 of Streptomyces sp. NPDC048659. NCBI lineage: Bacteria > Bacillati > Actinomycetota > Actinomycetes > Kitasatosporales > Streptomycetaceae > Streptomyces > Streptomyces sp. NPDC048659. The sequence goes on along the minus strand of NZ_JBEZHM010000071.1, from coordinate 6,167 downwards.
CAGCGGCGGCGGCTCCGCCTACTGGAACATCTCGGTCAACGGCGTCCCGACCCCGGTCGGCGGCTGCCAGTTCGAGATAGAGAACGGCGACCAGGTGGCCTTCACCTGGACGTCGTTCTGACGATCGCGGCCGCGTGGCGGCCCGGACCTCCGGGGTCCGGGCCGCCACGTCCCCGTACGGCCTGCGGTGACGATGGAGAACGCACCTCGCGCGACCGCTGATAGGTTCCCGAAGTGAACGAGGAACTGCCCGGCGGCGGCATCGAGCCGTTACGAGACGAGATCGACACGCTGGACGCCGTGGACGCCCTGAACGCCCTCGACGCCAGGTGGTCGTCCTCCTGGACGCCGCCCGAGGTCGCCCGGCGACTGTCCGGGATCCGCACACCCTGGTACGTGGCCGGGGGCTGGGCACTGGACCTGTTCCTGAGACGGCGGACGCGCGTGCACGGCGACATCGAGATCGCCGTCCCGGAAGCGGACTTCCCCCAGGTCCGTCAGCGCTTCCCCGCGTACGTCTTCGACGCGGCGGGCGGCGGCCGCATCTGGGAGGACGCCTCACCCGAGGCACTGGCCGCCGTGCACCAGACGTGGCTACGCGACCCGGCGACCGGAAACTACCTCCTCGACGTCTTCCGGGAACCCCACGACGGCGACACCTGGATCTGCCGACGCGACACGACCATCCGGCTCCCCTACGGCGACATCGTCCACCGCACCCAGGACGGCATCCCGTACCTGGCACCCGAACTCGTCCTCCTCTTCAAGGCGAAGCACGCCCGCCACAAGGACCGGAACGACTTCACCACGACACTCCCCCACATGAGCCGAGCGCAGCGCGAGACCCTTGCCGGGCTGCTCACGCGCGTACACCCGGGGCACGCTTGGCTCGCGGATCTGTAGCCGGCGAATGCGTTGCGCGGCCGGCACTTCACCTTCCCGTAAGGGGAGACGTGTAGACGGGGACCGGAAGGTCCTGAGGCGCGCTCGACGCGCACCGGCGGCGCTGGTCTTCGGTGGGTGGGGCGGTCGTCATGCCGAGTACGGGGACGGGGGTGCCGTCCGAGTACGTGTTGTCGTGGGTCGCGAACGCGGCGGTGTCTCCTCGGCTCTGGGAGATGTCCGGGCGGTCCGGGGCGCCGGCGAGGGGGTCGATGAACCGGTTGTCGAAGAGCGCGATGGCGTCCTCGGGGCCGGTGCCGGAGAAGTTCCGCCAGTACATGATGCCGCTGTGGGTCGGGCTGGGGGTCTCATCGCGGATGTCGTACGTGTTCCGGCAGACCGTGACGTCCTTGAACTCCTTGGGCGCGTTGGTCACGTCGTAGGTGTAGAGGAGCAGCGCGGTACTGGAGAGGTAGTTGCCGGTGATGGTGGCGTCGTGGCCGTTGCGGACCTTGAGGCCGCCCCGGTCGTCCTGCGGCCAGCCGCGCAGCCAGTTGCCCTCGATCCGCAGGCCGTTGAACCCCCAGGCGTAGAGGGCGTGGTCGCGTTTGGTCTCGCTGCGCGGATCCCGGTTGACGATGTTCCCGCTCACGGTCAGCTGCTCGTCGAGCTTGAGGGACATGCCGCGTTGTACGTGGCCGAGGGCGTCGGGCAGCCGGGTGAGCGCGCGCAGTTCCAGGAGGCGCGCGCGGGGCTGCTGGCTCCAGGACCGGCCGCCGCTCCAGTTCTCCAGCCAGTCGAGTCGGTTCAGGTCCGCCCCGATCAGGTTGTTGGAGACGGTGGTCTGCCGGGTGCGGTAGGTGGAGACCGGCACGCCGCCGTCGACCGGGCGGTCGGACAGGAAGACCGAGTTGGTGACGATCGCCCCGCGGACGTTCTGCAGGCCGATGGCCACCTGCCCGTCCGTGCTGGTCTGTTCGGTCCCCGCCGAGGGCGCCTCGTCCGGGGCGATGCGGTGGACGAAGACGCTGCGCGCGATGCGAAGCCCTTGCTTGTAGGGGCCGTTGAGGTTGATGCGCAGGCCGTCGAAGGTGAGGTTGTCGACCGTGGGCGAACGGTCCCACCGATTGCCGTACGCCAGGTCGGCGAGCTGCCGGTTGGCCGGACTGAACAGGACCGCGGGCGAATCCGGGTCCCCGGCCAGCGAGGCGGGCCTGGACCAGTCGAGATCGCCGTCCACGCGGTACACGCCCGCGGGCAGGTACACCACGCGGCTTTCACGGTACCCCGTGTCGATGGCGCGCTGAAGGGCCTCGGTGTCGTCGTGCACACCGTCCCCGACCGCCCCCGCCTCGGCCCGGACATCGAGCTGCGCCGACCGCTCCTGGGCCGCCGCCGGGGCCGCCTCGTACCAGAGCAGGGAGCCGGCGGCGAGCGTCAGGGCCAGCAGGACGTGGGGGCTTCTCCTGAGCCTGGCAGCCGAAGTGGTGTTCATGGGTGATGTGCCTGTCTGGTCGGGAATGTCACCACCGACTGTGAGGCGTCGCCAGGCGCTGAGGTAGGGGCCTTGTACCCGGAACGGGAATTGTCGGGGCGGATCCGTCGGCCTTGGGGCAACGGGGCGCGCGGCTTCGCGCCGATACGAGCCGGCAGGGCGCAGTTCCATGAACGACGGCTTGCTGTGGCAGGGCTTGGTGGGGCGTGGGGCATACGTGTGTCCCCGGCCTTCGATAGGCCGGGGACACGTGGAGGGGGCTGCGAAGTCAGGGGCAGGTGACGTTGATGGTGACTTCGTGGGTGGCGGCGACGCTGCTGCCCCAGTTGCCGAGGACGTCCTTCATCTGGACGCCGTAGTAGGACCAGAGCTTCCAGGGGCCGGTCTGGCAGGGGTACGTGCCGCCGTTGGTGGCGGCCTTGTCACTGCCGGAGGCGCCCGGGAAGACGGCGTCGGTGGTCTTGGTCCCGTCGGGGAACGTGATCTCGTAGTAGCTGGGCTCCCAGATGCGGCAGCCGTTGGGCGGTGCCGCCCAGCCGATGATCTTCCACCAGCCGCACTCGGTCCACAGGGTCGGATAGACACCGCCCGTCCCGCTGTCGTAGAGACAGAGCCAGCTCTTCATCCGCCGGTCCTGGTTGCTGTCCCTGTAGTCGACCCATTCCCCGCCGCAGTGCGGCTCCTCCACCGTCCGCGCGACGGATACTGCCTGCCCCGCTGCGGGCGTGGCCGTGGCGGGCGCGGACGTGACTGTGAGGGCGGCGACGGCAGCGAGGGCGACGGACAGAGCCGTACGGCGAAGGGCGGCAGCCCGTAAACGAGAAGCGATCATGGAGACATCGTGGCGTCCCACGCGCCCGGAAATCCCGGCGAAACGATCATCCATCACCCGAAAGAAGACACCCTGGAGGCGTTCTCAGTCACGCGACAACGGCGGGTCCGCCGGCTTGGCTCGCTGGGGATAGACGGTCTCGTGCCGGGCCAGCATCGCCACGCACTCGGCGATCTTCCGGGCGCGTGTCTCGGCCCGCTTGACGGCATTGATCCGGTTGATGACGGCGAAGCGGTTGGTCTTGGTCAGCACCTCGAACATCGCCTGCGCCGCCGGGTCGGCGGCGATCGCGGCCAGCAGGTCGGCGGGCGCCTCCGCCTCCGATGACGGCGCGTAGGCCGCCGTCCAGCGCCCGTCGGCCTTCGCGGCGTCGACCGCGGCGCGACCGGCGGCCTGCATCAGGCCCGCCGCTTCCAGCCGCGCGACGTTGGCGACGTTTCGCTGGGACCAGACGCTCCGGGACCGACGCGGAGTGAGCCGCCGCCAGGAACTCTCTTCGTCGCGCTTGCGTGCCTGCCCGTCGATCCACCCGAAGCACAATGCCTCGTCGACCGCCTGCTGCCAGGTCAACGTGGTGACGGAGCCGCCCTTCCTCGTCAGGGCGAGCCACACGCCGGGCGAGTCCGCATGGTTCTCCAGCAGCCACGCGCGCAACGCCGCACTGTCAGGAACGATCAACTCATCCAACTCGGCTCCGGTCATCAGCTCAGCCTAGTTCGTATCCGATGGGTCATAGCTCGCTGGCAGGTCGAAGAGGTGCTGCAGCGATGATGTGCAGGTGTTCTACGAAGATCTCAGCGAGTACGGCTATCAGGACGAGGACGCGTTCACGGACCGGGAGTCAGGCTTCTTCGCGCTCTGGTACCGCCCGGCGTACACCCGCCTGAACATCGGGTGGCTGAAAGCCGGCAGGCCGTACTCGACCGGGACGGTCCCCGCCGAATTCGTGCGCAAACTGAAGGCCGTCCAGGAGGCCCAGCGGATGAACGTCTGCCTTGGGGTGCACGAGTGCGACCTGTGTCCTGCGGGAGCGGCTCCGGAAGGGAACGGGGAGGTCCGGATCCCGGGCGTACCCGGCGTCGCCTATGCCGCTCCGTTCCTCATCACGCACTACATCACCACACACGGCTACCGACCGCCGCAGGTCTTCATCGACGCCGTCCTCGCCGTCGATGTCGACGCGTGGGCCGCCACGCGATGGCCCGACATCCCCTTCCCCTGGGTCCCGGATGACGCCGAACTCCTGCTGGAGTAGGGCCTATCGGTGTCAGATGCGCGCGATAGCTTCCCGGCATGGGTGTCTATTTGGTGAGCGCCAGCGCGGAGGATTGGTTCGATGACGAGGAAGGCGGATGGGGTGCCATTGCTTCGACACTCGATGCCGAGCTCATACGGCGGGGCCTGCCGCCCTACAAGGATGTCCCTGCGGAGACAGCGTTCGCACCTGGCTCAGGGCAGGCATTCGAGGAAAAGCTGACCCCCGGCATGGCCGGATTCCTCGCGTTATGCCAGACGCACCTGTCAGGAGCGGAAGCGGAGATCCTCTGTGGCTGGACCGTGCTCGTGCCCTTCTCGCTCGATGAGGAGATCTGGTTGCCCGTCGAATCCGGCCACCACGAGTCCATGGTGGTCGGCGCTCCTCAGGTACTGCCGATCGCCGAGAAGCTCGCGGCAGCCATCGATCTACCGGCCGAAACCCCGGCGACATGCGACGACCTCGACCTGAGCACGTGGTTCAGGCACCAAGCGAAGGATCTGGCCGCTACTCGAACAGGGCTGTGGACCAAGGATCTGGACATGGCCTTCTATGTCGCACTGTTCCTACGCGCGGCACAGCACTCAATCCGGTGCGGCTGCCCCATGATCTGCTCCTGAGGCCCCTTTCGGTCCCACTGGCATCCCCGAACGAAGATCACACACCGCTCACGCCTCGCTGAGATCGTGGCAGCGCGGCTGATGCGGGTCCGGGCACCGCTAGTGCTGGATCAGGCCGCCCACCGGGACCGGGGCGACATGGCCGGTGGCCGGGAGGGTCTGGGCCAGGGCGAGGCCGATGTCGACCAGTGAGGAACGGCGCAGGTGGGCGATGTCGGGGATCCTGGTCCAGGCCGACTCGGCGACCTCGTCGTTCGGCGCAGGTCCGAGTCGGGCGCCGGTGACGCTGACGGCGTAGAAGACGCCGACGTTCTGGTGGTCGACACCTGCGCGGGCTTCGGCCGCGGGGATGACCCGCGAGTCCAGGCCGAGTAGACGATCCACCACCGCGACGCGGCCCGTCTCCTCCGCGACCTCACGGATCACCGCGTCGAACGGGTCCTCGCCGTGCTCCACCCGGCCGCCCGGAAGAGTCCAGGTGCTCGCCCCCGACTGCGACACGTGGCGGGCGAGGAGCACCTGCCCGTCATCGATACACACGGCGTACGCCGCCAACCGGAAACTCAATCCCGTACCCCTCGCTCCGACCTGCCCGGCTTCCGCAGCCTATCCGCAACACGCGGGGGCAGGGACGGAACGATCGGCTGCCGCCGGTTCGTGAGTGGATGCCCTCGCGGACACCAGCTCAAGGGATTTCCGGCACTGTTGAATTGAACGGAAGGGCATATTTCTGGAGATCGAACGAGCAATTCGCCTTGCCCATTTGAACACCTTTCACGAGTTCAGGCCAGACCCATTCAGCGGCGCACGAAGAACAAGCCATTCCCCGGATTACGGCAGGCCGTCGGCCCGTCGGGTCGGATAGCTTCCGGCACCAGTGGAGCTTGATCACACGAGGGTGGTTATCCAGATGAACAAGAAGGTCCTGGGTGTTCTCGGCGCGGCCGTGCTGTCGTTCGGCGTCGTCTCGCCGGCCAGTGCGGCGGGTCCGGGGTACGACCTGATCACGATGGGCGTGGGGAGCAAGACCCTCGGAATCGCCTATGTGGACAACGGCTATTCCGGGTCGCGTATCGAGTTCCG
>NZ_JBEZHM010000070.1:0-36002 GCF_040650575.1 Streptomyces sp. NPDC048659 | reverse complement strand
CGCGAGTCCGACGACCACCGAGGGCACGGCCACCGGCAGCATGTACAGCGCGTCGACGATCCGGCGCCCGCGCTCGCGCAGCGCCGCCCCGCAGGATGGTGTCAGGCCGTCGGCGGGACGTGTCCCGGGCGGCCCGAGCCGCGGGTCAGCACATAGCCGCCGATCCCGGCGAGCGCGGCCAGCACGCCGCCCGCCGCGGTCCAGATCCAGCGGTCCGACCACCAGCCCGAGGACCAGCCGTCCTCGGGCGCGCGGGCCTCGACCGTGCCCGGCGTGCTCGCGCCCGGCACCAGCGGCACGGCGAGGGAGCCGTCCGTGGCGTACGCGCCGCCCTTGTCGAGCGAGGTCGCCGTCAGCTTCGCCGAGAACGGCTGGCCCAGGTCCTCCTCGGGCAGCCCCGTCACGGTCAGCCGGACGAAGTAGCTGCCGGGCAGCGGGTCGTTCGACCAGGTGTCGGCGGCGGCCCGGACCGGGCGCAGCACGCACTCCAGGCGTACGGTCGCCGTGTCCTTGGCGGCGAGCCGGTTCTGCATCCCGTACATGCACGACTGGTGCCTGCGCAGCCCGTCGTACACGTCGATCCGCCACGCGGAGCCGCCGTGCCGCAGGGCCGCGTCGGGCAGCGTGACCGTCGCCGCGACGGTCGGCCGCTGGCCGGCGTCGGCGGGGAAGGTCCAGTACAGGTAGTCACCCGTGGACGCCTGCGCCGTGGCCTCCTGGCCCTGCCGGAAGAAGGCGGCGGTACGGAAGGACGTGCCGGCCTCGGTGGGCGCGGCCTGCGCGCCAGAGGCGGTGGGCGACGGGGTGGGCGTCGCCGAGTCGGCCGAGCCGGTGGCGGCGGCCGGGCCCAGCAGGGCGGCGGCGGCGAGCGCGAGGCCCGCCGTCACGCGGCCGAGGGAGCGCGGGGTGAGCGGCATCAGTGGGTCCTCCAGACCGCGAGGCGCCAACGGGACAGCCAGCCCCAGAGCAGACCGCCGAGGAAGCCGGCGAGCGCGAGCGCGCCGAGCAGCCACCAGCCGCGGCCGAGGCCGAAGGAGGCCACGTCGGACGCCGAGGAGGGGCCGTCGACCACGTCGACGGCCAGCTCGACCGGCATGCCCGGGGTGGTCTTCACCGACGGGGGAGCGGAGAAGGAGTTGCTGACCTGGAGGCAGACGACCTCGGCGGCCGGCTTGGCGTCGCCGTCGCCGAAGCCCTCGTCCAGGTCGGCCTTCGGGTAGCGCAGGCCGGTCGAGATCACGTCGGTGCGCCCGTCGCCCGCCTCGGCGCCCCGGACGATCTCCCGCCCGTGCGTGGTGACGGCCCGCAGGAGCACCCCGTAGTCGTTGTTCACGGCCCGGTCGGCGGAGACGCTCACCGAGGCGCGCAGCTCCTGGCCCGGGAGGACGTCCACGCGGTACCAGCGGTGCCGGCCGATGACCTGGCGGTCGGTGTAGAGGCCCGGCTTGAGGGTCGGGGCGTCGGCGCAGCGCTCGGCGCCCGCCGTGGCGACCGGCGTGACGACCGGGTCGGCGGCGCGGTCGACCAACTGGCGGACGCGTCCGGACAGTTCCTCGGTGCGGTGCACGGAGGTGTAGGTGCCGCCGGTGGCCTCGGCGATGCACATCAGCTGGCGGCGGGTCTTGACGTCGGGGACCAGGCCCAGGGTGTCGATGACGAGGTGGATGCCCTTGGCCGCGATGTCCCGGGCGACGACGCACGGGTCGAGCGGGGCGCAGGTGTCCTCGCCGTCGGTGATGAGCACGATCCGCTTGGTGGCCTCGCCGCCCTTGAGGTCCTCGGCGGCGCCCAGCAGCGCGGGACCGATGGGCGTCCACCCGGTGGGGGCGAGCGTGGCGACCGCGGTCTTGGCCTCGGTGCGGTCCAGCGGGCCGACCGGGTAGAGCTGCCGGGTGTCCTTGCAGCCGCGCTGGCGGTCGTTGCCCGGGTAGTCGGCGCCGAGGGTGCGGATGCCGAGCCGGACCTCCTCGGGGACGGCGTCCAGGACCTCGTTGAACGCCTGCTTGGCGGCGGCCATGCGGGACTGTCCGTCGATGTCGCGGGCCCGCATCGAGCCGCTGACGTCGAGCACCAGCTCGACCTTGGGGGATTCCTTGGGGGTGTCCGCCGCGGGGCCGTCGTCGGCGGCGGCGCTCGTCGGGAGGAGTCCGACGGCCAGAGCGGCGAGCAGCGCGCCGCAGGCCCCGGTCGCCAGCCGTTTTCTCGTGATCATCGCAGGATCGTATGGATGATCGTCCGGCAATCCAAAACCGGCTGGGAACGGGGCAGGTGAAACGGGGTCAGGGTCGGTCGAAGGGGGGTGGGAGGGAGGCGGCCTCAGCGGTGCTCGGGGTTGGCGAAGTCGGGTCGGCAGCCGGCGTCCCAGGCGGTGCGCTGGTTGCCGTGGGCGGGGATGCCGCCGCCGCGCTTGAGGAGGGCGGCCAGGTGCATGAGGTTCCAGGCCATGAACGTGGTGTTGCGGTTGGTGAAGTCGTTCTCCGGCCCGCCCGAGCCGGGATCCAGATACGAGGGGCCCGGCCCGGCCTCGCCGATCCAGCCCGCGTCGGCCTGCGGCGGGATCACGTAGCCGAGGTGCTGGAGGCTGTAGAGCACGTTCATCGCGCAGTGCTTGACGCCGTCCTCGTTGCCGGTGATCAGGCAGCCGCCGACGCGCCCGTAGTAGGCGTACTGGCCCGCGCTGTTGAGCAGCCCGGAGCAGCCGTAGAGGCGCTCGACGACCCGCTTCATCACGGAACTGTTGTCCCCGAGCCAGATCGGCCCGCACAGCACCAGGATGTCGGCCGCCATGACCTGCTCGTACAGCCCCGGCCAGGCGTCGGACGCCCACCCGTGCTCGGTCATGTCGGGCCACACACCGGTGGCGATGTCGTGATCGACCGCCCGCACCAGCGAGGTCGTCACCCCCTGAGCGGCCATCACCTCGCGGCTGCGCTCGATGAGGCCCTCGGTGTTGCTGACCTCGGGGGAGCGCTTGAGCGTGCAGTTGACGTAGAGCGCGCTGAGGTCGTCGTAACGGTACGCGGGCGAGGCCATCGGCCGCCTCCTCACAGACGGAACGGACCCTCCCCATCCTCCGAGCCGCCCCCTCCCGCCGCCACCACGGGGCGCCGGACGTGTGAAGGGGGCGGAGACGCGCCCTACGAGGTGCTGTCCGGTGTGTGCGGGGCCGGGCCCGTGACCACCAGGGTGCCGGTCGGGGTGCGGTGGGCCAGGTACGGGGTGCGGAGGTAGCCGTCGGGGGTGAAGGTGTCCGCTGCGGTGGCGCGGTAGTGGCCTCGGGGGGTGTACGGGCCGCGGGCCAGGAGGCGGCCCGTGGTGCCGTCGGGGACGTCGGCGCCGGAGGCGTCCACGACGCGGATCCGGTCGTCGGGAGAGAGCGGGCGGCCGTGGGTGGCCGGGGTCGCCTCGGCCGGGTCCTCGGGGCGGGTGAGCAGGACGACGCCCTCGGGCAGGGCGAAGAGCTGCTGGACGCGGCAGCCGAAGGCCCGTCCCGCGCGCCCGGCCGTCCCGGGGCTCGGCGGGGTGCCCGTCAGCTGGAGCAGGCGCAGGGTGGCGGTGTCCGTCCCCCCGGGGTACGCCAGCCAGGACTCCGCCACCGGCGTCGTCACCGTCGTGACGGTGACCCGCTCGCGCGCGATGAGCGGCAGGCACGTGGCCGGGTCAGGGCCGTCCGCCAGGACGACGGTGCCGCCCGCCGTGAGGGTGCCCAGGATGCCGGGGCAGCCGAGGACGGTGTTCGAGCCGGCGGGCAGGGCCGCCAGGTACACGTCGTCCCGCGTCAGCGACGTCGCCTCGCCCGCCGCCCGCGCCTGGTACGCGTAGTCGTCGTGGGTGCGCGGGACCAGCCCTCCGCCCGGTGCCCCGGCGGGCAGTAGCAGGGCCACCTGTCCTGCGCTCTGCGCGAGGGCCGGCTCGGGCGGGGCGTCCAGGGAGGCCAGCGGGCTGTAGTGGCAGCCCGCCGGGTCGGTGGTCAGCCCGCCGCCGAACTCGGACGCGGTCCCCGGCGGCTCGTAGGTGAACACGCGCCGCAGGAAGGGACCCCGGGCGGCGATCTCCGCGACCATCGCCGTGTGGTCGAAGCCCGCGTGCGTCGCCGGGCCCACGTACCCCACCGCCTGGGTCAGCCGGACCAGCTCGGACACCTCCGGGCCGCGGTGCTCCGGCGGGCAGAGCACCGGGACCAGCCCCGCGCGCAGCAGCGCGAAGAGGGTGGTGACGAGTTCGGGGACGTTCGGGAGCTGGACGATCACCCGCTGCCCGCTCCGCAGCCCCCGCAGCCGCAGCCCGGCGGCCATCCGGTCCGCGCGCCGGTTCAGCGCCGCGTACGTGACGCGGGTGTCGCCGTGCACGAGCGCGGTGCGCGGGCCGTGGTCCAGCGCCCAGCCGCGCAGCAGGCTGTCGAGGGTGGTGCCCCGCCAGTGCCCGGCGGCCCAGTAGTGGTCGACGTATTCCTCGGGCCAGGGCGTACACCCGTCGAGCAGGGAGGTCATGTGCTTCCTTCGGTGCCGGTTACCCAGGCATTCCAGGCCGACCGTGCCCGGCGGGGCAATGCGCCGTTCCGATCATGGACGCGCCGCCGTCTCGGCGGAACGTCCAAGCGGCGGGCGGGCGGGCCGGGTGGACGCGTGAGCGGACGGAACGCGCCGGGCCCCGCGCGGGGCCCGGCGTCGCGCCGCCGGCTACCAGATCGCCTCGACCCACTCCGGGTGGTCGATGAACGGGTTCCGGTTGCCCTGGTAGCTGTTGTAGATGACGTCGTTGCGCCGCTCCTCGAACGCGCTCGGCGGGTCCTGCTCGTTCCACTGCTTCAGGACCGAGAGGCGGCCCATGAAGGGCACGCTGCCGTTCGTCGTCGAGTCGTTGGGCTCCAGGTCCGGCCAGGAGTCGCCGCCCTCGTACCGCACGGCCATGTAGAGGATCATGCGGGCCACGTCGCCCTTGTCGGCGTCGCGCGGCTCGAAGGAGTTGCTGTCCGTGTAGCTGCCCGGCGCCCCGCTGACCGCGCTGCCGCCGTTGTCGAAGTCCTTGTTGCCGCGGATGCTGTTGACCTGGACGTCCGCCGCGCGCAGATGGTGCAGGTCGGTGCCCGGACCGGCCGCGGTGCCGAAGTCGCCGTGCGACTGCGCCCACACGTGCTCGCGGTTCCAGTTGCCGACGTTTCCGCCGTTGAGGGTCTTGCTGCGGGAGGTGCCGCTGTAGAGCAGGAGCACGTTGGCGCTGTTGTTCGGGTCCTGGTCCGCGACCTTCAGCGCGTTCCAGACCGCGTCGTACGAGATCTTCGACTGGCTGCTGATGATCGTGTGCAGCGAGGACTTGAGGCTCGTGCCGGTCTTGCCGACGGCGTTCTTGTAGTACGTGCTGTCGTACGCCGTCGTGGTCGCGCTCGCGGGCGTCGCGGCGAGCGTGGGGAGGGTGAGGCCGACGAGGGCGGTGGACAGCGCGGCCCACACCTTCCATCTGCCTATCGGCGACTGCGCAACGGACATGGGGGTCCTCTCTCGGGGCGGGTGGTGGGGCTCGGAGCGTCCTGGGATCGGGCGCGCCTGTGGTGCGGGTGTGCCGTGGTGCGGGCGCGCCTGTGGTGCGGGTGTGCCGTGGGGTGGGTGCTCGCTCGGTGTGGGGGTCCGCGGTCAGCGCGCGGTCTGTGCTGTCGCCTTCGAGAGCCAGTCGGTGGCGTTGAGGGCGAGCGCCGCGTTGGTGCCCGCGGGGTCGTGCCAGCCGTCGTACAGCGTGTTCCCGGGCTGTCCGGTGCCGTCGTCGATCGGCGAGCTGTCGCCCCAGACGGCGACCCGCCCGCTGCCGAAAGTGCTGGTCGCGAAGAACGCGCCCTTGGTGCCGGAGTAACCGGTGCGGTAGACGAGGCCCTTGACGGAGGGGTTGTCCGCGGGCTTGAGGGTGGCCGTGGTGCCGCTGCGGATGATGCTGCCGGTCACCTTGCCGAAGGAGCCGTTGAGGACGGGGTCCGCGGCGTCGGCGATCGCGCGCGGGTTGTCCGTCTGCACCGTGCTCGTGTCGAGCGTGAAGCCGAACGGGTCGGTGTCGTCCACGCCGTTGTCGGCCATCAGGTCGTTGATGATCTCCAGCGCGTCCCAGCCGTCGTTGTTGCGGTCGGCGTTCGCGTGGTCGGAGATCAGGAACAGGCCGCCGCCGTTCCGGACGAACGTCATGACCGCGGTCTTCTCGCTCGCGCTCAGGCGGACGTTCGGCTCGGGCAGCACGAAGGTGTCGAAGTTCCGCAGGTCGGTGGCGGCGGCGGTGCCGTAGGTGATGGTGCCGCCGTTCGGCAGGGTCTTGAGGTTGTAGCGGCCGGTCCGCTGGAGCGCCACGCCCCAGGCCGAGAGGGCTCCCGTCCAGTCCTTCTCGACGGCGGGCGCGGCGTTCTGGGTGAGCGGGTCGGGCTGGCCGGTGCCGATGATCCAGTCGGCGTTCCCGGCGGTCTCCGCCTTGGAGTTGTCGAACAGTACGCGCAGGGGCGCGGTGGCGGCGGCCGGCGCCGCGGCGGTTGTCGTGGGTGTTGCGGGTGTCGCGGGCGTCGTGGCCGCCGCCGGGCCGCCGCCCGCGCCGAGCGCGAGCGCCGTCGTGGCGACGAGGGTGCCGAAGGCGGTGAGCGTCGCGAAGCCGCGGGGGGACCTCGTGAGTCCGAACATCCGTCAGACCTCCGTGGGGGGAAGGGGCGATGTGGCGGAAAGGCGGTGCGGGTGCCCACTCTGCGCGCGTAGAAAGTCGGGGACCGGACCTCCACGCCACGAGCGGTTGAACCGTACATGACCAGATACCGCCTGTGGAACGCCTTGCTCCGTGAAGAAGTCGGGGTGATCGGGGGCGCGTTCGGCGGCGTGTTCGGCGGTTGTGCTCGGCGGTGTGCTCAGCGGTCCACCGGGAGGCCCTTGGGCTCCTTGACCCGCTTCATGATGATCTGCGAGTTCACCTCGGTCACCCCCGCCAGCGTCGTCAGCCGCTCGATCCACAGGCGCTCGTACGCCGCCAGGTCCGCGACCGCGATCCGCAGCAGGCAGCCGGGGCTGCCGAAGAGGCGGTACGCCTCGATCACGTCCGGGATGTCCTGAAGGGCCTCCTCGAACGCCTCGACCGTCTCCCGGTCCCGCTTCACCTCCACCGAGACCAGCACCTCGAAGCTCCGGCCCACCGCCGCCGGGTCGATGACCGCCCGGTAGCCCTGGATCACGCCGTCCTGCTCCAGCTGCCGCACCCGGCGCATGCAGGGGGAGGGGCTCAGGCCGATCCGCTGGGCGAGCTCCTGGTTGCTCAGCCGGCCGTCTTCCTGGAGTTCGCGCAAGATCTGGAGATCGATTCGGTCCATGGAGCAATTATCCGCCACGGAGTTCATGATTCCGGGGAGAAATCGCAATCGTCTTGCGTGTCGATTGACCTATCGTTGCGGCGTACTCTCTGGGAAAGGGGCGTAAGGGCATGAAGTGGACGCGCGACGCCAGGCCGCGCCGCATCGTGGTGATCAGCACCGGCGGCACCATCGCCAGCCGCTGGACCGGCGCCGGCTATGCCGCCGACGCCTCCGGTGACGACGTCGTCGCCACCGCGGCCGTCCCCGACGCCGTCGACGTCGAGGTCCTCGACCTCTTCAACGTCAACAGCTCCCGGATGACCACCGAGCGCCAGCTCATCCTGCTGCGCGCGGTCCACGAGACGCTCGCCGACCCCGGCGTCGACGGCATCGTCGTCACCCACGGCACCGACACCCTGGAGGAGTCGGCCTTCTTCCTGGACCTGCACCACTCCGACCCGCGGCCCGTCGTCTTCACCGGCGCCCAGCGGCCCTTCGGCACGGGGGACGGGGACGGCCCCGGGAACCTGTACGACGCCCTCCAGGTCGCCGCCACCGTGCGCGGGCTCGGCGTCCTCGTCGTCTTCGACGGGCTCGTCCACGCGGCACGCGGCACCGTCAAGACCAAGACCCTCGCCTCCGACCCGTTCGCCGACCCCTCCGGTGAGCGGGTGGGGCGGCTCGGCTTCGGCCAGGTCGACATCGAGCGCGAGCCCGTGCGGCCGGCGCCGCTGCCGGTGCCCGGCGCCCTCGACACGCCGCCCCGCGTCGACATCGTCATGCACCACTCGGACGGCGACCCGCTGCTCCTGAACGCCGCCGTCGCCGCCGGGGCTCGCGGGATCGTCCTCGTCGGCACCGGCGCCGGGAACGCCACCCCCGAGATAGCCGCGGCCGTCGGCGACGCCGTGTCCCAGGGGGTGCTCGTCGTGCTGTCCACGCGCGTCGCCTCCGGGCCCGTCGCCGAGGTCTACACGGGCGGCGGCGCCGTCGACCTGGCCGCCGCCGGTGCCGTGCTCGCCGGGACGCTGCGGCCGGGGCAGGCGCGGATCGCGCTGCTCGCCGCGCTGCTCGCGGACGTGGGTCCGGGGGAGCGGCGGGTCGCGTTGCTGCGGTCGCTGCTCGACGGGCCCGTGCGGGCCGAGTCCTCGTTGGCCGCCGCGCACTGAGTTCCTGCCGGGGGTGGTGGGCGGTTGGTTCTCGGCCGTGGGCCGTTGCCGGTGTGTGCGTGGTGCGGGGCCGGGGCCGGAGGGTGGGGGTGTCCGGACTGCGACCTTCGCTTCGCTTCGCTCGCTGCGGGCGCCGCCACGTCCGGACACCCCCACCCTCCGGCCCCGGCCCCTTTCGTCGGTTCTTCGTCCGTCCCTCTGAGTGAGGATTTGCTGTGCCCTCTGTGTCGGCTGTTCGGGTTGAGCGTGATCTGTTGGGGGAGCGGGGGGTTCCCGGCGATGTCTACTGGGGGGTTCATACGCTGCGTGCCCGTGAGAACTTTGCCATCACCGGGATTCCCATCTCCGTGTATCCGCAGCTCGTCTCGGCCTTGGCGGGTGTCAAGGAGGCCGCCGCTCTTGCCAATGAGGAGCTCGGGCTGCTTGCGGGGGAGAAGGCCCGCGCCATCGTGGCCGCCTGCCGGGAGATCCGGGGCGGGGCCCTGCACGACCAGTTCGTCGTCGATGTCGTCCAGGGTGGTGCCGGTACCTCCACCAACATGAACGCCAACGAGGTCGTCGCCAATCGCGGGCTTGAGCTGATGGGGCATCCCAAGGGGGCGTACGCGTTCCTGCACCCCAACGAGGACGTCAATCTGGGGCAGTCGACCAACGACGTGTATCCGACCGCCATCCGGATCGCCGCCATCGGCGCCGGGCGCGAGCTGCTGCGGGCCATGGCCGTGCTCCAGGACGCCTTCGCCGAGAAGGCCGTCGAGTTCGGCGGCGTCGTCAAGATGGGGCGCACCCAGCTCCAGGACGCGGTGCCCATGACGCTGGGCCAGGAGTTCTCCACGTACGCGGTGATGCTGGAGGAGGACCGGGCGCGGCTCGCCGAGGCCATCGAGCTGATCCACGAGATCAACCTGGGCGCCACGGCCATCGGGACCGGGCTCAACGCCGCGCCCGGCTACGCCGAGACCGCCCGGCGGCACCTCGCGGAGCTCACCGGGCTGCCGCTGGTGACCTCGGCGAACCTGGTCGAGGCCACCCAGGACTGCGGCGCCTTCGTGCAGCTCTCCGGGGTGCTCAAGCGGATCGCCGTGAAGCTCTCCAAGACCTGCAACGACCTGCGGCTGCTGTCGTCGGGGCCGCGCGCGGGATTCGGCGAGATCAACCTGCCGGCGGTGCAGGCCGGGTCCAGCATCATGCCCGGCAAGGTCAACCCGGTGATCCCCGAGGTCGTCAACCAGGTCGCCTTCGAGGTGATCGGCAACGACATGACCATCACCATGGCCGCCGAGGGCGGGCAGCTCCAGCTCAACGCCTTCGAGCCGGTCATCTTCCACGCCCTGTCCAAGAGCATGACCTCGCTCCGGGCCGCCTGCCTCACGCTGGCCGAGCGGTGCGTCACCGGGATCACCGCCAACGCCGAGGCGCTGCGGGCCGGTGTCGAGAACTCGATCGGGCTCGTCACCGCGCTCAATCCGCACCTGGGGTACACCGCCGCCACCACCCTGGCCCAGGAGGCGCTGGCCACCGGCCGCTCGGTCGTGGAGCTCACCCTGGAGAAGGGGCTGCTCCCGCCCGAGCGGCTGGCCGAACTGCTCACCCCCGAGCACCTGACCGGCAGCTCGGGCGGGGTGCTGCGGGCCTGAGCGGTCAGCCCCGCAGGATCCCGAAGTTGAAGTCCCCGGTGCCCAGGGTGCCCATGAGACGCAGCCAGAGCGGCAGGAGGAGCTCGGTGCCCCGGGCGCCCGACAGGTCGCCGAGGTCCACGATCCGGGGCTCCAGCCAGCCGAACGAGGCCAGCAGGGCGGTGACCGTCGCCTTGGCCTCCGCGTCGTCGCCGCACACGAAGACGACGTGGTCGCCGGGGACCCGGGCGGGGTCCACCATCACCGTGTTCGTCATGGTGTTGAGGGTCTTCACCACGCGGGCCGCCGGGAAGGCGCGCTGGATCTGCTCGGCCAGGCTGCCGCCGTCCGGGGTGACCACCGAGGGCGGGAAGCCCGCCGAGAAGTCCAGCGGGTTCGACACGTCGACGAGGACCTTGCCCGCCAGGTTCTCCGCGCCCGCCGCCTCCAGGGCCGCCAGCGAGACCAGGCCACCGGTGGCGTTCACGACCAGCTCGGCGCCGGCCGCCGCCGAGGCGAACGTGCCGTGCGCCGCGTCGTGTTCGGCGGCCCAGGCCGTGGCGCCCGGGTGGTCCGCGGACCTGGAGCCCAGCGTCACCTGGTGACCGAGGGCGACCAGCTTGCCCGCGAGCTGCCGGCCCACATCTCCGGTGCCGAGTACGGCGATCTTCATGCGCGTGCGCTCCTTCGTGCCATGGGTTTTCGGCCAAGACCGTACGTCCTGGTGGGGGTGGTGCGGGTGGGTTTCCGGCACTCGCTCAAGTTCGTGGCGGACAAAGCCGACATTCATATGAGTATCCGTACGAATGGAGCTCGCCCGTGCAGAGTGTCGTCGATGAAGTGGACCGGGAAGCCGCCGCCGTCCTGGAGACCGCCGCCTGGCGGGAGATCGTGGCCCGCTGGTCCGAGGCCCCGCCGGTACGCGAGGAGGACACCGACTGGCGGCGGCTGCTCTCCGTGCCCGTGGACCGGCTCGTCGCGCAGGCCCTCGACGCCCTGCCGCCCGCCCCGCCCGCCGAGCGCCCGCTCCCCGGCCGGTTCGGCGCGGTCCTGCCCGACCGGCTGCACGTCTGGCGGCGGATCGGCAGCCCCGACGTACGGCCCTCCGTCCATCTCGCCCACGCCCGCCGGGTCCTGACGGAGTGGGGCTGGCAGAACACCCCGTACCGGCTGCGCGACGTCCGGGGCGCGCGGTGCGTCTGCGGCGCCATGCTCGCCGCGCACCGGCTCGGCCACGGCAGCGCCCCCACCATGAACGAGGCGGGGGCGTGGATGCTCGAAGAGCTGCGCTCGCGCGGCTGGACCGGGCTCATCGGGCCCTGGAACCGGGCCCCGGGCCGCACCGCGGCGGACGCGCTCGCCCTGGTGGACGCCACGATCCGCCGCGCGGCCCGGGCCGGCCGTTAGCGGCCCGTCAGCGCACCGGCAGGCCGCCCACGAGCGGCGGCAGCGTCACCGGGGCGGCGCTCCGCAGTCCCGCCGAGGCCGGGGCGCCGCTCAGGGCGCCGTCGACGTACGCGTACATGGCCGGGGTGATCGGGTCCGGGAGCTGCTGCCCCTGGTCGTCGAAGCGCTGCCACTTCATGTAGTTGTACGCCAGGGAGACCTGGCGGCGGCCGTCCTCGGTGGACAGCGACCAGGTGCCCGCGCCGAACACGCCGCCGTCGTGGCCCCAGTACCAGCCTCCGCTCGGCATCATCAGCGTGTAGATCCCGAGGCCGTAGCGCATCAGGGGCTCCTCGCCCGGCGGCGTCTCGTAGCCCGGGACCGTCGTCTTCATCTCCCGCAGCGAGGCCGGGCGCAGCAGTTCGCCGCCGAGCAGCTTCCGGTAGAAGGTGTTGAGGTCGTCGGTGGTGGACACCATCGCGCCCGCCGTGCCCGCCCACGACATGTCGTACGTGCTGTAGTCGCGCGGCGGGTCGATGTAGCCGTAGAACGACTCGTACATCCGCGGGTGCGGGCCCTTGAGGGACGGCGAGGACGGGTAGTACGTGTGGCGCAGGCCCGCCGGGCGGATCACGTGGCGGGTGATGTACGCCTCGGCGTCCTGTCCGGTGGCCTTCTCCAGGACCAGCCCGGCCAGGATGTAGTTGGTGTTGGAGTAGCTGAACCTCCCGCGCTCCTGCACCGGCGCGGCGGCGAGGCCGAGCCGGGCCAGCTCCTCGGGCTCGATGTGCCGCAGCCGGTTGCGGTCGAGCGCCGCGCCCGGGTCGTCCACGATGCCGGGGAAGGCGGGCAGGATGTAGTCGGCGATGCCGCTGGTGTGGTTCAGCAGCATCCGGACGGTCACCTTCTCGCCGCGCTCGCCGGTGACGAGCCCCGGGAGGTAGCGCCCGACGGGCGCGTCCAGGTCGATCCGGCCGCGCTCCACCTGCTGGAGCACCGCCACGGCCGTGAAGGTCTTGCTGATGCTGCCGATCCGCTGCTCGAAGCCCGGGCCCATCGGGCGCCCGGTGGCCGTGTCGGCGACGCCCGTGGCGCCCCGCCACTTCTCGTGGCCGGCCCGGACCGAGGTGAACGCCCCGTACATCCCGGCGTCGCGGAAGGCGTCGAGCGAGGCGCGCAGGGCCTCCCGGTCCAGGGCCGGTGTGTGGCGGCCCGCCGCCGGGGTCCGGGCGGCTCCGGTGTCGGTCGCCTGGGCCGGCAGCGTCCCCAGGGACAGGGTCAGCAGGGCGGTCGCGGCCACGGCGGCGGTCCGGGCCGGGTGCGTCACGCGTAAGCGCATGGAATCCCCTCCGTCGTTCGTCCCGCGCCCCGGTTCCGCGGCGCGGACCGTCCATCCTCGCCGCCCCGCGCCGGGACCGCGTCCCTCCCCGGGACGGTCACGATCGTCGGCGCGCATGAGGTGGAGCGGGCTAGCCTGATGTATGGGCGGGCTCTGACCAGGCTGTTCCCCCGCGGTGCCGGGGGCGGGAAGGCGGGCAGACATGTACTTCACCGACCGCGCGGACGCCGGCAGACAGCTCGCCGCCCGCCTGACCGGCCTCCGGGGCCAGGACCTCCTCGTCCTGGGGCTGCCGCGCGGGGGCGTCCCCGTCGCCGCCGAGGTCGCGGACGCGCTCGGCGCGCCCCTGGACGTCTGCCTGGTCCGCAAACTCGGCGTCCCCGACCAGCCGGAGCTCGCCATGGGGGCGATCGGCGAGCACGGCGTACGGGTGCTCAACGACCGGATCCTCGCCGATACGGGGGTCTCCCCGGCGGCCCTCGCGGCGGTAGAGGCGCGCGAGCGGGCCGTCCTGGCGGAGCGCGCGGAGCGCTACGCGCCGGTCCGGGGCGGTGTCGGGCCGAGCGGCCGGACCGTCGTCGTGGTGGACGACGGTCTCGCCACCGGGGCGACCGCGCGGGCCGCCTGCCGGGTGGTCCGGGCCGCGGGCGCCGCCCGCGTCGTGCTGGCCGTGCCGGTCGCGCCGCGCGACTGGACGGGGCGGATCGGGGACGCGGCGGACGCCACGTACTGCGTGCGCGATCCGGCGGTCTTCGCCGCGATCGGGCAGTTCTACGGCGACTTCTCGCAGACCTCCGACGAGGAGGTGCTGGCCTGTCTGCGGGTCCGCCCGGCGGCGCCCGCCGGGCGCGCCGAGGACACCGAGGTGCTGATCCCGCTCGGCGGGGCGACGGTCGGCGGGCGGCTGACCGTGCCCGAAGGGGCCACCGGGATCGTGCTGTTCGCCCACGGCAGCGGCAGCGGCCGGCACAGCCCGCGCAACCGCGCGGTCGCCGCCGCCCTCAACCGGGCCGGGCTCGGCACCCTCCTCTTCGACCTGCTCACGGAGGCGGAGGCGGCGGACCGCACCCTGGTCTTCGACACCCCGCTGCTGGCGCACCGGCTGCGGCGGGCGGACGACTGGCTGGCCGGGCGGTCCGGCGCCGGGGTGTTCAGCACCGGCTACTTCGGCGCCAGTACGGGCGCCGCCGCCGCGCTGTGGGCCGCGGCGGAGCGGGACTCCAAGGTGGCGGCGGTCGTGTCCCGGGGCGGGCGCCCCGACCTCGCGGAGGAGCGGCTGTCCGACGTGGCCGCCCCGACCCTGCTGATCGTCGGCGGCGCGGACCCCCTGGTCCTCGACCTCAACGAGCGGGCCGCGCGGCGGCTGCGGTGCGAACACCGGCTGGCCGTGGTGCCCGGCGCGGGGCACCTCTTCGAGGGGCCGGGGGAGCTGGAACGGGTGGCGGGGCTGGCCGCCGGGTGGTTCGCCGGGCGGTTGTGAGGGGGGAGAGGGCGGCGGGTGCGGTCGGCGGGCTCCCGCGCGGGGCTGGCGTGGCGCCCGCCCGGGGTGCCGCGGCGGCCGGTCACGTCCGCCCGCGCGGGCCGCCGCGGGCTCCCGCGCGGGCCGTCACATCCGCCCGCGCGCCCCCGCGCGGTCAGCGTTCCGCGCCGCTGACCACGCGGTCCACGGTCGCCGCGATCAGGGCGTCGCGCTCCTCCTCGGAGAAGACGCCGGGGAGCGTGAGCTGTTCGACGATCAGCCAGTTGAAGGCCAGCATCAGGAGCTTGACACCCGTACCGTCGCCGGGGAGTCCCGACGCCTCGTGGTAGGCGACGTTGGCGTCGACGTCGGCGCGGACCCGCTCGGTGAGCACCTGGCGCAGCTCGGGCCGCCGGGTCGCCTCCAGGCGCAGCTCCAGGAGGGCGAGATAGCCGGTGCGGAAGCCGCTGACCCGGCCGACCAGCTCCTTCATCAGCTCGGTGTACGTGGCGAGGTCGGCCGGCGCCGTGCGCTGCCGCTCGATCGTCGCCTCGTCGGGCTGGAGGCGCTCGTAGACGCGGGCGCCCGCCTGGGTGAGCAGGTCGTCGCGGTTGGCGAAGTAGTTGGAGGCGGTGCCGGGCGGCACGGCGGCCTCGGTGTCCACCGCGCGGAAGGTGAGGCCCCGGGCCCCGTCCCGGGCGAGCACCTCGATGGCGGCGTCGACGAGCGCCGCGCGGCGCTCGGGGTTGCTGCGGGCCACCGGTGGTCCTCCTGTCCTCGGCCGGGTCCCCGGCCATGGCTCCGGCCGCGTCCCCGGCCGTTCACTCCAGGGAGAGTACTACGGTTGGAGTGGCAGGAGTTCCAGGTAGCGGCCCAGGCGCGCGGCGGCGTCCAGCATGGCGAGCCGCCGCCGGGTGAGCCGCTCCTCCCAGCCCTCCAGGGCGGCACCCAGCGCCTCCGTGCCGCCCGCCGTGCGGATCTGCCGGACCACCTCCGCGATCCGCTCCAGGGGGTAGCCGCCGCGCCGCAGCAGGTGGGCCAGTTCGGCGTCCCGGACGTCGTCCGCGCGGTACGCCCGGTGGCCGGTGGCGGGGTCCCGCGCGGGGGCGAGGATCCCCGCCGCCTCCCAGGCCCGCAGGGTCGCCCGGGTGACCCCGAGGCGGTGCGCGAGCTCCCCGACCGTGCGGCTGCCGCCCGGGCCCGCCGCCGGAGGCTCCGTCCGGGGCACCGGCGGGCGCTCCAGGAGGTGCCCGACCGCGTCCCGCACCGCGTCCAGGGTCTCCCGGTCCCGCAGCGACTGGGCGTGGCCCCGGTCGACGGCGGTCAGCGCCTCGTCGAGCGCGCCCGCGTGCAGCGCGTTCATGATCCGGCCGCCGGTGGCGTGCCCGTACGCCCGCACCAGCGCGAGGTAGGCGTCGAGCGCCGCCGCGTGCGCCTCCGTGTAGACCCGGTAGCCGCTGCGCGTGCGCGCGGCGGGCGGGAGGCAGCCGTCCGCCTCGTAATTGCGCACCGCCTGGGTCGAGATGCCGTGCCGGCGGGCCAGATCGGTCGGTCGCACGCTGCTCCCCGTTTTGAGACTTCATGGTGATGGATCGCGGCCCCTGAGGGGTTTCGGCGGTCGAAGTCTCCACCGTTCTTTCAAGGATACGGTTGAGGTTCATGAGCCAGGACCTCCATGACCTCGTGACCCCCGCCTGCACCCTGCTGGGGCTCGGCGAGCCCAGCCACCAGGAGCCCGCCTTCGGGCGGCTCCGCAACGTCCTCCTCGCCTCACTCGCCGGGCGCGGCTTCCGCTCCGTCGCCCTGGAGACCGACCGCGTGGCCGCCCTGCGCGTCGACGCGTACGTCCGGGGCGGGGACGACGACCTCGACGCCGTCATGGCCGAGGGCTTCTCGCACGGCTTCGGCGCCCTGGACGCCAACCGGGAGCTCGTCGCCTGGATGCGCGCCCACAACGCCGAGCGCCCGCCCGCCGAGCGGCTCGCCTTCCACGGCTTCGACCTCCCGACCGAGAACTACAGCGCGCCCAGCCCCCGCGCGTACCTGGCGCACGTCCGCCGCTATCTGGGCCTCGGGCCCGAGGACCCCTTCGCCGAGGCGCTCGGCGACGACGAGGACTGGAGCCGCCAGGAGGCCGTCCTGGACCCGGAGCGCTCGCCCGGCGCCGGGCCCGGGGCCGAGCGGGCCCGCGCCCTCGCCGACGACCTGGTCACCGCGCTCCACGCCCGCGCGCCCGAGCTGATCGCGGCGGGCTCGCTCGACGAGTGGCGGCGGGCGCGGACCCACCTGACCGCAGCCGTCGGCCTGCTGCGCTACCACCGGCGGTGCGCCGAGCCCGGCGAGCCCGGCGCCCGGATCACCCGGCTGCTCGCCACCCGCGACGCGCTGATGGCCGAGAACCTCCTCGCCGTCCGGGAGGCCGAGGAACTCCGCGGCCCCACCCTGGTCTTCGCCCACAACCTGCACCTCCAGCGCACCCCGAGCACCTGGAGCGCCGGGGAGCTGAGCGCCACCTGGTCCAGCGCCGGGGGCATCGCCGGGGCGCTGCTCGGCGAGCGGTACGTGTGCGTGGCCGGGAGCGTAGGCCGCAGCGAGGCCCTGGGTCTGGCGGAGCCCGCGCCGGACACGTACGAAGGGGGCCTCCAGGGGCTGGTCCCGGGCTGGGGGGCGGTCCGCGCCGGGCGGGTGCCGGACGGGCGGGTACGGGTCGGCGCCGAGCCCGCCAAGGGCTACTTCCCGCTCGACCGGGCGCTGCTCGACGGCGTCGACGCGGTGCTGCACCTCCCCGACGCGGCGGCGGTCACCGCGCCCTGAACTGGTCCGTACGGAAGCGGCGGTCCGCGCCCCGAGCGCGCGGCCGGTGCGGCACCCGGCCGCCCCCGCGAAGGGGCGGCCGGGCCGTGCGTACACGGTCCTGCGTGGAACGGCGGTGCCGAGCGGGGGCGGGACCGGCCCACACCGGCCCGTCCCCGACCCGCCCACCACGGTGGAGTAGACCACTGGGCGGCGTCAAGCGTCCCGCGACGCGTTGACGCAATGGTCCGGACCAACTACGGTGCCGTTGGCTCCCGTTCGGCGGTCCCACAGCCGCAAGGCCGCACCCGAGCCCCCACACGGTCCCGCGACGCGCTCCCGTACCCCTCACACGCGTCCAGGGAGACCCGATGGACACAGCCCGGAGAAGCCGCAGACGCCCGCGCCACGGCAGAGGACTCCTCGTCCTGCTCGCCGTGCTCCTCCTCCCGATCGCCGCCCTCGCCGGACCGGCCGCCGCCCCCGCGCAGGCCGCCGGCGCCGTCACCGCCACCTTCACCTCCGAGAACAACGGAAGCTGGTGGCGCGGCGTCCTCGTCATCCGCAACGGCACCACCGCCCCCGTGAACGGCTGGACCCTGGAGTTCGACCTGCCCACTGGTGTCAGCGTCAGCTCGCACTACAACGGCGACGCCACCGTCACCGGCCGCCACGTCACCGTCCGCAACGCCCACTACAACGGCACCGTCGCCGCCGGCGGCTCCACCGAGCCGTACAGCTACTGGTTCGTCGCCACCGGCCCGCAGACCGCCCCCACCGGCTGCACCGTCAACGGCGGCAAGTGCGACGGCAGCCCCGACGTGCCGCCCGGCGCCCCCGGCACCCCGCGCGCCACCGCCGTCACCGTACGCACCGTCAGCCTCGACTGGACACCCGCCGCACCCGGCGACCACCCCGTCACCGGCTACGACGTCCTCTCCCAGGGCGCCGTCGTCGCCACCTCGACCTCCACCTCGGCCACCGTCACCGGACTGGCCCCGGCCACCGCGTACGGCTTCACGGTCCGCGCCAAGGACACCCGCGGCAACCTCGGCCCCGAGAGCCCGCCGCTCGCCGTCACCACCGTCGACCCGGCGAGCGACCCCAACCCGCCCACCGCGCCCGGCGCGCTGCGCGCCACCGCCACCACCTCCTCCAGCGTGAGCCTCGCCTGGACCGCGGCCACCGACGACAAGGGCGTCGTCGGCTACGACGTCTACCGCGGCGGCACCCTCGTCCGCACCGTCCCCGGCACCTCCACCTCGGTCACCGTCAGCGGACTCGGCCCGGCCAACCCGTACACCTTCACCGTCCGCGCCCGCGACGCCGCCGACAACGCCTCGCCGCCGTCCAACGCGCTCACCGTCACCACCGCCGACCTCGCCCAGGGCCGCTACCTCAAGGTCGGCTACTTCGCCCAGTGGGGCATCTACGGGCGCCAGTACTTCGTCAAGAACCTCGACACCTCCGGCGCCGCCGCCTCCCTCGACGTCGTCAACTACGCCTTCGAGAACATCGACCCCGTCAACCTCACCTGCCAGGCCGGAGTCACCAAGGGCGTCGGCTCCAACCCGCAGGACCCCGACCAGGGCACCGGGGCGGGCGACGCCGACGCCGACTACGCCCGGCCCTTCAGCGCCGCCCAGTCCGTCGACGGGGTCGCCGACGACGGCTGGGGCAAACTGCGCGGCAACTTCAACCAGTTGAAGAAGCTGAAAGCCAAATACCCGAACCTGAAGGTCGTCGTCTCCCTCGGCGGCTGGACCTACTCGAAGTACTTCTCCGACGTGGCCGCCACCGAGGCGTCCCGGCAGAAGTTCGTCCGCTCCTGCATCGACGTGTGGATCAAGGGCAATCTGCCCGTCTACAACGGCGCCGGCGGCGAAGGCACCGGCGCGGGCGTCTTCGACGGCATCGACCTCGACTGGGAGTGGCCCGGCTCGCCCGACGGACACCCCGGCAACCACTACGGGCCGCAGGACAAGGCCAACAACGCCGCCCTCGTCGCCGAGTTCCGCAAGCAGCTCGACGAACTCGGCGGCGAGCACCGCCTGCTGACCGCCTTCACCCCCGCCGACCCGGTCAAGATCGGCCAGGGCTGGGACCTCACCCGGGCCGCCACCGACCTCGACTACGCCATGGTCCAGGGCTACGACTTCCACGGCGCCGGCAGCGACAACTCCTGGGAGCCCAACCGCACCGGCCACCAGGCCAACCTCTACACCGACGCCCAGGACCCCTACGGCTTCCACTTCAGCGTCGACGAGGCCCTCAAGCCCTACCTCGCCGCCGGCTTCAACCCCCGCAAGCTGACCATCGGCATCCCCTTCTACGGACGCGGCTGGCAGGGCGTCGCCGACGGCGGGGCCGCCGGCGAGTGGCAGAGCGCCACCGGGGCCGCCCCCGGCCAGTTCGCCGAGGAGGCGGGCGTACGCGGCTACTCCAACCTGATCGCCTCGGTCCCCGGCCTCACCGTCCGCCACGACGAGCAGTCCGGCGCCACCTACGGCTACACCGGCGCCGGCGGCCAGTGGTGGAGCTTCGACGACCCCTGGTCCATCGGACGCAAGACCGCCTACCTGAAATCCAAGGGCCTGCTCGGCGTCTTCATCTGGGAGATGTCGGGCGACACCTCCCAGGGCACCCTGATGACCGCTCTGCGCACCGGACTCGGCTGACCCGGCGGACGGCGACGGGTCCGCTCAGGGCTCCGTGACGACGAGCTCCACCTCGAAGCCGTCCGCGTTCTCCAGATAGGCCGCACAGGTCTGTTCCCCGCCGGCATGCGGATGCCGGTCGGGGAACAGCAGCCGCCACCCGCCCGCGACCGCCCCCTCGACCAGGCCGTCGAACTCCGCCCGCGTCGCCACGTGGAACGCCAGGTGGTTCAGCCCCGGGCGCAGCCGGTCGTGCGCGGCGGCGCTGAGCGCGGGCGACTCCTCCACGACCAGGTACGTGGCCCCGAGCCGCCAGCTCCGGCCCCCCTCCCAGCTCTGGTACGGGGCGTAGCCGAGCGAGCCGAGCAGCGGGCCGAACGAGGCGACGGCCCGGCCGATGTCGGGCACCCACAGCTCGACGTGGTGCAGGGTGTCGGTGGCGACGGGCGCGGTCACGTGCTCCTCCAGGAAACGATGCGGTGCGCCCGCCCGTACCCCGCCCTCACCAGGCGAGATCCTCCAGGGCGTCCGGATCGACCGGCCCCGCCGCCGCGACGCCGCCCGCCTCGTCCGGCGTGACCGGCAGCTCCGCCCAGATCGTCTTGCCGCGCCGCGCGTACCGCGTCCCCCAGCGCTGCGCGAACTGCGCCACCAGGAAGAGACCCCGCCCGCCCTCGTCCGTGTCCGTCGCGTGCCGCAGGTGCGGCGAGGTGCTGCTGCCGTCCGACACCTCGCAGATCAGCGCCCGGTCGTACACCAGCCGCACCCGCACCGGCGGCTTGCCGTACCGGATCGCGTTGGTGATCAGCTCGGACAGCACCAGCTCCGCCGTGAACCCGACCTCCTCCAGACCCCAGGCCGCCAGCCGCGCCGCCGCCTCGTTGCGGACCGGGGAGACCGCCGACGGATCGCCCGCCACCTCCCACTCCGCGATCCGGTCCGCCGGGATCCGCCGGGCCCCCGCCACCAGCAGCGCGATGTCGTCCGACGGCACCGGGAACAGCATCGCCGCGAGCACGTCCGCGCAGGTCTGCTCCGGCGACCGGTCCGGCCGCGACAGCGTCTTCCGCAGCAGCGCGAGACCCGTGTCGAAGTCCCGCGCCCGGTCCTCCATCAGCCCGTCCGTGAACATCACCAGCTTGCTCCCCGGCTCCAGCCGCAGCCGCGCCGACTCGAACGGGTGCTCGCCGAGCCCCAGGCCCAGCGGCAGCCCGGCCGGCAGCGCCGGGAACTCCACGCTGCCGTCGGGACGCACCAGCGCCGGACCCGGATGCCCCGCGCTCGACATCGTGCAGTCGCCCGTCGTCGGGTCGTAGATCACATACAGGCAGGTCGCCCCCGTGCTGCCCTCCGCCGGACCCTCCCCGTCCTGCTCCGCGCCGTCCTCGGGACCCGGCTCGTTCTCCTCGCCGAGCCGGTCGATCAGCTCGTCCAGATGCCCCAGCAGCTCCTCCGGCGGCAGGTCCAGGGTCGAGAAGTTCGCCACCGCCGTCCGCAGCCGTCCCATCGTCGCCGCCGCGTGCACCCCGTGCCCCACCACGTCCCCGACCACCAGCGCCACCCGCGCGCCCGGCAGCGGGATCACGTCGAACCAGTCGCCGCCCACCCCCGCCTTCGCCGGCAGATAGCGGTGCGCCACCGACACCGCGCTCTGGTCCGGCAGCACCCGCGGCAGCAGGCTCCGCTGCAGCGCCACCGCCATCGTGTGCTCCCGGGTGAACCGGCGCGCGTTGTCGATCGCCAGCGCCGCCCGCGCCGCCAGCTCCTCCGCGAACGACAGGTCCTCCTCCCCGAACGGCTCCGGCGTGTCCGCCGCGCGCCAGAAGTTCGCCATCCCCAGCACCACCCCGCGCGCCAGCAGCGGCACCGTGAGCAGCGAGTGCAGCCCGTACGCCACCGCCTCCGCCGCCCCCTCCGGGTCCTGCACCCGCCAGCCCTGCGCCGACGCCAGGTCCGCCTGGAGCACCGCCCGCCCCTCGTCCAGGGCCGAGGCCATCGGCGTGGTCGGCACCACGAACCGGATCAGATCCCCCACCGGCTGCAGCGGCGAGCCCCCGCGCACCCCGGTCAGCGCCGTCCGCCGCATCTCGGTGAACGCCCCCGACGGCTCCTCGCCCCGCACCACCGGATCCAGCAGCTCCACCGTCACGAAGTCGGCGAACCTCGGCACCGCCACCTCCGACAGCTCCTCCGCCGTCCGCACCACGTCAAGCGTCGTCCCGATCCGCGTCCCCGCCTCGTACAGCAGCCGCAGCCGCCCCCGCGCCACCTCCGCCCGGCCGGTCAGCGCGGCCAGCTCCGTCGTGTCCCGCATGGTCATCACACAGCCGCCGTCCGGCGCCCCGTCCGCCGTCGGCCGCACGTTCACCGCCAGCAGCCGGTCCCCGGCCGCGCGCACCTCGTCCGTCACCGCCCGCCCGGACACCAGCAGCTCCGCCGTGGCGGGCTCCAGACCGAGATCGGCGACATGGCGCCGCTCCGCGTCCGCGGGCAGCCGCAGCAGCCGCCGGGCCTCGTCGTTGGCGAGCAGCAGCCGCCCGTCGGCCCCGACGATGACCACGCCCTCCTTCACCGAGTGCAGCACCGCCTCGTGGTGCTCCTTCAGCCGCGTCATCTCCGCCGGGCCCAGGCCGTGCGTCTGCCGCCGCAGCCGGGCGCTCACCAGACCGGCCCCGCCCACCGCGATCACCAGACCGCCCGCCGCCGCGCCCAGCAGCACCGGCAGCCTGCCCTCCACCGCCTGGCCGACCGTCTCCACCTCGACCCCGCTGGCCACCATGCCGACCACGGTGCCGTCCGCCGCGCGCACCGGCACCACCGCCCGCACCGCGTCGTGCGGCGCCCCGCGGTAGACCTCCGTGAACGCCTGCCCGGCCCGCGCCCGCGCGATGTCCCCCTGCGCCCGCTGCCCGATCAGGCTGGGATCGGAATCCGTGTAACGGGCACCGTCCGGGGCCAGCACGGTCACGAAGTCGACGCCCGAACCGATCCGCGCCGCCTCCGCCCGCGCCTGCAGGGCCGCCGTCGGATCCGGCGACCGCAGCGCCTCCGCCAGCCCCGGCGCGTGCGCGAAGCCCTCCGCGACGGCCAGCGAACGGTTCCGGGCCTCGCGCTCGCTGTCGTACCGCCCCTGCAGGACGAGCGCCAGCGCCGCCGCCGCGATGATCAGCAGCGCGATGAGCGCCTGCAGGGCGAAGACCTGGCCCGCTACGCTCCGCAGTCCGGTGGGCCGCCCCTGGGGGCCACCGGCGGACCGGTCCGCGCCTCCCGTCACGGTGCGCTCCTTCCCGCCCTGTCCACGGGCGCCTCCCTCCATGCTGCCCCCGGGGCGACCGGCAGGGGAAACGGGACGGGGCCGAGAGGCCCTGTCCGCGCGCCCGGCGGCCCGTTACGGTGGGTGGAAGATCGTTTCGTCCGGCGGCGCGCCGGCCACCCGGCGGGACCGATCGCCGACCACCCGTCACCGGCAGGAAGCAGCGACACATGTCCCACGGCACCGCCGACCCCCGTGAGCCCGACGTCCTGGTGCGCACCGAGGGCCGGGCAGGCTTCCTCACCCTCAACCGGCCCCGCGCGATCAACGCCCTCACCCACGCCATGGTCCGCACCCTCGACGAGACCCTGACCGCCTGGGAGCACGACCCCGCCGTCGAGACCGTCGTCATCCTCGGCGCGGGGGAGCGCGGACTGTGCGCCGGCGGCGACATCCGGGCCATCCACGACGACGCCCGCGCCGGAGGCCACGCCACCCCCGGCTTCTGGCGCGACGAATACCGGCTCAACGCCCGGATCGCCCGCTACCCCAAGCCGTACGTGGCCCTCATGGACGGCATCGTCATGGGCGGCGGCGTCGGCGTCTCCGCCCACGGCTCGCTGCGCGTCGTCACCGAACGCTCCCGGATCGCCATGCCCGAGACCGGCATCGGCTTCGTCCCCGACGTCGGCGGCACCCGCCTCCTCGGCCGCGCCCCCGGCGAACTCGGCCTCCACCTCGCCCTCACCGGCACCCCCGTCGGCGCCGCCGACGCGATCCTGACCGGTCTCGCCGACCGGTACGTGCCCTCCGCCGACCTCCCGGCGCTCACCGACGCCCTCACCCGGCACACCGCCGCCGAAGCGGTCGCCGCCCACGCCCGCCCCGTGCCCCCCGGCGTCCTCGCCGCCCAGCGCGCCTGGATCGACGCCTGCTACGCCGCCGACACCGTCGAGGACCTCGTGGCCCGCCTCACCGACTCCGGCGTCCCCGAGGCCAAGGAGACCGCGGGCGTGCTCCTCGGACGCTCCCCGATGGCCCTCAAGGCCACCCTCGCCGCCGTCCGCCGCGCCCGGGGGCTCGACTCCCTGGAGGCCGCCCTGGACGTGGAGTACCGGCTCTCCTGCGCGGCCCTCTCCTCGCCCGACCTGGTCGAGGGCATCCGCGCCCAGGTCGTCGACAAGGACCGCGACCCGCACTGGAACCCGGCCACCCTCGCCGAGGTCACCGCGGCGGACGTCGAGCGCTGGTTCGCCCCGCGCGCGGCCGGCGAACTGGGCCTGGCGGTCGGCTGACCGGGGGCGGGGAGACCGGCTGACCGAGGGCAAAAAGAAAGACGAGGAGCTCAACGCTCTCCTCGCCACTCTCAACTTATAGCGCACAGGGGGGCTTGCGGCAAGGCCCCCCGTCTCCCGCACAATCGCCCATCGAGGCCAGGACCTGCGGAAATGGGAGATCCACTCAGTGCGTGTGCCGTCGACCGTCCATGAACACCCCCACCACCAGCGCCACGGCCAGCCCGTGAGCGGCGGCGCCTTCGCGCTGCCCGGGAACCTGTCGGCCAAGGCCGACCCCGCGCTCATCGCCGCCGACGAGCGCCACTTCGCCGCCGTCGCGCGGAGCCTGGAACAGTCCGTCGCGGAACTCTCCGACACCCTCGACGAGCTCCGCCGCACCCCCGGCGGCGCGGGCCGCGCGGCACTCGACCGTGACAGCGAGATCCACCGGCTGACCGCCCGGCTGCGCGCCCTGCGCCGCTTCGGCCTCGACCTGTGCCTCGGCCGGATCGTCACCGACGGCGCCGAGGGCGGGGCCGCACCCGACGGCGAGGCCGGACCCGTCTACATCGGACGGCTCGGCCTCACCGACGCCGAGGGCCGCCGGCTGCTCGTCGACTGGCGCTCGCCCGCCGCCGAACCCTTCTTCGCCGCCACCCACGCCGCCCCCATGGGCCTCGCCAGCCGTCGCCGCTACCGCTGGACCGGGGGCAGGATCACCGACTACTGGGACGAGGTCTTCACCCCCGACGGCTTCGAGGGCCACGCCGCCCTCGACGACCAGTCCGCCTTCATCGCCAGCCTCGGCGGCGAGCGCTCCGCCCGGATGCGCGACGTCCTCGGCACCATCCAGTCCGACCAGGACGCGATCATCCGCGCCGGATCGCGGGGCGCCCTCGTCGTCGACGGCGGCCCCGGCACCGGCAAGACCGTCGTCGCCCTGCACCGCTCCGCCTACCTCCTCTACTCCGACCCGCGCCTGGGCCACCGCCGCGGCGGCGTCCTGTTCGTCGGCCCCCACCAGCCGTACCTGAACTACGTCTCCGACGTCCTGCCCAGCCTCGGCGAGGACGGCGTGCGCACCTGCACCCTGCGCGACCTGGTCGCCGAGGGGGCCGCCGCGCCGCCCGAGACCGACCCCGAGGCCGCCCGCCTCAAGGCGTCGGCACGGCTCGTCCAGGCCGTCGAGAAGGCCGTCCGCTTCTACGAGGAGCCGCCCGCCGAAGGGATGCGCGTCTCGACCGACTGGTCCGACGTGTGGCTGAGCGCGGGCGACTGGGCCGAGGCGTTCGAGGCCGGCGGGCGCGGCACCCCGCACAACGAGGCCCGCGAGCGGATCTGGGACGAGCTCGTCGCCATCCTGCTGGAGAAGCTCGACGACGACGTCCCCGAGGAGCTGTTCCGCAAGGCGCTCCGGCACGACCAGGAGCTCGTCGACACCCTCGACCGCGCCTGGCCGATTCTGGAGGCGACCGACCTCGTCGGCGACCTCTGGTCCGTACCCGCCTATCTGCGGCTGTGCGCCCCCTGGCTCACCCCCGACGAGGTGCGCACCCTGCGCCGCGCCGACCCGCGCGCCTGGACCGTCTCCGACCTGCCGTACCTGGACGCGGCGCGGCAGCGGCTCGGCGACCCGAAGTCCTCGCTGCGCGAGCGGCGGCGCGACGCGGCCCTCGCCGCCGAACGCGAGCGGATGGCCGGGGTCATCGACAACATCCTCGCCGCCGACGACGACGGCGAGGGCGCGGTGACCATGCTCAACGGGCGGGACCTGCGCGACAGCCTGATCGACGACGGCGCGCTGCCCGGCGCCGACGTGGACGAGCTGGCCGGCCCGTTCGCGCACATCGTGGTCGACGAGGCCCAGGAACTCACCGACGCCGAATGGCAGATGCTGCTCCTGCGCTGCCCCTCCGGGAGCTTCACCCTCGTCGGCGACCGGGCCCAGGCGCGCCACGGCTTCACCGAGAGCTGGCGCGAACGCCTGGAGCGGGTCGGCCTGGACCGGATCACGATGGCCTCCCTGAGCATCAACTACCGCACCCCGGAAGAGGTCATGGCGGAGGCGGAGCCGGTGATCCGGGCCGCGCTGCCCGACGCCAACGTGCCCACCTCGGTCCGCGCCGCCGGAGTCCCCGTCGTCCGCGGCGCCGTCGGCGAGCTCGACACGGTCCTCGACGACTGGCTCGCCGCGCACGCCGAGGGGACCGCCGTCGTCATCGGCGCCCCGGAGTTCGAGGAACGGCCCCGCGTCCGGTCGCTCACCCCGACACTGGCCAAGGGCCTCGAATTCGACCTGGTGGTCCTCGTCGACCCGGACGCCCTCGGCGACGGCGTCGAAGGAGCCGTCGACCGCTATGTGGCGATGACCAGGGCGACCCGGCAGCTGGTGGTCCTCACAGGGTCCTGATCCCCGCGTCCGGCCGGTCCCCGTCGCTCTCGTCCAGAGTGAACAGGCCGCCCTGCGGGTCCCGCACGGTGGTGCGCCGACCGGCCGGGGCGCGCCACCCGTCGTCGGCCTCGGGGACGAGCGAACCGCCGTGGTCGAGGACCGCGGCGGTCGCCCGCTCCAGGTCCGGCACCAGGAAGTGCACCAGCCAGCGGGGGCGCCGCTGCGGCTGCTCGGCGGACGCCTCGGCCGGGCCGCTGTTCAGGCGCGCGACGGCGTCGCCCCGGCGGCGCAGGACCACCTGGTCGTCCTCGTAGGACACCTCGAAGCGCTCCGCGCCGCCGCCGTCGACCCAGTCGAGCACCCCGCCGTAGAAGACGGCGGCGTCGAAGGCGCTGCCCGTGTGCAGCTCCAGCCACGCCGGGGCGGCCACCTCGCCGACCCGCCAGCGCGAGGACACCCGGCCCTCCCAGACCCCGAAGGCGGCGCCCTCCAGGTCCGTGGCGAGCGCGGCCCGCCCGCGCGGCGGGAAGGCGAGCGGCCCGACGCCGACCGTGCCGCCGCGCTCGCGGATCCGGGCCACCGCCGTGTCGGCGTCGGCGACCGCGAAGAACGGCGTCCAGGCCACCGGCACCGCCATCCGGTCGACGATCTCGCCGATCCCGGCCACCGGGGTGCCGTCCCGCTCGCCGACGGAGAAGCCCCGGCCGAGCGGGCCGTGCCGGAAGGTCCAGCCGAGGACCGCCCCGTAGAACCGCTCGGCGGCCCCGAGGTCACGCGCCGACAGGCTCAGCCAGCACGGCGCACCCGGCGCTTCCGCGGACAGCGGCACCCGGC
Source organism: Streptomyces sp. NPDC048659 (assembly GCF_040650575.1). Classification (NCBI taxonomy): domain Bacteria; kingdom Bacillati; phylum Actinomycetota; class Actinomycetes; order Kitasatosporales; family Streptomycetaceae; genus Streptomyces; species Streptomyces sp. NPDC048659. The sequence goes on along the minus strand of NZ_JBEZHM010000070.1, from coordinate 8,524 downwards.
TCACCTCACTCTCGGTACTCTCGGTCCGTCGCTCGGGCGGGGGCGTGCCCCAGGGGCCACCCTCGCCCGGACCCCGCGCCCCCGCCACTCGGTGACCGCGGAGTCCCGGGGGCCGCGGCGACCGCACGGTGACCGTACCGACGGGTATCCGGCCGCGTCGGAACGGTCCTGAAGAAGACGCACCGACAGCGCTCCCGGCCCCCGCCAGGCGCATGATGTGAACATGCTGCTGACGTTCGCACCCGTCCTGGACCGCATCGCCGAGGAGATCGCCGGCCTCACCGAGCGCGGCCGTCCCGCCGACTACATACCGGCCCTCGCCTCCGCCGACCCGAACAGCTTCGGCATGGCCGTCGCCGAGCTCGACGGCACCGTGTACGGGGTGGGGGACTGGCAGCGGCCCTTCTCCACCCAGTCGGTCACCAAGGTCTTCACCCTCGCCCTCACCCTGGCCCGCAAGGGCGACCCGCTCTGGGACCACGTCGGACGCGAACCCTCCGGCAACCCCTTCAACTCGCTCGTCCAGCTGGAGTACGAGAACGGCATCCCGCGCAACCCCTTCATCAACGCGGGCGCCCTCGTCGTCACCGACCAGCTCCACCGGATGACCGGCGACGCCTCCGGCGTCCTGCTCGACTTCCTCCGCGCCGAGAGCGGCAACCCCGACCTCGACTTCGACCGGGACGTCGCCGCCTCCGAGAACGCCAACGGCGACCGCAACGCGGCCCTCGCGCACTTCATGGCCAGCTACGACAACATCGCCAACCCCGTGCCGACCCTGCTGCGCGAGTACTTCCGCCAGTGCTCCATCGAGGCGTCCTGCGCCGACCTGGCGCTCGCCACCGGCTTCCTCGCCCGCCACGGCATCCGCGCCGACGGCACCCGGCTGCTCACCCGCAGCCAGGCCAAGCACGTCAACGCCATCATGCTCACCTGCGGCACCTACGACGCCGCCGGCGACTTCGCGTACCGCGTCGGCCTGCCCGGCAAGAGCGGCGTCGGCGGCGCCATCGTCGCCGTCGTCCCCGGCCGCTGCACCCTGTGCGTGTGGAGCCCCGGCCTCGACGCGCGCGGCAACTCCGTCGCAGGAGTCGCCGCGCTCGACCGCTTCACCACCATCACGGGGCTGTCCGTGTTCTGAACCGGGCGGCGACGAGGGGGCTCCGACCCGGGGCGGTGCCGAGGGAACTCAGGCCCAGGGCGGCGCCGAGGGAGCTCTGAGGCGTACGCCGCCAGAGCGAGCTCCGACCCGGGCGCCGCGCCCGGGCACGGGTCAGTCCGCGTCCAGCACCCGCACGTACGCGCCGCGCGGCTCCCCGCCGTCCGGGAGCAGCCAGCCCGCCGTCACCCCGCCCCGCGCCCCCGCCGCCTCCGCGCCGAGGACCCGCGCGAACCGCAGCACCGGCGCGTCCGCGCCGAGCCGCACATCCGTCCCGTACGCCCCCTCCTCGACGACCGGCGCGGCACCGAGGTCCCAGGAGCCCGGCCCGTCGAACGACGCCACGACCGTCAGGTCCGGGGCGTCCGACACGCTCTGCGCCTGCGCCACCGCCCGCCCTTCGAGCAGCGCCGCCAACTCGCCCAGCAGCACCGGGTCGTACGCCCCGTCGTACACCCACCGGGTGCCCAGCACCCCGTGCTCGGACGTGCCGATCAGCGCGCCCTCCGCCCCCGCCAGCGGCGCGCCCCGGTACGTCAGCGGCACCAGATAGGACACGACCTCCGCGCCCGACGAGTCACTGACCGCCATGAAGTCGACGCCCACCTCGCCCGCCGGGTCGTCGAGCCGGAAGCCGCCCGCCCGCTCCAGGACGGGCACCGCGCCCGCCGGCCCCCGGTACCAGGGGCGGCCCGGCAGCCAGGCTTCCAGGAGCTCCAGCTTGGTCGGCTTCATCGTGGTCTTGTGAATGACGGCCATGGTTCGTGCACTTCCTCCGAGACGAAACGGTTCCGGGCGGACGCCCCCGCCCGGAACCGTACCTCTCCCGGCCGACATCGGGCCGGAATCAGCCCTCCGCTCCCGGCGCCCGCAGCTCACCGGACCGGGCCACCCCCCCGTACCAGCGCGCGCTCGACTTCGGCGTGCGCCGCAGCGTCCCGTAGTCGACGTGCACCGCGCCGAAGCGCTTCGCATAGCCGTACGCCCACTCGAAGTTGTCGAGCAGCGACCACAGGAAGTACCCGGACACATCCGCCCCGTCCGCCACCGCCCGGTGCACCGCCTCCAGATGCGCGTGCACGTACGCCGCCCGCTCCGGATCGTGCACCGAACCGTCCGGGCCGACCACGTCCTCGTACGCCGCCCCGTTCTCGCTGACCACCAGCGGAAGCCCCGGATACCGCGCCGACACCCGGACCAGCAGGTCGTACAGCCCCGTCGCGTCCACCGGCCAGCCCATCGCCGTCCGCGCCCCCGCCGCCCGGTGGAACGCCACGTCCCCGGCCCCCGGCCACGGCGAGTGCGCGCTGTCGCCGTGCCCGTCGTCCTGCGGCCTCGCCTCGCCCGCCGCGACCCGCGAGACCACCGTCGGCGTGTAGTAGTTGATGCCCAGCCAGTCCAGCGGCTGCCCCGCCGCCGCCTCGTCCCCGTCCCGTACGAACGCCCAGTCGGTCAGGTGCGCCGTGTCGGCGAACAGCTCCTCGGGATAGGCCCCCTCCAGCATCGGACCCAGCCACACCCCGTTCCCGACCGTGTCGATCCGCCGCGCCGCCTCCCGGTCCGCGGCCGACGCCGTCAGCGGGCGCACCTCGTGCAGGTTCAGCGACACCGCCAGCTTCGCCTCCGCCGGCAGCGCCGCCCGCAGCGCCCGCACGGCGAGACCGTGCCCCAGATTGAGGTGGTGCGCGGCCCGCAGCGCCGCCACCGGGTCGGTGCGGCCCGGGGCGTGCACCCCGGAGCCGTAGCCCAGGAAGGCCGAGCACCAGGGCTCGTTGAGGGTGGTCCAGCGGGTGACCCGGTCGCCCAGCGCGTCCGCCACCAGACCCGCGTACGCGGCGAAGCGCTCCGCCGTCGCCCGCTCCGGCCAGCCTCCCGCATCCTCCAACTCCTGCGGCAGGTCCCAGTGGTACAGGGTCAGCGCCGGCTCGATGCGCGCCTCCAGCAGCTCGTCCACCAGCCGCCGGTAGAAGTCCAGCCCCTTCCGCACGGCCGGTCCCCGCCCCGTCGGCTGGACGCGCGACCACGAGACCGAGAACCGGTAGGAGTTCAGCCCCAGCTCGCGCATCAGCCCGACGTCCTCGCGGAAGCGGTGGTAGTGGTCGACGGCCACGTCGCCGGTATGGCCCTCGAAGACCTTCCCGGGCGTGTGCGAGAAGGTGTCCCAGATGGACGGCGTACGCCCGTCCTCGGCCGCGGCGCCCTCGATCTGGTACGCGGCGGTGGCCGCGCCCCACAGGAAGCCGGGCGGAAAGCGGCGGACGGCGGTGAGCGGCCGGGTTTCGGACGCGGTCATGGCAGAGCGCTCCCAACGCAGAGGAGATACGGAGAAGAGGAGGAAGAAGAGAGGAGAGGGGAGAGGAAGGGAGGGGAGGGGAGGGGCGAGGGGGGAGGAGGCGGGGCCAGGGTCCCGGAGGACGGCGCGGTCAGCTCTTGACCGCGCCCGCCGTGATCCCCCCGACGATGTGCCTTCCGAGCACGGCGAACACCAGCAGCAGCGGCACCGTCGAGATCAGCGCCCCGGTCAGCACCACGGCCTGGTCGACCGTGTGGTTGCCCGCGCCCAGGCCCGCCAGCGCCACCTGGAGGGTGGGACTGCCGTCCGGGGTGAGCGCGATGAACGGCCAGAAGAAGTCGTTCCACGCCTGTACGAAGACCAGCATCCCGAGGACCGCCATCGCGGGCCGCGCCACCGGGAACACCACGTGCCAGACGATCCGCAGCGAGTGCGCCCCGTCCATCCGGGCCGCCTCCACCAGTTCGACGGGCAGCGCCTCCACCAGGTACTGGCGCATGAAGAACACGCCGAACGCGGCGACCAGCGAGGGCAGCACCACCGACTGGAGCTGGTCGACCCAGCCGAGGTCCGTGATGATCCGGTACAGCGGGATCACGCTGAGCTGCGGCGGGACCGTCATCGTCGCCACCACCAGCGTCAGCAGCGCGCCGCGCCCCTTGAACGGCAGCTTGGCGAAGGCGAATCCGGCCAGGGTGGCGAACAGCACCGTGGACACGGCGACCAGCGACGCGACCACCGTCGTGTTGACGAGGGCCTCGCCCATGTCCACCTGGTTCCAGGCGAACGACAGGTTGTCGAAGAGGCGCGGCCCGGGCAGCAGCGGCGCGGGCGCCTCGACCACGCGCTCCCCGCTGTGCGAGGCGGCGACGAGGTTCCAGTACAGCGGGAAGAGCGAGAAGAGGGCGGCGGCGCCGAGCAGGACGTAGGTCAGCGGACCCGCGTGGTGCTGCCGGCCGGCCGACGGCCCGCGGAGGATTCGGGCCATGGGTCAGCTCCCCGGCTTCGTGCGGTGCGAACGGGACAGCAGCGCCTGGACGCCGCCGACGAGCAGCAGGATCAGCAGCATCACCCAGGCGATCGCGGACGCCTGCCCGAGCGCTCCGGTGACCCAGCCCTTCTCGTACATGAGCAGGCTGAGCGTCTGGAACTGGTTGCCGCTGCCGCCCGAGACGCCCACGCTGCCGCCGTAGAGCATCGGCTCGCCGAAGAGCTGGGTGGCGCCGATGGTGGAGACGATGACGGTGAAGAGGATGGTGGGCCGGATCGACGGGATCGTGACGCTGAGGAACTGGCGCCACCGGGACGCCCCGTCGAGTGCCGCCGCCTCGTACAGGTCCTGCGGCACGGCCTGCATGGCGGCCAGGTAGATGAGGGCGTTGTAGCCGGTCCAGCGCCAGATCACGATCGTCGAGATCGCGATCTGCGCGGGCCACTTGGACGCCTCCCAGTCGACCGGTCCGAAACCGGCCCAGCCGAGCAGCGAGTTGATCATCCCGTAGTCGGTGTTGAAGAGCTGGGCGAAGACCAGGGTGGCCGCCGCGATGGAGGTCGCGTACGGGGCGAGGACGGCGACCCGGAAAAAACCCCGGGCGCGCAGGCGGTAGTTGAGCAGGTGCGCCAGGCCGAGCGCCATGAGGAGCTGGGGGACGGTCGAGAGGACGCCGATGGTGAAGGTGTTGGCCAGCGCGTTCCAGAAGAACTCGCTGGTGGCCAGGTCGGTGTAGTTCTCCAGGCCCTTCCAGCGTGCGTCGCCGCCGAGTTCGACCCGGTGGAGCGAGAGCCAGCCCGTGTAGAGCAGCGGGAAGAGCCCGAAGGCGGCGAAGGTGAGGAAGAAGGGGGCGACGAAGGCGTACGGGGTCGCCTTCAGGTCCCAGCGGTATAGCCGGGTCCGGCGGGCCGCGGCGGTGGGGCCGGTGCGGCGGGGCGGGACGGGGGAGGGCGGTGCGCCGGGCGACGGGGAGCCGCCGTCCCTCGCCCGAAGGGAGGTGGCCACGAGGGCGTCCTTCCGGGTCGGTGCGTGCGGGGTCTGCGGGGTCTGTGGGGTGTACGGGGTGTACGGGGTCGGGGTGTGCGGGGCGCGTGTGGGGGGTGGTGCGTGCGGGGCGGGGCCGCGGCTCCGGGCCGCGGCTCCTACTGGTCGATCTTGTCCTCGGCCAGCTTCCGCACGTTCTCCCACGCCTTCGCCGGGTCCGTGCCGCGCTGCTCGATGTCGAGGATGCCGTTGTCGGTGAGGAAGGTCTTCAGCTGCCCGTCCCAGCGGCTGATCGGGGCGGGCCGGATGCTCGCGGCGGCGGTGGAGAAGATCTCGCCGACCGGGGTGTCGCCGAAGTACGGCAGCTTGGCGCCGACCACGGCGGGGGAGGAGAGCGTGTCCTTGGTGGAGGGGATGTTGCCGTTCACCGCGAAGACCTTCGCGTGCTGCGCCGGGGCGGTGAGCCAGGCGGCCAGCTTCGCCGCCTCCTCCGCGTGCTTGCCGGACTTGGGCACGGCGAGGAACGAGCCGCCCCAGTTGCCCGCCACCGGGGGAGCGGCGATGTCCCACTTGCCCTGGTTGGCCGCGCCGGCCTGGTCCTTGATGATGCCGGTCATCCAGCTCGGGCAGGCGACCGTGGCGAACTTCTCGTTCTTGAAGGCCGCGTTCCAGGTGCCCTTCTCGTCGAACTGGCGCAGTTTGGCGGTGAGTCCGCCGCGCGTCGCCGCCACGGCGGTGTCCCACGCCTTCTTCACGCCGGGGCTCTTCTCCCAGGCGAGCTGCCCGCTCGCGTCCGCGTACTGCTCCGGCTCGCTGGAGATGACGGCGTTGAACAGGCCGCTCGCCGAGTCGTGGAAGGAGGTCCCCGCGGGCGCCTTCTTCTGGTAAGTACGGCCTGCCTCAAGGAACTTCGACCAGTCCCCGGCCCAGAGCCCGCCGACCTCGGTCCGGTCGGTGGGCAGCCCGGCCTTGGCGAAGAGCTCCTTGTCGTAGCAGATGGCCATCGGGCCGATGTCGGTGCCGAGGCCGATCACCTTGCCGTCGGCGGTGGTGGCCTGCTTGACCTTCCAGTCGAGGAAGGCGCCGAGGTCGGCGCCGCCGGTCTTGGACAGGTCGACCCACTTCCCGGCCATCGACGGGCCGGTGGCCTCGGCGATGTAGCCGACCTCGACGGCCTGGATGTCGGCGAGGCCACTGTTCCGGGAGAGGCGCAGCTTGAGGGTGTCCCAGTACTTCTGGCCGTCGGCGACGTTCGACTCGACGATCTTGATGTTCGGGTGCGCCTTCTCGTACTCGGCGTAGAGCTTGGCGCCCGTCTTGTCGTCGTAGCCGAACGAACCGAAGGTGCCGATCCGCAGCGTGATCTTCCCGTCCGCGGCGGCGCCCGATCCGTCGCCGCTGCCGCAGCCCGCGAGCAGGGCCGTGCCGGCCGTCAGGGCGGCCACGGCGGCGAGCACGGTACGGCGGCGGCGTCCGCGGCCGGCCATCCGTCTGCTGCTGCTGGAAGTGCGCATTCCACTCTCCTCGTCCAGGGTGGTGCTGGCTGTGCGCCAAGGGGGTACGGACGGCTCTCGCGGCTCGGATCCGGAGGTGCGCCACCATGTGGGAGCGCTCCCATGCCGTCGCTGCCGGAAGGTTCCTGCCTGCCGGGTGCTGGTGTCAAGACGCTTGCACGGATCGGCCGTTGGAAGGTGCGCGTACGGCCGCCCCATGGGTCCCGCTATCGTGGGAGCGCTCCCAACTCGAAGGATCCGACCCGGGCCCGGTCCTGCCGGAACCGCCGGTCGTGGCCTATCTTGACCAGATCGGCGCATGGGGGCCGAGGCCCGCACGAGGGGAGTACGAAGGTCGTGAACGGACGGCAGAGTGGCAGGCCCACGCTGGAAGAGGTCGCCGCCAGGGCCGGGGTCGGCAGGGGCACCGTGTCCCGGGTGATCAACGGCTCGCCCCGGGTCAGCGAACAGGCCCGCCAGGCCGTCCACCGCGCCATCGAGGAGCTCGGCTACGTGCCCAACCAGGCCGCCCGCACCCTCGCGGGCAGCCGGACCGACGCCATCGCCCTGGTGATCCCCGAGACCGAGGCGCGGCTCTTCGCCGAGCCCTACTTCCTCGACATAGTCCGGGGCGTGAGCGTCGAACTCGGCGACGCCGACAAGCAGTTGCTGCTCACCCTGGTCCGCACCGAGCGGGAGCGGCAGCGGTTCGCGCAGTACCTCGCCGCCCAGCGCGTGGACGGGGTCCTGCTCACCTCCCTGCACGCCGACGACCCGCTGCCCGACCTCGTCGAGGGGCTCGGGCTCCCCGTCGTCCTCGGCGGCCGGCGCTCCGCCGACGAGCCCGCCGCCTACGTCGACTCCGACAACACCGGAGCGGGCCGCGCCGCCGTCGCCCACCTCGCCGAGCGCGGGCGCCGCAGGATCGCCACGATCACCGGCCCCCTCGACATGTACGCGGCCCGGGCGCGCCTCGACGGCTACCGGGAGGGCATCGCGGCGGCCGGACTCTCGCCCGACGAACTCCTAGTCGCCACGGGTGACTTCACCGAGGAGGGCGGCCGGAGCGCGATGCGCGAGCTGCTGGTCCGGGCCCCGGACCTGGACGCGGTCTTCGCCGCCTCGGACGTCATGGCGGCCGGCGCGCGCGGCGTCCTGCGCGAGGCGGGCCGCCGGGTCCCCGAGGACGTGGCGCTGGTCGGCGTCGACGACTCGGCGGTGGCCCGCCTGATGGACCCGCCGCTCACGAGCGTGCGCCAGCCGATCGAGGAGATGGGCCGCAGGATGGCGCGGATGCTCCTCGACCGGATCGGGGGGACGGGGGAGCCGGTGGCGGAGAGGGGGACGGCGACGGATCCGGACGCGGCCGTGCCCTCGATGTCGGACTCGGCTGGGGACACGGGCTCGGCCGTGGCGCGGGGGAGCGTGCTGCCGACGACGCTGGTGCAGCGGCAGTCGTCGTGAGGGACGGGCGGCGGACCCGATGACGTGAGCGGGGGGAGCGGGGGCCGCGCCGCCGGGCGTCCCCGCCTCCTCCAGCAGCCGGCAGGTCTCGTCCAGCATGTGGTTGTAGCCGGATTCGCCGACCACGTCCGGATCGCGGA
>NZ_JBEZHM010000069.1:0-37198 GCF_040650575.1 Streptomyces sp. NPDC048659 | reverse complement strand
GATCCTCGACGCGCCGCCCGAGGGCGCCGAGGGAGGGCGGGCCTGATGGAGCTGCGAGAGGGACAGGTCGCCGTCGTCACCGGCGCCGCCAGCGGAATCTCGTCAAAGATTCGTGGGCTGGAAAATAAGTTGGCGAGGTTCAAAAGTTGCAGTCAGGTGGAAATTGTCGCCGCCGACTTCTCGCTTCATTATTAATTCGGCGAGTGATACTCTGACACCTGTGAGCGCCACTTGTGGCACTCAAACTTGGTCCACGACATGAGTGGACCCCCATGCCTGGCCTGCGAAGCGAGGGCATGGGGGTCCGTCGGTGAGGACTTTGGCTGATGGGTCCGCCCCTGCAGAGGGTGGGCCCATCAGTGCTTCTACAGGAGTTCCAGCCAGGTCTTCAGCGTGTAGTACGCCGCCTGTGCCAGTCCCCCCAAGGCCCGACCTGCCGCAGCAGCCCGGTCCAGAAGCCTCGTCCGCACCGGCTTGGGGTCCCCTGCTGGGGCGCCGTCGCCGGTCACCTGCACCACCTCCCTCCTCGGTGAGAGCACGTGCGGCCCACCGCTGCTTCCGAGGGAGGAGGAGCTAAAAGGAGATTACACCAACCGGGCTGTCTTTCCGTGGGTCGCCGGTACCTGGTGACGCGCATTCTCCTGGTTTTCCGGGAGAACGTTCCGGGACTTCCGGGGTTTTCATGTTTTCCATGTTCTCCATGAACGGGCCGTTTCCGGCGTTCACCTGCGGATTTCCCCTCCGGCGCGCTCGCGGACGGTGCCCCGCCCGCCGACCTTCCCCGGGCCAGCCCCGGACGAACCGGCGTCCCGCTGACCAGCGATCCTTGGACCACCGCCTCGGTCGCGGGCTTGGCCGTGGACGCCGAAGGGCCGGCGCGGCCCGCCGCCAGGCCGTCACCGCTCGCACTGATCTGGAGTTGCACTGTGCCGTTCTCCGTCGTCTCCGTACCCCGACGGGCAAGACCGCCGCCGCGACCGAGGCCAGCAAGCCGCCGAAGCGTACGCAGAAGAAGACGGCCAGGCGCCACGGAGCCCCGTCGGGCGGCGTCGACATGCGTGCCCTGTGCCGCGACGCCGAGAGCATCCGGGTCCCGTACGGCGTTCCCGTGTACTGCCACGGTGCCTACGGGCCCTGATCCAGACGCCGCACCAGCGCGACCCGCCCTGCACCTGACCTGTCCGCGAATCACGGACAGGCCAGGTGCAGGGCCAGTCGCGGACGCTCACCATTGAGGTGTAGGTGTGCCGTTTGGGTCTAGGCCATGCGGCCACAGCCTGGCGAAGGCGTCACGCATGCTCCACAGGTCGTCGATGTTGCCGCGGTCCGCGAACTGCCGGTAGAGATCCTCGGCGCCGTCCCGGTCCCCGGCCCGCTCCCGCCATTCGGCCAGGCGCAGCAGGGCCTTGGTGCTGCCGTGGTCGGCGGCCTGCCGGGCCAGGGCTTCGGCGCCGTCCCGGTCCCCGGCCTCCTGCCGCAACGCTGCCAGGCGCAGCAGGGCGGGGATGCTGCCGCGGTCGGCGGCCTGCCGGGCCAGGGCTTCGGCGCCGTCCCGGTCCCCGGCCGACTCCCGCCTCTCTGCCAGGCGCAGCAGGGCGCTGGTGCTGCCGCGGTCGGCGGCCTGCCGGACCAGGGCTTCGGCGCCGTCCCGGTCCCCGTACCGCTCCCGCGTCTCTGCCAGGCGCAGCAGGGCGGTGGTGTTGCCGTGGTCGGTGGCCTGCCGGGCCAGGGCTTCGGCGCCGTCCCGGTCCCCGTACCGCTCCCGCGTCTCGGCCAGGTGCAGGAGGGCGTCGGTGTTGCCGTGGTCGGTGGCCTGCCGGGCCAGGGCTTCGGCGCTGTCCCGGTCCCCGTACAGCTCCCGCGTCTCGGCCAGGCGCAGCAGGGCGTCGGTGCTGCCGTGGTCGGCGGCCTGCCGGGCCAGGGCTTCGGCGCTGTCCCGGTCCCCGTCCCGCTCCCGCGTCTCGGCCAGGTGCAGCAGGGCGTTGGTGTTGCCGTGGTCGGCGGCCTGCCGGGCCAGGGCTTCGGCGCCGCGCCGGTTCCCGCCCGACTCCCGCCTCTCGGCCAGGTGCAGCAGGGCGTTGGTGCTGCCGCGGTCGGCGGCCTGCCGGGCCAGGGCTTCGGCCCCCTTCCAGTCCCCGGCCCGCTCCCGCAACGCTGCCAGGCGCACCAGGGCGGTGGTGCTGCCGCGGTCGGCGGCCTGCCGGACCAGGGCTTCGGCCCCCTTCCAGTCCCCGGCCCGCTCCCGCAACGCTGCCAGGCGCACCAGGGCGGCGATGCTGCCGTGGTCGGCGGCCTGCCGGACCAGGGCTTCGGCGCCGTCCCGGTCCCCGGCCTCCTGCCGCAACGCTGCCAGGCGCAGCAGGGCGGTGGTGCTGCCGTGGTCGGCGGCCTGCCGGGCCAGGGCTTCGGCGCCGTCCCGGTCCCCGGCCCGCTCCCGCATCGAGGCCAGGAGATACAGGGCGTCGGTGTTGCCGTGGTCGGCGGCCTGCCGGACCAGGGCTTCGGCGCTGTCCCGGTCCCCGGCCCTCTGCCGCATCATGGCCAGGCGATACAGGGCGTCGGTGCTGCCGTGGCCGGCGGCCTGCCAGGCCAGGGCTTCGGCGCCGTCCCGGTCCCCGGCCCGCTCCCGCATCATGGCCAGGCGATACAGGGCGTCGGTGCTGCCGCGGTCGGCGGCGCGGTGGCGCAGGGAGTGCGCCCATTGCAGGCGGTGCCGGTTGTCGGCTTCCTGTGTGAGGTTGCTGAGGTCGTCGGGGTTGGTGAGGTGGGTGTGGGCGGCGTGCCAGAAGGATGCGGGCGGGCACAGGTGGCTGCGGCTGGTGCGGCCGTGCTGTTCGAGGTAGTCGGCGAGGCGGAACATCGGCCCCGCGGCCGACGGGGCCGGGCCGTGAACGGCTGGGACCGGGGCGGGAGGACGTCGTGGGGCGCGGGGAATGGTGCGGTGCAGGGGGGACTGTTTGCCGTGGACGAGGGCGGCGAGTTCGGCGAAGGCCTGCTCGGCCCAGTCGTCGGTGAGCTGGTCGTAGTCGGTGTCGGTGAGGTAGTCGGCGGCGGCGTCGGTGAGGAATGCCTGGGGAAGGTGAAGGCCGACACCGAGGCGGCGGGCATCCATCGCCACGTTCAGCACCGCTGCGGCGGCCGGGGTTGCGTGCCGGTAGCGGTTGAGGAGTTCGGGGGCACCGGCGAGGTCCTGGGTGATGCGCCCGTCGGTGCCGGCGCGGCTGAGGGCGTCGGCGAGCAGCCGGTCCCCGCCTTCGGCGAGAGCTGCCGCGGCGGCCAGAGCCGGAGGATCGAACGACTCGGGAACGGCCAGCACGCGGCCGGCCAGTAACTCCCGCACCCGGCTGTGCGGATCGCTCTCACCTAGCACGGGCAGGGCCGTGTACCGGGTGGCGTACTCGGGCCAGAGCGTGCCCAGCACCAGGACCGGCCCGCGCTCCGCGCTCATCAGCAGCTGGTGCAATGCCGCCGCGATCGGCTCGCCCGCTACGCGGTCGCCGAAGTAGTGCTGGGCCTCGTTCAGCCACACCACGGTGCGCGGCGCGACACGAGGCAGGTCCTCCAGGGCGTCTTGGGCGCGGGTCGGGTCGAAGGGATGCCACAGCCGCCACCCCTGCCCGGCGAGCGGCTGCACGGCCTCCCAGCACGCCCGCGTCTTGCCCGTCGACGAACCGCCCACCAGCACCACGGCCTGACTACGGCCGGCCGCGGCGTCCTCCACCAGCCCGGCCAGTGCCCGGTCATGCTCGCGCCGCACATACCCGGGCATTGCCCGGGGCCCCGGCCTGCCGGGTCCGGAGGCGGTACCGGCCGGATGGACCTCCAGATCGTGCGGATCCCACTCTCCGATCCCACGGCCCGGCACCGACCGCACCCCACCCCCGTCGGCCTCGACTGCACTGCTCCGCAACTCCTGCAGTTCCTCCACCGGCAGCCGCAGCGCACGGGCCAAGGCCGCCACCGTCTCGTGGGAGGGGGCGGGCTTCCCTGGTGAGAGCGCCTCCGACACCGTCGTGCGCCCCAGCCCGGCACGCTGGGCGAGATCCGTCTGGTTCACCCGCATGCGGGCCATCCCGGCCCTCAGCCGCTCCCGCAGCTCCCTCAGCGCCGGATGCCGGCTGTCGTGTTCGTCGTGCACGGTGCGCGCCCCCCGGATCGTCGTGTTCGCCGGTGTTCATCTTCCTCCCGGCGAACCCCGGCGAACACGGATTCGACGACGTTCGACCACGTCAACACCCCACCACGTACAGGGAGATTGCCGTGACCATCGCCGTCGTCCTGCTCGCCACCGCACTCGTGACCGTTATCGCGCTGCTGGCCGCCGCCGGTGCGGGAAAGCTCGCCCGACTGGACAACGCCAGCTATCCCACGGCCCTCACCCGCGCCGCCGCCACCTTCGCCGCCGTCATCACCCTCGCCGCCGTCGTCACCGGCACCCTCGCCGCCCTCCTCACCTGACGATCAGCCCTGCTCAGCCTCAAAGCGCCCCCGTATGCGGCTAGTGACGTGGTTCCTACCGGCACCGCAACTCGGCGGCCGCTCCGCATGGCGAAGGCGGTTAGCCCTGTTGGGGCTAACAGGTCCGACCGTCTGCGAGGTGTGTCTTCAGGCCCCCGGTGGCGTGGATGTCACCAGGGCCGCAGGACCACGAGCGTCAGCGCGGTGAGCGCGCCCGCCAGGAGCCAGGTCTGCCACCAGGCCCACCAGGGTGCTCCGCTGCGCAGCGGCGGTGGCTGCTCACGACCGGGGCCGTCCCGGGTTTGCGGGGTGGGCGAGGCATGCCGGATCGGTCGTCCACTCCGTGCCCCCGCCGGCCGGCCAGAGCCATGCCACCGGATGCTCCGTGTCGGGGTCGGGGGCGATGGCGCGGAGCGTGCCGCGCCGCCCGGACGCGGTGTCCTCCACGGACAGGCCGATCCACGGATGGTCCAGGTGCAGGAGGCTCAGCATCGGGGCTGTGCGCCCATCGCGGCGAGCGGGGCCCAGGTGTACCGGAGGGCCGCGCCGTGCCTCCGGAGCCAGCTGCCCTCGCGGTAGCGGAGCTCGTGCGCGGACTCCGGTGCGATGGCGCTGGGCCAGCGGACGAGGACCGTGGTGATGGAGCCGGACTCGACCAGTTCCCGGACCCGCCGCCAGCCGTCACGCAGGGCCGGGTCCGGTTCGCCGTACTCGTCGGATACGACCTCGGTGATCGTCATCCCGCGCTCCCGCGCAAAGAGGCGGCCCTCCTCCTCGGCCCGCTCGGCGGCCAGGCCGGGCATGAAGGGGCCGCGGTCGGCACAGACGTACAACACGGCCGGAGCGGGCGCGGCATCAAGGTCTTCTGCACTGGTCATTGCTGCCCTCAGGAGGTGGGTCGGGGGCGGCGCCTCGGTGCGCCCCACGGGGGAGGGGCGCACCGAGGGCCGTACGCATTCCACCTAACCGTCCATCAGGGGGCGGTGTGCATGACCGAGTCACACCATCCCTCGCCCGGGAGACTGACAAATTGACCCGGCCATTACCTGCGGCCGCGCCGTCCCACGCTCTACCGTGCAGGTGTGGCTGAGACCCGAAACGAGCCCTTGGCCGCCTGGATGACGGCACACGAGATGTCGGCCCCCGAACTGGCCGACTCGGTGAACCGGGCCATCGGCATATTCGCCGGCCGCCCCGGCACGGCCTCGGAGCGCACGGTGCACCGCTGGCTGTCCGGAGACACCCGCTGGCCGCAGGCCCGGCAGCGGCGAGGCCTGGAAGCGGTCACCGGCCTGGCCGCCGCAGACCTAGGGTTCGTGCCCCGGGGCAGGTACGAGCCCGGCACCGTACGACGGGAGGATCCCGACATGCGCCGCCGCAGCCTCTTCGGCGCGGCCGCCGGCACCGCGGCCGCCGCCCTGCTGACCCCCTCCCGCCCCTCCCGGGTCGGCACCTCCGACGTGATCAGGCTCCGCGACGGCGTCGAGCGTCTGCTCGCGGTCGACGCCGAGCGCGGCGGGCACGGCCTGGAGCGGGCCGCCCTCGCCGGCGCGGCCGAAGCGCTGCGACTGCAGCAGCAGTCCACCACCCAGCGGGTCCGTCAGCGCCTGTACACCCTCGCCGCCGACTTCACCGCGACGGCGGCCTGGGCACTCATCGACGCCAGCTGCCTCGACGGCGCCGCCGCCCACCTCGACCGCGCGCTCACGTTCGCGGGCCTCGCCCAGGACTCCGAGACGACCATGCAGGTCTGGAACCTGCGGGCGATGCTCGCCCGGCAACGGCGGGACTACCTCGAGGCGGTCGCCTCCTCCCAGGCCGCCCAGACCACGGCCATCGCCCGCCGCTCCCCGCTGCACACCTCACTCGGCCACGCCCGCACCGCCGTCGGTCTCGCCCACGGCGGCGAGCACTGCGCGGCACTGCGGCACCTGGGCCGCGCCGAGACCGCCCTCGCCAAGGCCGACCCCTACGCCCCCTGCTCCCCCTGGATCGCCTTCTACGGAGAAGCCGAGCTCCACTTCCTGACCGCGATCGTGCGCGACGTCGCCGGCCACGCGCCGGAGGCGGAAGCGGCAGCCCACCGGGCGCTCGCCGCGCTGCCCGAGACCTACCGGCGCAACCGGGGCATGGCCACCGCCCGCCTCGCCCTGGCCCAGATCCACCAGGGCGACGTCGAGCAGGCGTGCGCCACCAGCAGCCGCGTCTTCGAGATCATGGCGGGCGCGCCGCTTCCCGGACGCGTGCGGCAGCTCCTCGGCGACTTCCAACGCGACCTGATCGCCTTGGCCCCCGCAGCCGCGCACGAGTGGATGGACCGCCACCGGACCGAATGGAGCCGCTCATGACCGTCGACCTCCGCCGCTACACCCACCAGGACCTCCCGGCCGTACGCCAGACCCTCCTCGACGTGCACGCGGACGCCTACGCCAACGACATGAACGAGTTCACCCAGCGCTTCGACTGGTTCGTGGACCACTGGGGAAGCAACCCGGCCTGGTCCTGCGTCGTCGCCTACGAAGCGGACGAGCCGGCCGGGTTCGCGTACGGAGCGCCGGCGATGCCCGGCCGGGAATGGTGGCGCGAGCACCTGACCGTGCCTCCGGACGACGCGTCGACCTTCAGCGTCTCGGAACTGATGGTGCGTCCCCGGTGGCGGAAGACCGGGACGGCCAAGCAACTCCACGTTGCACTCATCGCGGACAGGCCCGAAGCCCTCGCCGTTCTCCTCGTGGACCCCCAGCACCCCAAGGTGCAGGCGCTCTACGAAGCCTGGGGATACCACCAGGTCGGCACCAGGCAACCCTTCCCGGACTCCCCCAACTTCGCCGTCATGCTCCTCGATCTGCGAGCCGCAGGAGCCTGACACGCTCAGACGCTGACCAGGTGTCGTGGTCGGTGTAGGTGGCGCGCACCCGGTAGCCGTACTCCGCCGATGCCGGGTCGAGGTACAGGGTCACGTCGCACTGTTCGCTGAGGCGCTCGTGCGTCACCGCGACGGTGACTGCTCCGACCGGGCCGGGTCGAAGGTCCACCAGGTCCGTGTGCTGCCATCCCTCATCGGCGTGATCCGGGACGTCGAATACGTCTCCGTCGGCAGTCTGATCAATAGTCATGACCGACTAGCGACCGCTGTGCAGGGGCGTACCGGCACCGGATCGACGCGCAGCGACAGCAGGCCGTGATCGGCGACGTCCGTCAGGAGCTCATTCGTCTGCACTATCGGCGTCCCGTGCAACGGCGGCATCGGCGTCACCGCCGAGCCGTCCAGGGCCGAACACCTCGACCCCACCGTCCGACGGAGGCCCCGTGAGTGCCCCCGCGATCGCAGGATCCGGCCACAGGCCGGTGGGCCCCCGCAGCTCAGGGCGGCGCCGCGACGACTCGCGAGACCAGGACCGTGGGCCTGGAGCCCGGTGCCGAGTACACGCGCGTCTCGCCCGACCTGTGGAAGGACCCGGACGTCGCCCAGCTCGCCGCTCTGGTCGGCGACCTGCTGATCGACGCCGAGCGGCGCACCGGGGAGCCGTACGGGCGGGCCCACGAGGTTGGAGATCGCGCTGGAGGACGTCGCCGTCCAGACCCGAGACCCTGCGCATCAGGCGCCGCCAGCCCAGCTCCGCACCCCGCGGCGGCGCGTCTCCTGCTCTGGCAGGTGGTGACGAGAGCTCCTATCCGGTGGCGGGCCGCCGCCCGCTCCCTTTGCGGCCGGGCTGCGGCGGCTGGGCCCGCCCGGCGAGCCAGCGGCGTTACGACTGGCCGTGCAGGTAGTTCGAGGTGAGCCCGTGGCGTTACGGCTGGCCGTGCGGGTTGTCCAAGCGACTGGCCGGCTCGGCCGCGCGGCTGCCCTGCCGCCGGCGGTACGCCCTCTGGCGGCAGGCTCCACCGCAGTACGCAGAATCTGCACGCCCCAGCCGTAACGATCTCGCCGCAGGCGCCGCAGGGGCGGCCCGACCCCTGCCTCCCGCCGCGCTTCCGCGTGAGGGATGTCCGGCAGGCCCGCGAGCATGTCACCCCTCGCATCAGCACCTCAGAGCCCCTCACCACGAGCAGGCCACACCCGGCGACACACGTCTGAGGAGGAAGAGCCGCACCGCGACCGGCCAGGCCCCACCACTCTGCGGTCTCCGTTCGCCGTACGGAGGCCGCCCGGGTTCGGCCCGTTTCCGGGTCGGGCCCGCCCCGCTCGTAGCACGTCTCGCAGATCAGGAAGCGGGTGAACCTCTGGCGACGGCCCAGCCTCCGGGTGCCGTCGACCAGATACGCCCGTACCGCCAAGGAGGCCGATGCCGCACATCACGCAGAGCCGGGAAGAACCTTCACGCATACCCATAACGGCATCAACGCCCCTGCGGTCAGGCGTTACGACTGGCCGTGGAGGTAATCCGCAGCGCTCCACGAAGCCCTCCTCATCCCCACAGCATCGTCTCTGAAGGGGCCGTCGCCCCCGCGTCCGTGGCTCGGGGGGTGTAGTCGAACGGACCCAGCCAGATCACGGTCCGGTCGTCCGGCAGTTCGCCGCCGGCGATCCCGCGCGCGACCTGCCGCAGGAACTGCCAGTCCTGTGCCAGGTCGGCCAGTACTGGCAAGCCCGGCACGGGTTCTGCATCCCGCCGTGCCAGCTGCTCGCGCACCCTTCCCGCGGCGAGTTGCACAGTCGCCAGGACGCCGGGCGCCTTGGGATCAAGGCGGGGGAAGATCATCCCCAGTAGCCTCTCCACCTCCTCGATGGTCAGATCCTCGACACCGCGCACCACCACACCCGATCCCGCCGTTCTCCCCGCCACATCCGCTCCCCTCGTTGCTGATCGGGATCCTGGCACGTCAGGAGGCCCGAGACCACCGTGCGGTTCGTTCAGTGGATGCCCTGGAATCTGGCGGCCGGGGCGACCAGGCCGTACTCGGACATCATCGTGCGGCCCGCCAGGCTCCGGCCGGGCGTGTGCGGTCAGCTCGGTCGTGGCGGCCTGGCGGCGCCTCAACCCGCGCCTGCTCGATCAGGCCGCAGTGTCGTACGGCGCCCCATCTCGCTGCCGGGGCGCCTGATGGCCGCTCAGCGCTTCCCAGCCCCGCTTCTCCCCCAGCCAGCTCGGTTTCGCCGCCGGCCGCAGCCGCTGGCGCGACAGGCCACGGAGACTTTCGGGCCGTAGGCGTTTCCCCCGGGAGAGCGGAGGTCCGAAGTACTGGACTGTGCAACCCGGCGCCCTGTACTGGCCCCAGCCGCAACACGGTCACCCCCACCGGCGGGCGGCCGTACGCGGGCGCGCGGAGGCACCTCAGCCGTCGCCGGACCTTCCCCGGATAGACGGGAAGCGTCGTCGCGAGCACCGGCCCCTCGGGCCGGCGCGGAGCAGCGACAGACGCCACCGCACGACGGTCGTGGGGCACCCGGTGCTGAGGCCGTATGACCTGGCTGCGGGCTTGGGGTGCGGGGCGGAGCCCCTGAGGCGACACGCGGGGGAAGCCTCCCAGTCCCCGCCGGTTTGAATTGCAGTAAGAGCACGCAGCCTCCGCAAGCCTCTGACCTGCGGAAACGTCGAAAGTGATCCGCTTCCCGAAACGGGGAACCCGACTCGGGAGCCGGGGAACCCGACCCGGGGATCGTGATGATCCGATTCGGGAGTCGTATCACTGTGCGAGATGCGATGTGCGAGCGGCACATCGATCCGTGCCCGCAACGGGTTTGCTTAGCAATGCGGTAATGTTCATTTTGGTAAGTGAACCGTTCCTGAAGTCGGATCGCTTCACCAGGAGCACGCCGACCCCGGGAGAGGCAGAGCCGCAGATGGCACAGGAAGCCGCAGAAGTCCTCGCGCTGGTCAACCGCAAGACCGGCGAGGTCAAGGAGCTCCCGCGAGCCCCGTACGCCTTCGACGGACAGCACATCAACGTCGGCATCCGCAAAGGCCGCGAGCTGGCGTCCGCCGATTCCGGGCTGACCGACCGCGAGTTCCGGGTCGCCGTCTGGTACTGGTTCGCGACAGAGGAAGCGCTGGGCGCGATCCGCAGGACGCAGGCGGAGATCGCCGTCGAGCTCGGCATGAGCGCCGACGCCCTCGGGCGCGTGATCAAGGTCTTGAAGAGCGCGCGGATCCTGCTGGAAGACGGCAGTGTGGGCCGTACTAAGTTCTACCGATGCACGCCCCACCTGGCATTCATCGGATCCGGGTTCGAGCATCGCGAAGCGGTCAAGACGCGGAACCCTCCGGAGACGAACATCAGGACGCCGAAGCCCCGCACCCGCCAGCGAAGGAAGAAGGACGAGAGCTGATGCGTATCCATGACGCTGAGGACGTTCAGTACCTCCTTCGGAAGACCGGCGCCGCCAAGCTCAACCCGAACCAGCGGATCGTGGTCATGCTGTACGCCGCATCTCCGCAGAAGCCCGACGGCACCGTAGAAACCCAGGCGACCGAGCTCGCGAAGATCGCCGGGATGTCGCCGCCCGTGCTGTCCCGCACCCGCCGCGAGCTCGTCGACGCCGGCTGGCTGGAGCCGACACAGAAGTTCGGCCGGGTCCAGGTCTACCGGCTCGTGCCCGCCATATTCACCGACCGGGGACGGGCGGGACGACACCTGCAAGCCGTCAGCGGATGAACGCTCAGGGAGCACAGTGATCCGACTCGGGAGTCGGATCACCGCTCGATGAGAGGCCCGGAAGACAACGTGTCTTCCGGGCCTCGGTATGAGGGGGATGAGATGGACAAGAACAGGAAGCTGACCAGGGTCCTGGTCGCCGCAACGCGGCCGGACCTGATGCGACGGCCAGGCGAGCCGGACGACGAGTACGAGGAACGCCTCACGGGCCAGACGATGATCCGGGTGCCGGTGCTCAAGCTGCCCCCGGTGGTCTATCTGATAGGGCCGACGCCTCCGTACCGGGGCGCGCTGAAGATCGGGACCACCAGGAGCCTGCGCGAGCGGCTGAAGGGGTTGCGGGCACACTCTCCCGTGCCGCTGACCGTGATGGCTCAGTACGACGGCGGCGGTGAGCTGGAGCGGCAACTGCACCAGCACTTCTCCGGGCGGCGGCACGGCGAGTGGTTCGACTTCGACGGGGAGGACGCGGTCGCTCTCGTCACCGTGGCCGTCGAGAAGGCGCGGGCCGGCGAGCTCGGCGGCCCGCTGTTCTAGGACGCGCGGGGTCCGGAAGACAACTAGTCTCCCGGACCCCGTCATGTAAGGGGAGGGGCTCGGCATGGCCGAGAAGAAGAAGCACAAGAAGGCGAAGGGGAAGAGGGGCGGCGCGCATGCGGTTCAACGCCCGGCGGCGTCCGAGCGGTGGGAGGTGGTGATCTATCCGTGGACGACGGTGCGCAAGGCAACGCGGACACAGCCACGGACACCACTGGGGGACGACGAGGGGTACGTGTACCTGATCGAGTCGACTGATGTGGGCTATGTGAAGATCGGCTGGAGCCGTACGCCGGAAGCGCGGTTGGGGCAGTTGCAGACCGGTTCGCTACCCGACCTTCGGCTCTTGGCTGCGATACGGGGCGAACGGAAGCTGGAAGGCCAGTTGCACACCTGGTTCGCCGACCGACGGTTGGATGGGGAGTGGTTCCTCTTCCGGGAGGGTGAGGACGCCGTAGAACTGGCCATGGAAGCCACGGCGGCGGTGTTCCAGGGCTGGGAGCCCGACTGACTCGAGAACACGGGTATCTCACGGCGAGCGGCAGCCTAGGGCGTCAAAGGGCTCCAACATACGAGGGAGTCGGCCAGCCAATCCGGAACGTTCCGGATTGGCCACCTGTCGCAAACTCCAGAAGAGCGCACCGCGTGTGAGAGCCGATTCCAACGGCTCCGTAGTGCGCACTACGGAGGTCCCCACCGCAAGCGTCGAGGCGAGCTGGCGCCGGGGCTTTCCGTGGGTGTCCCCGGGATGCTGTTTCAGGGAGTCGAGGTGGTCAGGGCCGTGGCGACGTCGCGGATGTCCAGGCCGTTCGCGGTGTACCTCACCAGTTCGACGGCCTGGTCGGTGCTCACCTTCACCGGGCGGCCGCTGGCGGTCAGGAATGCCGCGGCGATGGCGTCCGCGTAGAGGTCGTTGGAGTGGCTCCAGGGCGGGCAGCCGGACGAGGGACTGCAGGAGAGCGGCGGCCCGGTGGTGCGGCTCGGGGTAGACGGTGGTGCCCATGACGACGGCACAGTGGCGGGCCCGGGCGGCTTCCAGGGCACCGTAGTCGACGACATCGGGGTCCCCGGGCAGCTTCTCCTGGGCGACCTGGAGGAGCCAGGTGAGGTCGACGGTGAGGTTCACGCGGCCTGGTCTCCCGTGGTGGGGTGGGTGCCGAAGTGCTCGGCGAAGCCAAGGGCGTGCTCGGCGACGAACTGCTCGGCGCCGGCGAGGAACCGGGCCTTCGTGACGTCGTCGGTCAGCATCCGGGCCGCGTACTCCTCGGCCGGGACCTTCTTGTCGGCGGCGAGGGCCTGGAGCTGCTCGTAGACCTCGTCGGTGACCGTGATGTGCAGCTCGCGGCGGCCGGGGCGCGGATCGTGCGTACTCATGCTGTTCTCCTGGCGGGTAGAGAGCAACGGGCCCGAAGGCTTGAGAGACCACCCGGAGTGGCGGCCCCCGGGCGACGTGAAGCCTGCGGCTCCTACCGCAAAGGCACCCGCCTGCGAGGATCACGCCCTGCGGGGAAACCGGTACGAGAGCTGCCGTAGTCCGACCCGCGTTCTCAACGATGTCCGGCCCACCTCCGCTCGCGCGGAGAGCACGCGCCGGTGTCGGACATGAGGAGCGTGAACTCCGGCCCACCTCCGCTCGCGCGGAGAGCACCGCGGCTGGCTCGCCCACGCCCTGCCGGACCACGGCCCACCTCCGCTCGCGCGGAGAGCACGGAAAGGGCCCACAGCACCCGGCCGGACGGGTCGGCCCACCTCCGCTCGCGCGGAGAGCACGCCGGGCCGTCACGCGCCTGATGCTGACCGGGCGGCCCACCTCCGCTCGCGCGGAGAGCACAAGGAGAAGGCCCGGCGTTCCAGCGCCCGCTACGGCCCACCTCCGCTCGCGCGGAGAGCACTCCACTGCACAGCCCCCGATACCGGTCCGGACTGGCCCACCTCCGCTCGCGCGGAGAGCACTTGCCGGTGCCCTTCGCGTCCTGCACCGCGACCGGCCCACCTCCGCTCGCGCGGAGAGCACTCAGAAGCCGCCCGCCCCGGGCGGCTTCTGCGCGGCCCACCTCCGCTCGCGCGGAGAGCACCGGGCCGTCGCCATTTCTGGGCCAGGACGATCCGGCCCACCTCCGCTCGCGCGGAGAGCACCCTTCCTGGCCTGCACCTCTAGAGCGGCTTTGCCATTTCTTTAGTAGTGCGCTGAAAGGCGATCAAGGTCAGTCCATCGAAGTCGAGTGGGTTGCGGCGGTGCGACCCGGTGGTGCGGAGTTCGAAGCCTTGCTCGTTGTTGCTTGGGTAGGCAAGTACGGCAATGCCCTCGCCTGTGCAGGCTGCCACTGAGTTCCACAGTTCGTCGCGCACACGGGCCGAGACAGTGCCGACGTACAACTCGGGAGTCACTTCGAGGAGCCATCGGGTGAGGGCCCCTCGAAGGTGGTCCGGTACGGAGGTCACGGAGATGACGATCATCGAAGCCATGGGAGTGGCCTTCCGGTGCTGGGATCAGGTGGCCGCTGCGTGGTTCGTGCCGCCGGGCACAGTTCCGGTCACGGGGTCCCATAGGTCTACGAGGTGTTCCTCCGGGTCTGGCGCCTCGCGAGTGTGGTCGGGGTCCAGGAGCGATTGGATGTCGGACACGATGCGAGGCATCAGCCTGAAGAGGCGCAGCCCGTCGCGGAAGGATCGCCGGGCTTCTGCTTCGGGGTTTGCCGAGGTGTTGAGGGAGAAGGCGAGGGGGATGGTGAGCTCGGCCTTGTAGAGGTCTGCGATGTCGTAGACGAATGCCTGTTGGTTGCCGTTGTGTACGTATCCGAGGGCCGGCGAGCATCCCAGGGCGAGGATGGCGGCGTGCACGATGCCGTAGAGGCAGGTGTTGGCCGAGGACAGGGCCAGGTTGACGGGGTCTTGCTTGTCCCAGGATGCGGGGTCGTAGGCGCGCCGGAACCTGCCGATCTTGTGCTGTTGGGCGAGGACTCGGTAGAGAGCCTTGACGCGCTGGCCTTCCATGCCGCGCAGCTGTTCAAGGGTTGTTCCTGGGGGGACGGTGTGTGTGCCGAACCTCATCTCGTACATGGCTGTGGCGATGGCCAGGCGCTGGGCGTCGTCGGCCCAGGTTCTGGTCTGGCGCTCGAGCCAGGTGGTGGTGAGCGAGTCGGGGAGCGTCGCGGCGTAGCAGCGGACTCCTCCGGAGCCGGTGATCAGGACGGTGGTTCCGTGGCGCGCCAGGGTGGCGAGCGCACGGGCGGTGATGGATGTTCCCGGGCCCAGGAGGACGCAGCTGAGGGCAGCGGTGGGGAGGTAGACGGTTTCGGTGCCGCGCTGCTCGCTGGTGACTTCTGCGCAGACGCCGGTGTCGTCCTGGTGGATACGGACGATGTCGAGGTAGAGGAAGGAAAGGGAGTCGGCGATGCGGGGCAGCATGGCGACGGTGGGTGAGGCGAGTTTGCGTCGGGCGTCCGGGTTGCCACGTCCGCCGGTCTTCGTCGAAGCGGCGTTGCTCATCCTTGGGTCCCGGGTGCTGGTGCGATGCTGAGCAGTCCGCATCCGTAGGCTTTGCCGCGTCCGATGCCGTCGGTGATCTTTGTCCGGAGTGTGTCGGGGTCGATGATGACGGCGGTTCCGTCGAAGCGGGTGCGTGTGTGGCGGATGCGTTGCTCTGCGCCGGAGCCGCGGGTGCCTCGCATGCCTTGGGCTGCGTCGAGGGGCTGTGAATGCAGGGTGAGTACTTTGAGGCCGGCTGTGTCGGCTTGGCGTGTCCACCATTCGTCGGCGGCGGTTCCGGTGAGGGGGACGACGGCGGGCAGGTTGTAGGCCGCTCGAGTGGTGGCTCCGGGCTTGCGGATGGCGCTCGCGGCGCAGCGGTAGCGGACGGTGAGTCCGGGGCGCAGGGCGTCGAGCAGCGTGTCCAGGGGCCGGGTGAGTGCCGTGCCGTATCCGGTGGGGAGTTGGGTCAGGTCGGGTTCCTGGGTGCTCTGCACGAGCAGTTGGGGCCCGCCGGGGGTGTCGTCGGTGCGGTACAGGATGCCGAAGCGGGCGCGGGGGTCGGGGCCTGCGTTGTCGGGGAACAGCGACATCAGCCGGCGGTGGGTGCCGACGGCGTCGCGTGTGTCGCGCCGGGCATCGCGGGAGCGGGGGTCTGGGGTGATGCGTGTGAGCCAGACGGTCAACTTCCGCTCCTTCGTGTCGTGGCCGTGTGGTC
The DNA here is from genome assembly GCF_040650575.1 of Streptomyces sp. NPDC048659. Taxonomy (NCBI): domain Bacteria; kingdom Bacillati; phylum Actinomycetota; class Actinomycetes; order Kitasatosporales; family Streptomycetaceae; genus Streptomyces; species Streptomyces sp. NPDC048659. Next base: position 21,420 of record NZ_JBEZHM010000069.1, on the reverse strand, counting down.
GTTGAGGTAGTCGGCGAGGGCGCGCAGGTAGTCGGTTCCCAGGCCCTTGTACTGGGTGTGGGGCAGCCGCAGGGTGAGCTGGTGGAGGGTGCGGCTGCGGTAGGCGCGCTGGCGGGGGTGGAAGGTGACGGGCTGGTCGGTGATCTCTCCTGTTGTCGCCACCACGGGGTGAGGTGTGCCGTCCGGCCAGGTGGTGAGTGCGGGCAGCTGGTCGAGGGGCGTGTCGCTGGTGAAGGTGATGCCGCGGTCTGCCGTGCCGCGGCTGGGCGGGGGTGCGGCGATCGGCAGGTGGAGCAGGTGGTGCAGGGCGTCGTCGGTGGCGCCCAGGAGCAGGGGGCCTTCGGGGGGACAGGACCGGCGCCCGAGATATAGCGGCCAGTGGGGGTGGGTGAGGGCGTCGGCGCAGGTCTGGAGGATGGGGTGGTTGCCGTCGGGGTGGGTGAGGGCGACGGTGAAGGCGGCGTCGGCGAGGTAGGTGCGGTGGGTGAGGAGGGTGGCGGTGGCGCCGCTTCGCTTCTTGCCTTCCGCCGTGGTGACGGTCGCCTTCGCGGGCAGGCCGCCGCCCACGGTGTGCAGGTCGCGCAGGATGACACCGGGCCGGTCAGACCGCACTGTCAGCGAGAGCCGGGCGAGGTCGTCGATGGGCTCGTCGCGTCGCCGGCCGAGGGCTGCGGCGAGCAGACCGATGACTCCCGACCGGGTGGGGAAGGGCGCGGTGTCACGTTCGTTGAAGTGGCTGTGTGTGCCCCAGGACTGCAGGGGGCCGGTGAACCGCAGAAGCAGACCGTGCCGGCGTCCGGCCGGCGGCACCTCTGCGCTGTCGCTCGGGCCGTGGGGGTTGGGTGTCACGCGGACGGCTCCTGGGGGGCGGCCAGGGCGGCGTCGAGCGCGGCGGCGATGAGATCGTCGAAGGCGTCGTGCCGGGTTCCGAGCCCGGCGAGGTCCTTGGTCTCCAGGCTGGTCCAGCCGGCGTTCAGGATGCTCGCGGTGCCGAGCATCGTGTTCGCGGCCCGCGCGTAGCCGGCGAGCGTCTCCCGCGACGGACCGGCAAAGCCGCCTTCCCGCGCGGCCACCACCGGGCTCTCGAACGCCGCGGCGTACGACAGCGGACGATCGGTGCGCACCGACAGATGCACCAGGTCGGGGATGGTGTGCGCGGCAGTCGAGTTCTTCTTCGCCTGCGGCAGCGACAGGACGAAAGCGCGCAGGAAACCGTGCGACAGCTCACGCAGGGTCGCGTCGCTGCCCTGGGTGTTGCGGGCCAGGTCACGAAGGTCGAGCGTGGCGTACCGGTAGAACGTGCCGGCACTGAGCTCGGCGTGCCCCATGTGCCCGCTGCCCGTCGAGTCCTTCCACAGCGCGGTGACATCGTCCACCGCGGAGAAGTAGTCGAGCTCGACGTCCGTCGCGTGCGTGGTCAGCGCGTGAGCCACCTGAACAGCCCCGTCGACACCAGCGTCGTCGACCTCCGCGAGCATCCGCCCGAACAGGTTGATCACACCATTACGGGACCGAAGCACCGCCTCGACCCGCTCCTTGGGCAGCACACTCTTGTCCGACGACTTCTTGATGTCCTTCGCCGCCTCCAGCGCAGCACGGTGCTCCTGCGCCAGATCCGCCAGCTCCACCACCGCCGACTCGGGCACGTACACCATCGCGTTCGTCAGGACCTTGTTGTCCAAGGTCTCCTTGCCGTCCTTGGCCACCTCGAACTTGATACTGCTGGCCGCGGCCAGATGCGCCCCCGCCCGCTCCGCCAGCTCCCGCGGCCACTCCCGCTCCTCGACGAGCAGACGAGCGACACGCTCACCGATACGCCGCGTACGCAGCGCCGCCTCCCCCATCCCCTCCTCGAACGACCCGCGCAGCGCCCGCTTCCAGGACTGGCTGCTCACACGGGTACGCATCGTGTTGCCGTACTGCACCGTCTTCACGCTGTTGGTGTCGTCCCGGTTCAGGTTGGCCAGCGGCACGGACTGCAGAACATGGACGTCGATGAAACGGGCTGCTGTGCTCATGGATCGTGCTCCTTGCAGGTTGTGTAAGAGGGCCAAGCGGTGACGCGTCGGTGAACCGGGCCCGCGTCGAGAACAGGTCACGGCTGGGGATCGACGTCCGCAGGGGGCGAGTGGACGGCTGCTTCCTCATCGCTCCGGGCCGCGGCCTCACGGGCGTCCTTCGCCCGCAGCCGGTAGTAGTCCTGCAGCCAGCGACGCGAGATGCCTCCCGAGTACTGCCGCCAGTGCGTCAGGTCGCCCAGCAGCTGCGCCCAGTCGACGGGCACGTCGCAGGCTCGCACGTAGGCGACGGCGGCCGGCAGGTGGCGGTGCAGGCCCGGCAGGCTCTGCCGGGTCAGCTGGTGGAGCCGGCTCTCGGCCGTCGCCTCGCGCATCGCCTTGTCCCGGCCGGGCGAGTGGACCACAGCCCTGGCGAAGGCGGTCCCGAGACTCGAGCCGTACGCAGTCGCTGCTTGCGACGGTACGTCGGAAGGGCCCGCCCCATCAGTCTGGTCGTCCTGGCCGTCGCTGTGCGGATCAGGATCTGCCAGTGCGGTGCGGGGCTGGGCCGCGATCAGGGCGGCGACGGTGTAGTAGGCGCGCTGGGTGTCCTGCGGAGTCCGGTCGGAAGGAAGCCAGGCGGCGACGAAGCGGTGCATCTGCGGAACCTCATCGAGGTTCTTGCGCAGTCCGGTGCGAAGCGCCTTACGCGCACCGGGATCATCAGCGCAGAGTCGTTCGACCCACGCGACGAACTTCGCCTCACGTCGGCTGTGGAGCCGGGACGCCTGCCCGGGAACCGAGAGCGACATGCTGGAGGAGTCCGGCGTGAGCGGGGTGGTCATCGTCATGGCAGGGGAGAATCCCTTTCTGGATGAGGCTCGGGCTGCTGACTCAGTCGGTCGGCTTCTTCTTGGGCGGCCCCCCGTACAGCTCGATCCGGGCCTGCGAGACAGCTCTGGCCCCACGCTGAGTACGGGTGACCGTGGCCGTCACCGCTTCGTAGGCGTCCTCCGCCAGACGCAGGAACTCCTTGCGCACCTGCGCCGCGTCCAGCCCTCCGCCCGGCAACGTCCCGGTGCGGTCGAGCTCGCGGAAGTGCTGCCAGAAGACAGCCTCGGCCGCGGGCCAGTAGCGGCCCGTCGCCTCGGCGACCCACGTGCCCGCATCCGCCTTGGAGTCCCGGACATAGTCGGTCCACGCCACCCGGACCGCGTACTGCAGCCGTCGGCCGAACATCTCCCCCAGTTGCCGCAGCCGCCCCACGGCCGGTGCCGTCGCCGCAGCCTCACGCTCCGCCAGGTGGAACACCGCAGGGGTCACCGCGTCCACGAACTGGGTGTCCTTGGCCTGCCCCTCCTGATCGAACCCGAGAGCCCGGATACGCAGGTACGGCGACACCTCCAGCGCCGACGCGATGATCTTCGGCCGCTGGGGCTGCGTCGACCCGGACGGCTTGAGGAGAAGAAGCGCGTCCAGGTCCCGCCACAAAGACCTGCCGGCATCGGCCGGCCGCGGGTAGCGGTTGTTCGCCTGGCTGATCTGCCAGATCAGGAAGTCGTCGTCACGCTCGATCCGACCCGTCCGGTAGGCCCACGTGATGTACGCGTCCCGCACACACGCACCGTCCTCGTCCGGCACGAGCAGCAGAGCATGCTGCGAACAGGCCGTCAGACGAGAACACGGACCGGAAGGCATCCGCGGCGCGGCATCCGGATCCGGCAGCTCCTCCCACTCCCACGGACACAGATCCTCCGAGCGGCGCACCGCCGACGCCGGCGGCGCAAGGCCGGCGAGAAGCGTCTCGAAGAGACTGTCGCCCTCCGGATGGTAGGACAGCGAGGTCCTCAGCGGGCCGGCTGTCGACGAGGCCGACTTCTCCCCGCCCACCTCGCGGGACGAACACCGCCCCGAGGGTCCGTAGTAGTGCCAGACCAGCAGATTCAGTACGGCCTCGGCCGACGTCGGCAGGTCGGGGTCGGCATCGCTTCCGTGCCTGAACCACGCGTGGTTGTTGCCCGCCGGGCGGGTGATGATCAGCTTGTTCACCCCGGCGGTGTTGCCCCCGTCGCACTGCTCGGCCAGCCGCGCATCCTGCATCCACGGACGGCCACCCACTGGGTCGTACAGGAAGAACCGCTCCCGCCACCGCGCGAGATAGCCGTTCACGCCGTTGGCCGGCAGCTGGCCTTCCTCCAGGACGTCAAGCCGCCGGTCACCCCACTCCCCCGGCCCCGCCTCATCCAGACCCGCCACGCGCGCGGTGAGCGCGTACAGAATCCGAAGCAGCGCCGAGTGCGCGGGCGGGTCGGACACCGCCAGACCGGCAATCTCCGATGCCCGCAACAGCACGTCGCGTAGGCCGACCCGGCCAGGACACTGTGCCTGCCTCAGCTGGGCCTCCGGCCGCCATCGGACAGGGATCCACGGCTCATCGATCAAGTTGAAGACGCCGTCAGACATGGGAACATCCGATCCAGTACGACAGAATGAGACAGGGACCTCGCCCGAGCGAGGGTGAGCCACGAGTAGGGCGCAGCGCGTTCCTCCGGCAGACCCCATGCCCGTGCAAGCGGGCTGATCCGACAGGAACCCGCGCGACATTGGATCCAACAGGCCCTAATGGAGGGGTAGTTGGAGTTTAGGTAAGCGAGTAGGGCGTAGTTGCAGCTTTGGTGAAACTGGTTACCCGCGTTCGATTCCCACATGCGAGATCGTGATCGTCCGCCCGCCCGGACCACGCGTACTCCAGGTCCCGTCCCCGGCCGGCGTCATCCTCAGCACCACGAGGTCACGCAGCAACGGATGCTTCCCCCACCCATCCGGCACCGGCTCCCGACCGGACTCATCCAGGAGCCAGCGCCCTGGTACAGGAGCCGCATGCTCCACGAGCAGCACCAGCTCGTCACGCGACAGCCCACCCCGCCGCACCGGCACAGCCACCCGGCCCTCAGCATCCAGAGTCAGAGCCCCGCTCCCCTGCTCGTACACACACAGCACCCGCCCGGAATCCGCCCCCAACCGGGTCGTCAGCAACTCCTGAGTCACACCACTCTCCCGGCGACTGAGCCGGTGCAGATCACCAGCGACATCGGCCGGCGCACAAATACCCGCCAGCTCAGCCAGATACGACTCAGCCGCCTCACCGGCACACCGCTCACCGTCCATCCGCTTCAGCTCCCGATGAACCGAAGCCTCCAGGCCGTCCACGAAATCAGCCGCGTACACCTCGTCCACCAGCCTCTGCACGTCCCCCGGCACGGCGATGCCAGCCGCCGACTCCCGCGCGAGCAACACAGACGTCCGCTTCAACAGACCCGGGTCATAAACGCTCCCCCACGACGCCGGAGGCCGAACCGTCCCTGAACCACACCCCAGCGGATCCAGAACCACCAGCCTCGGACGCTCCCCACCCCGCGCCCACGACGGCCTCCCCCACGCCCCCCGATCATGACGCCGGCACCGACCCGCCCGCTGCAGCAACTGCGCCAGCGGAGCCAGATCGCTGACAACCAGATCAAAGTCGAGATCCAGAGACTGCTCCACCACCTGAGTGGCAACCAGAATCGACGCCGGCCTCGGCCCCTCGAGATCCTGCGGACCCGCAGGCTTCCCGTACCCGACCTCACACTCCGCGGTGATCCCCTGCCGCACCACCCCCGGAAAACGCGAGTGCAGGATCCTCAGCCCACCGGGTGCCCGCGCCAGCTCCGGGAAACACCCGGCCAGGTCGCGGAACGTCCGCTGCGCCTCCGCCACGGTCGTGCAGCACACCAGAGCGGTGCCACCTTCCTCGACGACCGGCAGCAGCTCCCTACGTAACGCCTCCCGCCGGCCACCCACCCGCGGCGGCGCACCCGGCTCGTCCTCCGTATCCCACAGCACACCCCGCACCGCGACATCCAGCGTCCGCGCCCGCCCGCTGCCCACCTCACGCGGCGGCGACACCTTGCCCGACCTTGAGCCCACGTACATCCATCCCGGATAGCGAGGCTCCACCGCGGACGGCTCCTCATGCCCCGCCCCACGGCGATACGCGTCCACCAGCGACGACGCCGTCCGACCCGACAACGTCGCCGACAGAAGCACCACCGGAGCTCCCAACGCCCCCAGCCACTCCAGCAAACGCACCAGCAACTGATGCATCCACGGCCCATAGGCATGAGCCTCATCGACGACGAAGACCTTCTCCGCCAGACCAAACAGCCGCAGCACGTTGTACCTCAACGGCAGCACACCACTCAGCACCTGGTCGACCGTCCCCACACCCAGCGGCGCGAGCAGCCCACGATGAGACCCCGCCAGCCAGGCATACGCCTCCGCAGCCACACCAGAACCGGCACTCACCTCCACCTCCCCCACACCCCAAGCCGCCGCCGGCCGCAACCAGGCCATGGAATGCAACAGCGTCAAAGCCCGATCACCCGCCAACGCCGCATCACTGAACCGGGCCACCCGCGGAAACATCGCATCCGCCGTCGCCATCGTCGGCAACGCCACGAACATCCCCCGACACCCCGCAGCACGACCCAGCACCGAAGCCGCGAACAACGCGGCCTCCGTCTTCCCATCCCCCGTCGGCGCCGTCACCAACAGCAACCCAGGCCCCTCAGACCTGACCACCCCAGCCAGGTGCTCCACCAAATCGGCCTGCAAAGGATTCGGAGAGAAGGAGAACATCTCCTCGAAACACTCCGCCGCGAAACAGGCACGCCCGATCCCCGCCGCAGCAGCCACTCCCCCAACCCTGCGCCGCACGCGCCGCCAATGAGCATCGACGTCACCGCCAGTACCCCGCCACCCCAACGGCGGCATCAACGACTCCACGACCTCCACCTGGCTCACCAACCAGTCCGAGACAACCACCAGCCCCGCCACCACAACAGCCAAATCCGCCGGCAACGCCCGCCGCGGCACCGCAACCGCCCCCGTCACCCGCCGCAACTCAGCCAAATGAACCCGCCGCTGGCCATCCCACCCCGGCCCCCCAAGACCCGGCTGATACTCACCCGCCTGCCTCACCTCGTGCTCCTGCAACACCTCGCCGAAACAGCCGTGATGCCCCCCGAGCAACTGAGCAACCTGGTGACCCACAGCACCCCGCAGAAGCTGCCGCCCGCCCACCCGCCGACCTTCCGGATACCCCATCTCCTCCAGCAGCGCCGTCAACGCCCAGTGCGTCGCACTCTCATGCCGAAACCCCCGCTCCCCCTCAGCCCCCGGCACAGATCGATACAACGGATCACCGCCAACCGCGGCAAACAACTCGGGCACCTGCGCCTGAAACACCGGCGTGATCTTCCCCAGATCATGCAGACCAGCCCAGAACGACAGCACAGAACGAGCCTCATCCGACGAAAGCCCGAGCTCCTGCGCAACACGCTCACGCATCCGATCGCCAAGGAGCCCATCCCACAACGCCCCGAACATGGCAGCCGCGTCCAACAGATGGCAGATCACCGGGTAAGCCCGGGACAACCCCTTCCGCTTCCCCCACAACCTCGAGTCAACGGACACCCCAGCACCTAAACTGCCCTCACGTTGCATCACACGAATAGAGGTAGCAGGCACCACTGACAACGAGGCACCCACGCCCATGGACGGCACACTCGACCCTCTCCGTGATTCTTGCAAAGAAACGGCAAAGGGCCTTAAGAGGTGCAGGTCAGGAAGCATGCGATCCGCGCGAGCGGAGGTGAGCCGTTCCCGCCGTTGTTCTGGGACCGGTGGATGAAATGCGATCCGCGCGAGCGGAGGTGAGCCGATGCTGGTGGTGGCGCTGGTGGTGACGGTCTGATGCGATCCGCGCGAGCGGAGGTGAGCCGTCGGCATGGGGTACGTCAGCGTCGTCCCCGAAATGCGATCCGCGCGAGCGGAGGTGCACCGTGGCGCATCGGACTCCTCACCCTGCGCGAGGAGTGTGCTCCGCGCGAGCGGAGGTGAGCCGGTGCGGGCCATGCTCGTGGGCCGGGCGGCGGTGTCTTCTCCGCGCGAGCGGAGGTGAACCGTTGTCGACGGGTGTTGAGTCGACGGTGCACCAGTCCTCTCCGCGCAGGCGGAGGTGAACCGGGCGTCGGGATCGGGTACGAGCTGATCGGCAAGTCCTCTCCGCGCAGGCGGAGGTGAACCGAAGACCTCGGGCATCCAGTTCCACGGGCGTGCGTCCTCTCCGCGCGAGCGGAGGTGGGCCGCTCTCCACACAGCTGCCGGCGTCGGCCCAGTCGTGCTCGCTGCGTGAGCGGAGGTGCGCTGGCCGGTCACGACTTCCGCGTGGGCATCACCGAGTGAGCAGAGGCCAGACCGTGGCCGGTCTTTCGTCTGAGGATTTACCGCGTGGGTGTCTCTTCGTGTTTGGCTGTCCGAGTGTCTGGTCGTCTGATCTGCCAAGATGAGCGCATGCGCTCCGTACGCGCTGCTGCAGTAAAGAAGTTGCAAAGGCATCCTGAACGCCCAGGTCAGGAAGTCCTCTCCGCGCAGGCGGAGGTGAACCTGCGGCGGGCGGGCACGGTGTAGGCGGGTACCCGTCCTCTCCGCGCGAGCGGAGGTGAACCGGTCATCCGGCGGTCGGGGGCGCTGCGCGACAGGTCCTCTCCGCGCGAGCGGAGGTGAACCGTTCAGGGTCCACTCGGCGAGGGTGAGCCGCTGGTCCTCTCCGCGCGAGCGGAGGTGAACCGGCTCGGCATGGTCAGGGCTCCTCTCCGGCGAGGTCCTCTCCGCGCGAGCGGAGGTGAACCGCCGAAGACCTCGGCGAAGCGCTTTTTGCGATGGTCCTCTCCGCGCGAGCGGAGGTGGACCGCTCACCACCGAGCTGCGGAGGTCCGGTGACCCTTACTGGTCGGAGCGCTGGGTCAGGTGCCGGCGTAGGCGATGGCGAGGACGGTGAGCGTCGAGGTGGTGTGGCCGCACAGGATGACGGCGGTGATGTGGCCGCGGGCGACGGTGCGGATGATGCCGTCGTCTTCGCCGTACGGCTCGGAGTGCCCGAGCGGGTCCTCCTGTGCGTCGACCAGGCACACGGCCAGATCCCGGCGCGCGGCGTCGGGGAGTTGCTTGTAGGTGTCGAAGACGTCGGCGGGGAAAGCCAGGCGGTAGGTCACGCCGCTCCCTGCCCGCGGTCCTGGCGGGGCCCGGCGTCGCGCAGCACGTCGGCGGTGTGGTCCTCGACGGTCATGCATTCGGGGAGCAGGCCGGTGGTCTTCTCGGTCGTTCGGGCGGTCTCAATGAGCCCGGAGGCAGAACGGAGTGCTTCTGCGGCCTTGGCCCAGCGGTCGAGGACGGCGGGCAGCTCGTCGATCGGGGTCAGGTTCACGTCGGCGAGGAGCTGCTGGCGGGAGGCGGAGTGCGGCAGGGCGTGGTGGAGCCGGTCCACCGTCCACGTGTCACGTGCCGTCACAACTGCCTCCCCGAGCCGAACTCGCCGATACGGCCCAGCGTACGTGGTCCCGCAACACCGGGAGGGGCTCTTCTCTGCTTGGGCGGGAGGTCCCGGGGTCGTGACTCGGGCTTGTGTTGGTGGTTTCTCTAGGTGGGTGTGTCTCTCCACGTACTGTCAGTCCCTGTGTCTGGTGGTCTGGTCCGCCAGGATGGGCACATGTTCCGTACACGCCACCTCAGTAAAGAAGTTGCAAAGGCGTCCTGAATGCCCAGGTCAGGAAGAGTGTGCTCCGCGCGAGCGGAGGTGAGCCGGAATCCGAGGAAATAGGTAGGCATAGGTGCGGGTGTGCTCCGCGCGAGCGGAGGTGAGCCGCACCACAGCGTGGCCCCGGCGGACGAGCGGAGGTGTGCTCCGCGCGAGCGGAGGTGAGCCGGCCGAGCGGCAGCGGAACCGGCCTGCGGTCGGGTGTGCTCCGCGCGAGCGGAGGTGAGCCGCCCTCGTCCTTGAGCAGGGTCATGAGGCGGCCGTGTGCTCCGCGCGAGCGGAGGTGAGCCGTCGTCCTCACGAACCCGGCCTTCGCCCCCGTCGTGTGCTCCGCGCGAGCGGAGGTGAACCGGTCAAGGCGCGGCTGGTCGCGGCGCACCTGCGGTCCTCTTCGCGCGAGCGGAGGTGATCCGGCGCCGAAGTTCGTGACCGCGACGGTGGCGCCGTCCTCTCCGCGCGAGCGGAGGTGAGCCGGCCAGGCCCGTGCATTTGGCGAGGGGGAGCCAGTGCGCTCCGCTCGAGCGGAGGTGGGTATGCAGGGACTCCGGGTGGAGGCGAGTACTCGATGCTGCGTCTTGATGCCTGTCAGGTCAGTTCGCTGGTGTCTAGGTCGAGGTTGAATGGCTCTGGCAGGTGGATGCGGGCGCCGAAGGGGTGGGGGCCGTCGGCGCGGGTGTAGCCCAGTTGGCCGGGCTCGGAGTACAGGGTGACGCTCTTCTCCTGCCGGTCGACGACGAGGTACAGCGGTGCGTGGTACTCGGCGTACCGCTTCCGCTTCACCACCCGGTCGGTGTCCCCGTTCGACTCGGACGTCACCTCGACGATGAGCAGGGTGTCCGCGGGCAGGAGCGCGGCCGCGCCCTTGGCCTGGGCGGCGGGGACGACGGCGATGTCGGGGACGTACCAGTTCGACGAACCGGGCAGATCGAGGTTACCGGAGCCGGTGACGCAGCCCAGTTCCCGCGCGCGTGAGCGGATCTGGTCGCGGATGGTCTCGGCGGCGGCTTCGTGGTCCCAGGTGGGAGACACCGGCTCGATGATCCCCTCGATGATCTGGGCGCGGTCGCCCCGGATGTGCTGGACGGCGTACTTCAGGGCTCGCTCCGGGTCCTCGATGCCCTGGTAATCGGGGGCTGTACTCATCACCCGTCCTACGTCCCGAATCGAATGGCCTGCTGCACTGTATCGACGCTACCGCGCCGGCCTCGGCTCGAAGAGGCTCATGCCCTACGCGGGAGAGAATTACGCGAGTGGACACGGCACCCCCGGCTTGCGGACGAGAGTTGTTCGTCGGCGGTCTCGCCCGCACAGGTGCGTGCATCCTCCTTGCTTGCCTGTCCCCATGTCCGGCCGTTTGGTCTGCCAGGATTAGTGCATGCTCCTCACACTCCACCCCAGTAAAGAAGTTGCAAAGGCGTCCTGAACGGCCAGGTCAGGAAGAGTCCTCTCCGCGCGAGCGGAGGTGAGCCGGAGCAGTAGCCGTGCGCGACATCCACGACGTCGTCCTCTCCGCGCGAGCGGAGGTGAGCCGACGGTGAGCCGTGCCCTCGGCGTACTGAAGGCGTCCTCTCCGCGCGAGCGGAGGTGAGCCGGCCATTGGGCGACGGGCACGGTACATCGGCCTGTGCGCTCCGCGCGAGCGGAGGTGAGCCGAGGTCGGGCAGGAGGCGGTCCTCCCACTCACCGTCCTCTCCGCGCGAGCGGAGGTGAGCCGGCGAGGAGCAAGCCCGTCTTGCTGTCCGTGCGGTCCTCTCCGCGCGAGCGGAGGTGAGCCGGACATCCGCGCCCAGCTCGAAGACCTGGAGAAGTCCTCTCCGCGCGAGCGGAGGTGAGCCGCCGAACAGGCCGATGCGGTAGGCGCCGCCGTAGTCCTCTCCGCGCAGGCGGAGGTGAGCCGTTCTTGATCGCCGTCGCCTCGTCGAGGACCAGGTCCTCTCCGCGCAAGCGGAGGTGAACCGTTCCGGCGGGCACAGGCGACGGCGATGGTGGCGTGCGCTCCGCCCCAGCGGAGGTGGGCCGGCGACCGCGGCGTCCAGCCGGTCAGGCATGGCCTGCAGTGCGCTCCGCACGGGCGGAGGCGAGTCGGTCCTGCTCGGCGGCCTCAAGAGCGGTGAGCTGTCTTCTCCGTGCAGGTGGAGGTGAGCAGTTATTCGGCTCCAGGCGGGCGACCTCTCGATGTCCACTCCGCGCGAGCGGAGGCGTGCAGATGTCCCACCTGTGGTCGGGGCGGCCTCTGACCGTCCGCCTGGCCGGCCTCGACATCATCTGCGAGGTGCTGGACTGCACGATCTCCCACCTCCTCGTCCGAAAAGACCGGCGTCCGGCAGGCGACCACGACGTCGGCGGCGGACAAGCAGGTCGTCGGCGGCAGCCCGATCCCCCCCCACCAGTGCCAACTGGGTCGCTCAGGATCGCCACTACGAGCACGACGCTCGTCCGCTGTGTCCGAACGGTACGCGGCGAGCCCCAGACTGCAGGCGGCGAACTCCGCGCACAGCCGGGAGTCAGCCGCGGTGGGTCCTGCTGCTCCTGGCAGCCTCGTACAACGTGCTCCGCCCGTACGGACCGCCGGACGCACCTGGCAGGATCGTCGCCATGAGTGAGTGGAAGATCGACCTGATCCCCGAGGATCTCGTAATGCCTGCTCTGCGATTCGCCTGCGGCATCACGACGCTTAGTGAGCGTCGATCCGGCGAGGGCCTCGGACCCGTTGCAGCGCCCATACACTGCGTTAATGCTACGCGACGCGTTATCGACGGGGAGCTGGCATGACTGACAGCATGCTCTATCACTTCACCAGCTACGAAAACTGGGATGGGATACGGGCGTCCAGGCTCATCAAGCTCGGGTCTCCCGCCGAGCAGCTCGGCGGACATGTGCCTGTCATCTGGTTCCAGGACACGCCCAACCCGAAAGATAACGGGATCGGCGATCGACACGACGTTCGCATCACCCTCACCCCTCACCCCTCCATCCGGTACTGGATGATGTGGGGCCGCCTCGGCGCGAACTTCAATGCAGTGAACAGCGCTGGCGGTTCTTCGGAGACGTGGTACGTCTCCGAAGAGCCGATCCCCGCCGACTATTGGCAGAGCGTTATGGATACGGCCACAGGCCAGGACCTGGATCCGAATGGCACGGTCCCTGCCTCGCCGGCCGCGTGGGGACTCCTGCCCACCTCCGGCGATGTCGACTCGATCGCCACCTTCCTCACGCAAGCCGCAGCCGCGAAGGAGGATGGAGACGAGTGCTTCCGCGCCACATTGGTGTTTGAACAGGTCAAGCAGCTCCGTACCATGCTGCAGGCTAAGGAGACCGAGCAGAGGATCCGCGCCGCCTGGCGTACCCTCACGGCCGAGGCGGCTCGCTTTCAGACCTGGCATGAGGCCACCAAGGATGGGGCCTGCGTTTGACTGACGGAAGAATCGGAATGTCAGTGAGTGGCAGGCGATGTGGTGCTCTCCGCGCAGGCGGAGGTGAGCCGAACGTGCTTGAAGGCCGGGTGATGGCGTGAAGGTCCTCGCCGCGCGAGCGGAGGTGAACCGCCGCGGCCGTCGGTTCCGGCGAGGACCATGTCGTGCGCTCCGCGCAGGCGGAGGTGAGCCGCCGGCGCCGAAGTCGCGGGCCGGATTCCGCACGTCCTCTCCGCGCAGGCGGAGGTGAGCCGGTCGAGGGCTTGATCGACCTGACCGCCAAGGCATCCTCTCCGCATGAGCGGCGGCGTTCACGCGATCACCTCCAGTGCCTCGCCATCCAGCGGGTGAGCGGCGAGCTCTGACAGGCGCTGCGACCAAGGAACGGGCCGGACCGGCTCGAGGCGCGCCTGGGTATGCAGCTGCTCCATCCGTACGGCGAGCAGGTGCTCGGCGGTGCGGGTCTCGGCTTGCGCGGCGGCCTCGGTCGCGGCGCGCTGGGCGTCGTCGCTGTCGGGCATGGACCTGAACCAGGGCTTGGCTAGCTCGGTCGAGAACGCCTTCCGGGCCTCGGTCTGGGCCTCCTGGCTGCGGCCGAGCATCACCAGGGCCTCGTCCCGGTAGCCTGCGGCCGCGCTCTCAGCAACCAGGAACGCATTGTGCGCGGCGGCGTCCTCGACAGCGTCCGGGCCGGCCGCTTCCAGGGCAGCCGGGTCGGTGATCTGCTGGAACTGAGCCCAGTCGGCGGCGGTGGCGTCCTCGATGGCCTTACGGACCTCGGCGACGACGGCCGCGACGGCGACCGGGTCGCTCGGGTCGGCCGACCAGGTCGCCGCGAGGAGACCCGACTCTACGATCAGAACCTCGGCCTGCCGACGGTGGCCGCACGCCTCGCACAGCCCGGCCGACCGCTCCCGGCCGCAGTCCCCGCACGCCACGGCCTGCCGGACCGCCGCCTCGTCCTCCGCCCGCTCCCGCTCGAAGGCGGCCTGCGCCTCAGCCTCGGCACGGAACGCCGCCCGCCGCTCCGCCCGCTCCCGGGCCTCGGCCTGACGGGTCACCAGCACGGCGGCCTCGGCCTCGGCCTGGCGCCGCATCCGGGCCTCGATCTCCCGGTACCGGGCATTCGTCTCCAGACCGGGCAGCTCGCGGTCGACCTCGGAAGCGATCCGCACCCGCCACGCCCGGCGCGAGTGCAGGACGTTGGTGCAGTTGTCGCAGTCGGCGCCGGTGTCGAGCCGGACGCCGTCGTCGCACCGTACGTCCGAGCACGACGGCCTGCGCACCAGCCCGCGGCGCGTGATCCAGCCGTACGCGCTGGTGATCCGAGCCTCGCCGCCGGCCTGCTTGAGCCGGGCCGTCAGCCGGGCGGCCAGTGCGGACGGGGCCTGCCCCGGCCACTCCAGCACCTGGCCCAGTTCCCCGAGCTCAGCCCTCGTGGCCCGCACGACCTGGTCCTGCTGCCACCGGTTCAGGCCCTGCCACAGCCAGGACACCGGCGCCAGAGCCACCCGCAGACCAAGATCAACAGGAAGTGCCCCCTGCCCCCGCTGCTGCGTCTTTCGACCTCCCACAACCGTCAGCCGGGCACCGGCGCCAGCGGCGGCGCCGCCAGCCTGCTCCTGCTCGTCGACCGGTGACCTGGTGGGCTTTTCACCGCGAAGCGGGTTGGCCCCAGCCATCGGGCACCCAGACCCGGCCACGGCGCTCTCGCCGTCGACGGCCTGGCCCTCGCGCACGCACGCGCGTCCCGGCCGACTGTCCTCACGCCCACGGCCTTCGCCGGAAAAACGATGAGAGAGCTGCTGGGGAACGACGGGAAGAACCAGGTGAGGGTGATCAGTGTGAAGGGCTGCCGCAACGTCGGGGTCTGCCACATCCGCAACATCCGTCACCGGCACGCCGTTGACCGGCGACTCTTCGGCCAGCTCCGGCGCCTCACCAGCCCCTGCCGAAACGTCGGGGTCTGAAAACTCGGGCTCCGGGGCCTGCACACGGTCCTCCTGGACGTCGTCGGCGACCGTGCGGCCGTGCGCGGCGGCGACCGCCGGCACCATCAGCCGCGACCGGTTCCACAGGCCCGAGCCCGTCTTCAACCGGACCCGCAGCACCAGCTCCCGGTCCTCCAGGCGCTCCAGCACCCGCTCCCCCGCCGACGCCGTGCACCCCAGCAGCCGGGCCACCGTCGCCGCCGCGCGGCCGCGCTTGGAGTCCACGCTCCCGCCGCACTGCCGCACCCGCCCGGACTCCCGCGCCTCCAGCACCAGCAGCAGCAGCGCGAGGCGGTCGGTTGCCGCACCGCGACCGGTACGCGTACCGATCAGCCCGGCCGGAGTGACCCGGCCGTCCCGGTGCGTCCAGCCCGGACCCATCACGGCCTCCAGCAGCCGCCACAAGGTGGCGTACTCCTTCTTCGCCAGGTTCAGCGGGTGCCCGACGATGTCCTGCGCCGCCCACAGCGGCAGCACCCGGCACTCCAGGCCGTCGTCCTGGCCGTACTCGCCCGGCGCCGTCTCCACGGAGACCACGCCCGAGCGGCGCAGCACCGGCAGCACGTCGGAGGCCGTGTACGACGCGGACGCCCCGATCCACCGGCCCAGCTCCGAGGTACGGATCTCCACCACACCTGTCTCCCACGGCGTACGCGACGCCAGCACCAGCACCGCCAGCCGCACCGCGTCCGACGCCCCGGCCAGGCCGGCCGTGTCCAGCAGCATCCGCACCGCGCCACCCAAACGGGCACGCGCGTCCGGACCGAGCGACAACGGATGACCCGCCGACCGCTCCGGGACCGGCCCGGCCGGGACGAACGACTCCGTACGAGGGCGCGCGAACACGGCGGCCGACGCCGCCACGGCGCTCACCGGCCCACCCGGACGGACGAGAAGGAGATCATCTCGGCAGCCTGGAACAGGTCGCCTGTGGACAGAGCCTGCGAAGTCGCGAGACCGCCGATCCCTCCCGCGCTGTGGCCAACAACTTCCGATCGCGTCCCGCCGCACGGGAAGCCGCCCCTGAGGACGCTCTCGTCGACAGGGCTGCGGGCGACGTCCGCGCTCGGGTGCTCGCGCTCGACGGCCGACGCCGTCACGGCGCTCACCGAGCTACCAGGCGAGGACCGCCACGGTGGAAGTCGGCACGGCGTGCCGTAGATGACAGCGCCCAGAAATGGCCAAAGAGGGTCAATCGGGCGTAGCTGGGCTGGAAAACGGCATGGCGGTGCTGCACAATGGCTCCTGTCGCGGAGGCATCGCCAAAACGGCATGACGAAGCCCCTGTAGGTGCTTCGTGGTTCGGCTAGAACCAGTACGAGTGTTCGGATTCGGCTGCTAACCGGTCCGGACGACCCCTTCGATCGGGGCGGCTAACCCCGGTCGGTGCTGGGGGCGCTCAGCCGAGGTGCGCTAACACCTCGTCGATCTGAGCGTCCCAGCGGCGATGGGCCCCGAAAGGCCGCCGCTCACTAGGCGACTACGTCGATACGGCCTCCGGAGCAGAGCGCTGCCCGCGCTGTCTACCAGCACGGAAGTCCATGAGCCCGACATGGGCGAGAGCGCCGTCGGCCGGCACGGTCGGGAAGAGGCCGCAGGAACGAGCGCACCCCACCGGAGCGACGCTCGTGCGTCGCTTCGACGGCGGGGTGGTGTGCGTCCGCGAGCGGGTACGGGTACCCTGCATCACGCGAGCCCCTTCCTCTGAAAGGCGGTTCGCCGGGCCGAAGCGGTTGCTCCGGCCGAGAGCCCCCGAAGACCCTGGCCGGTCGAGGGGGCTTTTTCTTGTGCACTTGTGGATCAGGTCCAGGGACACCCTACTCTCTCCGTGAACCGACTGGAGACCGTAGGTGACGACGTGTCGGACATGCGTCTGACCTGTTGTCACCATCGAGGTCGCCGGCCCCGAGCACCGAGGTCGGTTCAACGCCCACCGCCGCCGAGGAGGTGAGCATTCGGAGCCTGGGCCGCATCGGCGAGCTCAGAGATCTCGACAACAGCGACGCCGGCGGCCTCGAGCAGCTCCGTGCCATCGGCCCCGGGCACGAAGGTGTCTGGCTCCCGCCAGGCGGTGACGACGCGGCGGATCCCGGCGTCACGGATGAGCTGGGCGCAGGGCCGCGGGCGCGACGCCCGCTTGGCGCACGGCTCCAGCGAGCTGTAGACCGTGGCGCCGGCTAGACGCGGATCGGCGGCGGAGAGCTTGGCGAGTGCGGCTTCCTCGGCGTGGTCGAGGGGATCGTGCTCACGGGAGTATCCGCGGGCGAGCTCGGTGCCATCAGCGGAGACGATGACTACGCCGACGGAGAACGCGGTCGTCGACGGCGGGCAGAGCGCGGCGAGTTCGCACGCGAGCGAGAGCCAGGCGCGGTCAGCGGCGGTCGGAGTACCGCCGACGCCCGGGGCTCCTTCGGGGGCGGTCGTCATCGGGGCTCCACGGAGATGTCCTTGGGGGCGTAGCGCAGAAGTACCACGTCACCGATCTGCCGGGTCTCCAGGAGGCGGAGGCGTGCGGAGGGCCCGCCGAGGTAGTGGGCGGGGCCGAGCATACGGACGGCATCGGCCTGACCGACGAGGAGCGGGGCGACGACAAGCTGGAGCTCGTCCGCAAGCGCCTCCTCAAGGAGCTGGGTATGCACGGTCCCTCCGCCTTCGACCATGAGGCGCTCGACCCCGTAGACATCGCCGAGGACATCGAGCGCGGTCGGCCATGTGGCTTCGGTGGGGATGCCCTGGATCGTGGCGAGGTCGCCGAGGCTCGCCCGGGCCCTCTCCGCGGCCTTGCTGCCCACAGCCAGCACGAGCTTTTCGCCGCCGTGGTGCCAGAACTTCCAGTCCGGGTCGAGGTCGCCGGTCCGGGTGATGGTGACCTTCAGCGGGTACTCCGACCTCCCCGCAGCGACGCGAGCCGTACGTCGCTCAGGCGCGTTGACGAGCAGTCGCGGGTTGTCGGCGCGGAGGGTGCCAGCACCTACGAGGATCGCGTCGACGCTCGCGCGGACGGAGTCGACGCGGTCGAAGTCCCTTGTGTTGGAGAGGAGAAGTCGGTCCTCGCCCGGTCGGGTGTCGAGGTAGCCGTCAAGAGAGACGGCGGCGGACAGCAAGACGTATGGGCGGGACACGGGGGCTCCTGGAGGTGTGGGTCAGGCGGGGTGCAGGACGATGCGGTCGAGGGCGGCCCTGAACTCGGCGACGTGGGTCTCGCTGGCGGCGTGCGCGAGTGCTTGGTCGAGACGGCCGAGTTGGGTGATGATCCGCGCGGAGCCGGTCTCCGTAGCGATACCGACGGCTTGCAGGCCGATCTTGGCGGCCAACGGGTGGTTACCTGCTCCAGCGTGCGCGTGGGCGGCGCGGGCCAGGTAGACGCCGCGGTCCCGGCGGTAGCCGTCCGGAAGTGCTGCGATGGCGGTGTCGAATCCGGCAGCGGCATGTTCGTACTGGCCGAGCGCCGAGAGGGAGCGGGCGCGGGCGGTGTTGACGTACGCCTCGTCGAGCCAGGACCCCCAGATACCGTCCGAGTCGGCGCGGCCGAGCAGGGTCAGAGCAGTGTCGTATGACGTCAGGGCCTCGGTGCCGTTGCCAAGGACGGCATGTGCGTGGGCCTGGTGGAGTACGGCGATGACTTCGAGGCGGCTGCCGACCCGGGCGGTGCGGCGTGCAGCGGAGGCGAGGCCGAGGGCATCGGTTGGATGGCCGGTGTCGACGGCGAGCTGAGCCTTGCGGCCAAGGATGTACGCCGTCAGGTCGGTGTCGCCGGTCATGTGGGAGGCGTCGAGAGCCTTTGCGGTGTGTCCGTTGGCAGCGCGCTCGTCACCGATGTCCTGCGCCAGCCAGCCCGCGAGCTCTTCGTAGCGGGTCTCAAGAGCGAGCAGCTCCGCTGCGTCGGCGCCCTTGGAGGCCCGGCGACGGGCGGCGAGTCGGTTGAGATTCTGAGTGAGCATCGGGAGCACGTGGCGAGGGCCGACAAGGTTGTCGGTCTGGATGACGACACGGCGGAGCTGTGCGAAGTGCTCGACAGGCGTGGCCATGTCGGCGGCCACGGTGTCGGCGACCGCTGTGGAGGAGGGGATTGTGGTCGCGGCGAGGCCGGCGAGACCGGAGGCGAGGACGACGCGGCGGGGCACGGGCACGAAGAGGATCCTTCCGTGGATGCGGCAGGGGACGACGACCGTGTCCGCGTCGTCATCGTTCGAGCCTTCCGTGCCGGGTGGGGCCGTGACCAGGCCCGACGATGATTCGGACACATGATCCGGGGATACGGACACATGCCTCTGAGGGGTGCCTCCGCTTTCGATGCGTTCCCAAAGCTCGATCAGTAGTCCGCGGCCCTTCAGCCGGCGATCGAGCTCCTCGACCTCGGCACGGTGCTTCGGCGCGCGCAGGCCGTTCTCCCATTTCCAGAGCTTGGAGTACGAGCAGTAGGTGGCTTCGGCAAGGCTTCGTAAGGTGTGGCCGCTCCGCTCGCGGAGGTCTCGAAGCGTGTAGCCGAAGCGGGCCAAGGCCGATGCTTCGGGCGTCAGGACGTTTGGCTTTTGTCCCACGCTCTTTCCCCTCCATGTCTCCTATCGATGTGTCCAGCCGCTGGACACATGTCAGACCTAGAACGCGCTGCGTGCTCGGACCTACAACTGCCATATCGAAGCCGGAACCGACCAGGGAGCGATGGCGATGCAAAGCGGACCGAGGGCAGCGTCAGTCACCGCGCCCTTGCTCGATCTTCTCAAGGCGGGCTGTCAAAGCGGCAACCTGCTCTTCAAGTGCCTTGAGCGCGCGAGCGGTCGAATCCTCGTTGTTCTCGCCTGCAGCCTCGGTGATGAACGACCCGCGTCCCTGATGGGAATAGACCAGCCCGGCCGCGCGCAGCTCGGTGAGTGCCCGCTGGACGGTGCCAGCTGCGACGCCGTACTCCTCGGCGAGCTCTCGGGTGCTCGGCAGCTTTGCGCCAGCGGGCAATTGACCCGAACGGATCTTGTCCCGCACGCCCTGGACGATGCGCTGATAGGGCTGCGTGGCTTCGGTGCTCATGAGCGTCATCGTAGGTCGACCCCTTCGACTTAGCTAGCTTCCATAGCTACCTCGACTAAGTGCTTGACATGGTGCCCACTGTATCAGGTAAGTTAGGTATGTCGATGAAGTTGAGTGTCTGATCGACATGGACTGATCCACGTACCACCGCAGTTTCTGCAGCTCGCCTCCTCGGAGTCGGGCAGGTGGCCGGAGGCGGTAGCCAAGACCAAACCCCCCAGGCCGGCGGAACTGCGTACGACCTCAGCGCTGATGCGCTGCCTGTCCGCCAGGACTCGGGCCACTGGCTCGTGGACCTGGTGGGCGGAGAGAGCATCCGCCCCGCGAACCCCCTCCCCCTCTTCCTGCCTGTTGAGGAGTCGCCATGTCCGAGCTCGTCATGCCCAAGGCCGCCAAGCGGCGGGGCCGCACCCGCACCTCCCGCGTCAGCCCCCTCGCCCCGATCGCCCTCTCGACCCTGTCGCCCGGTCACGTGGACATGCGGCGCGTCGAGTCCACGCAGACCCGCCGCATCTCGCTGGTCTGCCCGAAGTGCGAAACCTGGGTGGCTGTGACCCCCCACCGCGGTACCTACCTGCTCAAGCTCGTCCCGCACCACACCGGCCGAGCCGGCCGGGACGCCGCGATCCGCTGCAGCTCCAGCAACCGCCTCGTCGACGTCGACGTCAACGCGGACACCTGGAGCCGCCAGTACGAGGAGTGGGCGCGCGAGGAGCGCCTCGCCGCCGACGTCACCCGTCACCGCCGCGCCACCGTCCAGACCCTCAAGGTCTCCCGGCCGCAGGAGCGTCCCGCCGACCGGCGAGCGCAGTGGGAGCGTGCGGTTCCCGCCGCCCGCCGGGCCGACGCCGCCCGTACAGTGCCCGCCGACGCGATCCCCACTACGCGTGGTCGGGCTGTCGACGGCCCCGTCGGCGCCCTGCCGGCCATGATCCGGCAGAAGGCCGGGGACGACCGATCCGTCCGTGCGCTGGCCGCCGGCGCCCTGAGTGTCCTGGCCGACGCCGCCCCGGGCAGCTGCGCGAGTGAGGTCCTCGAGGAGCACCTCGCCCGCGCCGCCTACACGCACCTGGCCACGCTCCTGCGCCGCCCCCTGACCCCGGCCGACCAGCCCAAGTACACGAAGTTGGTGGCCAAGGTCCGGGCCGCGCTGCCCGTCCCGGCCCCGGGCGAGACCGCCGCCGCGTACACCGCCCGCCGCGAGCCCGCCCTCGGCGCCCGCCGCCGCAAGACCGCTCTCGCGGCCTGACCCGCACCGTCGCTACCTCGGCCCCGGCCTCGGCAACGCGCTCCTGCGCCAGGGCAGGAACCTGGAGAAGCGAGTGGAATCGCAGCTGTCCGACCGGACGTTCGAG
>NZ_JBEZHM010000068.1:0-37233 GCF_040650575.1 Streptomyces sp. NPDC048659 | reverse complement strand
GGACCTGCCCTTCCGCGACGTGGACTGGACCGTCTGGGAGGACCTCCTGGACCGCGTCCACAACCCCGACCACGAGGTCCTTCGCCGTCATGCCTTGCCCGTCCGGAACACGACGACCCGGTTCGCCGTCGGGTCCACCGCGTACAGCTTCGCGGTGGCCTCGTTCACCGCGAGCGCGCCGAACTGGTCGGGCGTGCCGAGCGGTTCCCCGGTGAGCAGGGTGCCGGCGTCGGAGCTGCCGATGCCGCCGGGCGGGCCGGGGGTGCCGCCCGGTCCGGCCGCGGCGAACTGGGCGACGAAGACCCGGTTGTACTTCCCGAGGACGGCCATCTTGCGGGCGTGGTTGCCGGCGGCGGCGGACATCGCGCAGACCTGCGCCTGGCCGGTGGGGCGGGTGCCGACGAAGCGGTCGACGCGGCCGCCGGAGCCCGCGCAGTGCGTACCGCCGGAGAAGTAGACGTAGACCGAGGAGACCGCGGCGTTGTAGGCGGCGGTGACGGCGCCGTACGGCGTGCCCGCCGGGTCGTCGACCTGTGTGACCTCGCCGGTCGCGGGGTTGACGACGACGACCGTCGCCACCGGCTTCCAGACGGCCTCGGGGCCGGTGCCGTCGGGCGCGCAGCGCCGGGCGAGGAGGTAGACGAGGTTGCGGATCGGGTCGACGACGGTCCGGCCGCGCACGGTGTTGGCGAGGAGGAGGTCGCCGCTGGTCCCGCAGCTCGTCTTCGTCGGGAAGTCCACGACGGTCCTGGCCTGGCGGGTCTCGGTCGAGACGGCGAACAGGCCGGCCTTGGCGGCGGGGGTGGTGCCGCTGCCGATGCCCGCCTTGGCGAAGTAGACGGCGTGGCGGGCCGCGTCGAAGGTGAAGTCCATGCCGTTGCTGGCGCTCACCAGGCCCTGGGCGGGCAGGGCGATGGGCTTCGCCCCGGTCTCGCCGCGCGGGACGTAGGCCAGTGCGGAGGTGTTGAGGGAGCCGCCCGCGACGTAGAGGTCCCCGGTGTCGGGGGCGATGCCGAGGGCGGTGACGGGGGCCGAGAAGTTCTCGATACGGGTGACCCGGCCGCCGTCGGCGGTGTCGACCAGCGCGACGCCGTCCGTGCCGCCGACGTAGACCTTCCCGGTGCCGGGGACGACGGCGACGCGGGTGGGCCCGGCGACGGCGCTGGTGAGGTCGACCGGGGCGCCGACCGGCTTGTCCGTCCGCCCGTCGATGACGGTCACGGAGGGCGCGCCGCCGGAGACGACGTACACGCGGTCGGTCTTCTCGTCGACGGCGAGGTCGGCCGGGCCGGCGCCCACGGCGATGTCCTGCTCCTCGCGTTCGGTCGGGGCGCCGGCGTCGTACACCGTGTACGAGGAGTTCGGGCCCTGGCCGCACTTGCCTTCCTGGCCGACGACGACGGTGTTGTAGACCGGGTCGCCGCCGAGCAGGCCCTTGGCCTTGAGCTCGTCGGCCGTGGCGTAGCGGCCGTACTTGGCGCAGTACGCCTCCTCGGCCGTGCGCAGGGTGGCCGCGTCGGCGGCGACGGCGCTGCCGCGGCCCTTGTCGCCGATGCCCCGGACGGAGAAGACCACGATGGCGGCGAGGACGCCCAGGATCACGATGGTCACGAGCAGTTCGATGAGCGTGAAGCCGTCCTGGCCCCGGGCGCGTGAGCGGAGCGGGCGGTGGTCCGGTGTCATGGCGGTGGGGCTTTCCTTCGGTCGGTGGGTCACGTCCGGGCGGGGCTCCCCGGGGGTCCCGGGCCGGGTCACGGCGTGCTCCGCTGCACGGGCTTCAGGTCCTTCGGTCCGGGCAGCTCCGGGCAGGCGACGCCGTCGCCGTCGGGGTCCAGGCGGTTCGGGTCGGCGGGCGCGTAGCGCAGCACGGCCTGGGCGTCGGCCTGGCGCGCGAGGTCGGCGCAGTCGTAGGCGTCGTCGCCGTAGCGCAGGAAGGAGCGGGCGTCGAAGGCCCGGCCCGGCTGCGGGCAGAGCGCGCTGCGGCCGTCGCCGGGTGCGCAGACGTAGGTTTTCGCGAGGGCCGCGACGGGGGTGGTGTCGCGCGGCGCCGGCAGGCCGCGGCAGGCGATTCCGCCGCCGCCGTCGAGGCGGTTGGGGTCCCGGGGGTCGGCGCGCAGCACGGCCTGGGCGTCGGCCTGACTGGCGAAGTGGAGGCATTCGAAGGCGTCGCCGTGGGTGGCGTACTCCTTCGCGTCGAACGCCTCGGCGTTCGGGCAGAGCGCGCTGCGCTGGGTGCCCGGGGTGCACCATTCGCGGTCCTGCCGCTGGGGCTGGGCGGACGAGTCCGATCCGCCCCGGACGAACACCACGACGGTCAGCGCGACCGCGAGGACCGCGAGGGCCAAGACGCCCCGCCGGATCGCGCGGGAGCGCTTCGGTCCGTTCAACTCTGCCATCAGGCGCCTCTGTTCATCGTGCCGTCCGTCCTCCTGGCGCGCCGCCGCGGGCCGGCGGCGCCCGGCCGCCGGCCCGCGGCGGGCTGGATGCGTGCATTACATCCAGCGCCGATCCGGTTGTCAATCATTGACTACCGACCTTCGGGCTGCGCACCATCTACGCGGACGCGGCACCGCCATGCCGGAACACCGGGCCGCAAGCCCGGCGTTGGCCGGCATCGCCCGAACTCACCGGGTGTCCGCGCGGCAGCCGCGACCGATCGGATCGACGAGGAGCAGAAGAATGCAGGAAAGGTCCAGAGGCGCGCTGAGCGCCCGGAACCACGGATTCACCGTGATGCGCCGCGTACGGAGCGCGCTCGCGGTGGCCGCCCTCGCGACGGCGCTGGTCGCCGCCGCGCCCACAGCGTTCGCCGCCACGACGGACTCCAAGGTCGGCATCGCGAACAACATGTACCCGGCCGTGAAGGACATGAGGGGCCAGATCGCGACCCTCCAGTCCTTCACGCCGTTCACGGCGAACAACGCCTCCCAGGTCGGCGGGTTCTGGAACAAGCCCGCGATCGACACGTCCACGATGCGCGGCATCACCTCGGGCAGCCTGCGCCAGCAGCTGAAGAGCGCCGGCCCGTACACCACGTGCAACCCCTCTTCGTCGAACAACTGCGTCGACGGCCCGCTGCACATCGACGCGTTCCTGTCGGCGGACGAGGCCAACGTGGACGCCGTCATCCCGACCGCCGCCGGCGGCACCTGCACCGCGAGCGCGACCGTCGAGTGCAACGGCGACGGCGCCAGCAAGTACCCGGTGGCCATCGGCAAGCTCGCCATCTACAGCTGCAACGGCAGCTGGGCGGGCGCGACCAAGGGCGACGACCCGTCCAACGGCGCCACCCCGCCGCTGGCCCTCGGCGCGGACGCCAACGGCAGCGGCAACGGCAAGGCGCAGTCGCCCCGTTGTGACGCCGCCCCGGTCTCCGGCGGCGCGCCCACCACGATCCCCGGTGTGGTGACCTGGCTCGCCACGAGCGGCAACCGGCTCGCGGTCGCCGACCCGGCCTCCGCCCCGTTCGGCGCGGCGTCCAAGCAGGCGCTGATCCAGAACGGCTTCACCTGGACCGAGAGCGGCGCGGGCCAGAACGTGTACCGCGGCAGCGCCTGCGACAGCGCGGGCACGGCCTGCAAGATCCGCCTGGAGTCCGGCATCAGCCAGGTGCGCGGCGCGGTGACGGCGAACGCGGGCGGCAACACCCGGCTGGGCCTGGTCGCCAAGTCGAACATCATGAACGTGAGCTGGACCTCCGGCTCGCTGAACGGCACCACGGGCAACGACCCCAACTCGTGGACCGAGGTGGCCGCCAGCTCCTACTCCGGCTACGGGCCCATCGAGCAGTTCGGCGTCGCCCTGACCGGCGGCACCGCGGGCGCGGCGGCGGCCTGGAGCGACCTGTTCAACAACCAGTGGGGCTTCGACACCACCATCCAGTCGACCCTCGCCGCGTACGGCTACTAGGCGGCACCGGCACCGGACACCGGCCGCCGCCCGGGCGGGGACATCGCCCGGGCGGCGGCCCCCGAGCCGGGGCCGAGCCGGAGCCGAGCCTGAGCCGGACCAGAGCCGGACCCGAGCCGGGGCCGCCCCGGCGGCGCTCCCCCGCCGCCGGGGCGGCCCCGCTTCCGGAGCTCCCCCTCCCTCTCCCCCTTCCTTCCTCACCACCAGGCCCCCAGGAGGGTCCTCACCCATGCACAGATCACCTCGCCGGCACCGCCGCGTCCCGGCGCTCGTCCTCGCGGTCGCGAGCGTCGCCCTGGCCACGAGCCCGGCCACGGCCGCGGGCGTCGCCCAGACGACCTCCTTCGCCGCCGCGGCGAACCTCGACGACCACGGCCGGGGCGGCTCCGCCGTCGCGGTCGGCGACCTCGACGGCGACGGCACGCCCGACCTCGTGACGGCGATCCGCGCCGAGGGCCTCGGCGTGTTCCTCGGCTCCGGCGGCGGCGCCTTCGGCGCCGTGACGAAGTACCCGGCGCCGCAGACCGCGTCGAGCGTCTTCCTCGGCTCGGCCGTGATCACCGACGTCGACGGCGACGGGAACCAGGACGTCGTCAGCCAGGACGCGCGCGGCAACGTCGCCCTGGTCTGGCGCGGCGACGGCACCGGCGCGCTCGGCGCCGGGACGGCCGTACCGCTCAACCCGACACCCGGCTGCGACACCACCGGCGACAACCCGTGCGTCGTGCGCTTCCCGGCCGACGTCGCCGTGGGCGACTTCGACGAGGACGGCGCCCCGGACCTCGCCACCGCGAACACGAACACCCACAACGTCTCCGTCGTGCCCGGCCGCGGCGACGGCACCTTCGGCACCGCCGTCCCGTACGCGCTGGGCGCGGGCACCGGCCCGCAGGGCGTCGCGGCCTCGGACCTCGACGGCGACGGGCACCTCGACCTCGTCACCGCCAACCAGTCGAACGGCACGCTCTCCGTCCTGAAGGGCGACGGCACCGGCGGCTTCGGCACCCCGTCGAGCGTCCCGACCGGCCTCTCCCTGCCCTCGAAGGTCAAGCTCGCCGACGTCGACGGGGACGGCGACGCGGACGCCGTCGTCGTGGCGCCCGGCTCGCCCGGCCGCGTCGCCGTCCTGCCCGGCGACGGCTCCGGCGGCTTCGGCACCGCGAACGTCCTGTCGGCGGGCGCCAACCTCAGCTCCGCCTCGGTCGCCGACGTGAACGGCGACGGCCGCCCGGACCTGCTGGTCTCCAGCGCGGGCACGCACGAGGTCCTCGTCTTCGAGGGCGACGGCACGGGCGCCTTCGGCACCCCGCTCGCCTTCGGGCTCAACGGCGGGCGCACCCCGCAGGCCACCGCCACGGCCGACCTCGACGGCGACGGGCGCACCGACGTCGTCACCGCCAACCTCAACACCTCGGCGGCCTTCGTCGACGACGCGTCGGTCCTGCTCAACACGACCAACCGGGCCCCGAAGGCCGGGAACGGCTCGTACGCCCACATCGGGGCGGACACCCCGCTCGTCGTGGCCGCGCCCGGGGTCCTCGGCGCCGCCACGGACGCCGACGGCGACCCGCTGACCGCGTCGCTCGTGACCGGCCCGGCGCACGGCACCCTGACGCTGGCCGCCGACGGCTCGTTCACCTACCAGCCGGACAGCGCCTACGTGGGGGCCGACAGCTTCACGTACGAGGCGTCCGACGGCACCTCCGGCTCGGACACCGCGACCGTGACCCTCGCGGTCGCGGCCGGCTGCCGCGGGCTGCCCGCCACGATCGTCGGCTCCGGCGCGGTCAGCGGGACGAGCGGCGCCGACGTCATCGTGACCGGCAACGGGAACGACAGCGTCAGCGGGAACGGCGGCAACGACACCATCTGCACCTACGGCGGCAACGACGCCGTGGCGGCCGGTGCGGGCAACGACCACATCGACGCGGGTGACGGCAACGACGCCGTCAGCGGCGGCGACGGCGCCGACACGGTCCGCGGCGGGAACGGCGACGACGCGCTCTCCGGCGGCGGCGGCGCGGACGTCGTGATCGGCGGCGCGGGCAGCGACACGCTGGCGGGAGGCGCCGGCACGGACCTCTGCGCCGGTGACGCCAACGGCGGCCCGGTGCTGCCGGGCACGGACTCGATCGCGCACGGCGGCTCGTGCGAGACGGTGATCGAGGTGCCGTAGCCCTGGCCGTGGCTATGGCCTTGGCTGTGCCTGTAGCCCTGGCCGTGGCCTTGCCTGTGGCCGTGGGCCTTGTTGTACGGAAGCGGGCCCGGTGATCGCGTTCCTCGCGATCACCGGGCCCGTCCTCGTGTCCTCGTGCGCGCGCCGCGCCTCAGCCCGTCTTGCCCGCCGGGCTCGCCGCCCCGGCGCCCACCGTGTCGAGGAACCGGCGCGCGGCGCCTACGTGTTCCTGTCGCCAGGCGTAGCTCGCGCGGGCGATGGGGTCGTCGGCGGCCTCCTCCTTGGCCCGCAGCGACGCCTCGATCTCGTCGAGGACCTCCCGCTGGCGCTCGACGAGCCGGGCCGGGCTCGTGTCGCGGCGCTTGAGCAGCAGCAGCTTGCAGGTGAGCTCGGCGCGCACGTCGAACAGCTCGGTCACCGGCTCGGCCAGCCAGTGCCCGACGGTCTCCCCGGCCTCCGGGGTGGCGGCGTAGATCATGCGCTGCGGCCCCCGGTTGCCCTCCTCGGCGCCGACGGCCGTGATCAGCCCGCGCTCGACGAGCCGGGTGATCGACCGGTAGACCATCGGCCGGGACACGTACCAGAACTCACCGATCTCCGCGCCCTCCGCGGTGAGCGTCGAGATGGCGAAGCCGTGGCTCGGGCGTTCGGCCACGAGGGCGAGCACGATCCACTCGGCCAGGGGAAGATCAGGTTCGGTCATGCGTACCAGGATAGGAACCGGCGCCGCCGTGCGCGATCCTCGGGTGCGGGGCACTCGTCGCGTACGGGTCGAGGACGCGCGCGTACCAGTCGACGACGGGACCGCCGACGAGCAGCGCGGCGAGGGCGCCGACGGCGAGGAACAGGCCGAACGGGAGGCGGGTGGCGCGGCTCGCGCGGCCCGCCGCCATCAGCGCGAGCCCGGCCAGCAGGCCGACGGCGCTGCCCGCGAACACCGCGAAGACGAGGTGCCAGGGGCCGTACCAGCCCAGCCCGGCGCCGATCAGGCCGGCCAGCCGCACGTCGCCGAAGCCGAGCCAGGCGGGCCGGGCCCAGTGCAGGGCGAAGAAGGCGGCGTACCCGCCCGCCGCGCAGCCCGCGGTCACGGCGAGCCGCTGCCACTGGCCGGTCGCCGCGGCGGCGCCGAGGAGGCACAGGGCGGTGAGGGCGAACGTCGGGTGGACCAGGCGGCGGGGCAGCAGGAGGTGTTCGGCGTCGCAGGCGGCCAGGGCGAGCAGCCCGGCGGTGAAGACCAGCGCGGCCGGCAGCGCGGCGGAGGGCCCGAGGCGCAGCGCCTCGGCGGCGAACAGCAGCCCGGTGAGCGCTTCGAGGAGCGGGTAGCGCGCGGGGATCGGCTCCCGGCAGGCGCGGCAGCGGCGCCCGAGCAGCAGCCAGGAGACGACGGGGACGTTGTCCCGGGCGGCGATGGGCGCCTCGCAGCGCGGGCAGGCGGAGCGGGGCCGTACGACGGAGCGGCCGGCGGGCACGCGGGAGACGGCGACGTTGAGGAACGACCCGACCGCGAGCCCCGCCAGACCGATCAGCAGTACGTAGAGGGACGGCATGGCGGTGACGCTGCCTTTTCTTTCGGGGCCGGTCGGGGTCTATCGGGGTCTATAGGGGCCAGTCGGGGCCGGTCGGGGCTGCCGGGGCCGGCCCGGTCTCATGGGGACGCGGGCGGCCCGGAGGAGCGCTCCGGGCCGCCGGACACGTCAGGCGCAGGGGTTGGCCCGGCCGTCCTTGAGCTTCGGGAGGGGCGTGACGGCGTAGAAGTCGTCGACCGGGTTGGCGTCGTGCCACTCGGAGTAGTCGGACAGGAAGCCGCCCTTGACCAGCTGCTCCATCGTGCCGTACGTGCCGCGGTTGCGGTCGGCGTAGTACGCCTCCTCCGCGGTCTCGATCGTGGACTTGTCCGTCTTGCAGGCCACGCCCTGGCCCTTGTCGTTGATGCCCCGGACGGAGAAGACGACGATGGCGGACAGGACTCCCATGATCACGATGACGACGAGGAGTTCGATCAGCGTGAAGCCCGCCTCCGCCGTCTCGTTCAGGGCGCGCGTACGCCGGCGCGGCTTGCCTTGCAGGTACGTGAACATCTCTCTCCATCCGCGGCGGACACCGCGAGCGCGTCGCGCGTCGCGCGTCGCGCGCCGGGCGCCGGGCGCGTTAGTAATCCGTTGAATAATCAGCCGTAGACTACTGAGCGGGCAGGGGCGTCACAAGAGGTGCGCGATGCAGTAGTATCCCGCTGACTATTCAATGATTGACAGTTGAGTGACCGTGCTGACAGTGGGGTGGGTTCCGTGGTGAATCGGCGGCTTCTCCGGCGCCGGGAGGCGACGACGGACCCGGTGACCGAGCCGGCCCCGGACACCCCGTCCGGCCCGGCGGCGGCGCCCGGCGAGCGCCCCGCAAGCCGTACGCGCATCGGCGAACTCCTCATCGAACGCGGCCTGGTGACGTCGACTCAGATAGATGAGGCGCTGCTCCAGCAGGCGGCCTCCGGCAAGCGTCTCGGCACCCTGCTGGTCGAACTCGGCATGGTCGACGAGCGCTCCCTGATCGAGGCGCTCGCGCTCCACCTCGGCGTCCCGGTCGCCGATCTGCGCCAGAGCGGGCCCGAGCCCGAGGCGGCGGCCCGGATCCCGGAGGCGCTGGCCCGCTCGCTGGGCGTGGTCGCCGTACGCCGCGCCGACGGCACGCTGCTGGTCGCGGCGGGCGACCCGGGCGACCCGCGGCTGCGCGACGAACTGGCCCGCGCCGTCGCGCCCGACCGGGTCGAACTCGCCATCGCCGCCCCTGCGGACATCCGCCGCTCGATCGACGGCGCCTACCGGGCGCTGGCCGGAGTCGGCAGCCTGGTCGAGGCGTTCGAGGCGGCCGGGACCGGCCGCGAGGCCGACTCGGGCGCCCTGGTGGTGAGCGAGGACGCGCCGGTCGTGCGGCTCGTCAGCCTCATGCTCACCCAGGGGCTGCGCGACCGCGCCTCGGACATCCACGTCGAGCCGCACGGCGACCGGGTGCGGGTCCGCTACCGCATCGACGGCGCCCTCCACGACGTACTGAGCCTGCCGCAGAACATGGGCCCGTCCGTGGTCAGCCGGATCAAGATCATGGCCAATATGAACATCGTCGACCGGCGGCGCCCGCAGGACGGGCAGATCGCCACCGAGATCGACGGCCGCTCGGTCGACATCCGGGTCGCGACCACGCCCACCATCTGGGGCGAGAAGGCGGTGCTGCGGCTGCTCGACAGCAACCGCAGCCTGCTGCGGCTCAGCGAGCTCGGGA
The DNA here is from genome assembly GCF_040650575.1 of Streptomyces sp. NPDC048659. Classification (NCBI taxonomy): domain Bacteria; kingdom Bacillati; phylum Actinomycetota; class Actinomycetes; order Kitasatosporales; family Streptomycetaceae; genus Streptomyces; species Streptomyces sp. NPDC048659. Next base: position 27,875 of record NZ_JBEZHM010000068.1, on the reverse strand, counting down.
TGCCCGCCGCCACCTACGAGCGCTTCGCGTCGCTGCTGCGTTCCCCGTACGGGATGGTCGCCTGCGGCGGCCCGACCGGCAGCGGCAAGACGACCACCCTGTACGCCACGCTCGGCGAGCTCAACCAGAGCGAACGCAACATCACCACCATCGAGGACCCGGTCGAGTACGTCGTCCCGTCGGTCAACCAGATCCAGATCAACGACCAGGCGGGCATCACCTTCGCGACCGGACTGCGCTCGATCCTGCGGCAGGACCCCGACGTGATCCTGGTCGGCGAGATCCGCGACGCCGAGACCGCGCGGATCGCCGTCGAGTCCGCGCTCACCGGCCACTTCGTCCTCTCGTCCATCCACGCCGCCGACGCCTGCTCCGCGCTGCACCGCTTCTCCGACATGGGCATCGAGCCCTTCCTCATCACCTCCACGGTCGCCGGGGTGGTCAGCCAGCGGCTGGTGCGCCGGATCTGCGACCACTGCCGCGAGCCCTACCGCCCCGGCGTGGACGAACTCGCCTTCTTCGAGAAGGCGGGCGGCTCCCCCGACACGGGGTTCTGGCAGGGCCGCGGCTGCGCCTTCTGCTCCCGCACCGGCTACCAGGAGCGGATCGGCGTCTTCGAACTTCTCGTCATGGACGACACGGTGAAGCGGCTCCTGGTCGAGAAGGCGCCCATCGGCAGCCTGCGCCGGGCCGCCCGCGAGCAGCACATGGCCAGCCTCCTCGACGGCGGCGTCCGCCTCGTGGAGGAGGGCACCACGACCATCGCCGAGATCATGTCCAGCGTGTACGTGGTGTAGCGCGGGCCGCCTCCACTCTCTCCGGCTCTCCCGCTCTCCGGCTCTCCGGCTCTCCGGCTCTCCGAGACTTTCAGCGACTTTCCGATGATCTCCCCTACGACGAACAGCAGGAGTACACCGGCATGGCCACCTTCACGTACGTCGCGACCGCCCCGGACGGGCGGCGCGCCACCGGGCGGCTCCAGGGCTCCAGCGTCGACGGCGTCACCGACAGCCTGACCCGGCAGGGGTACGAGGTGAGCTCGGTCAAGGCCGCCGGCCGCGACCTGCTGCGCCTCGAACTGACCGCGCGGAAGGTGGACCTGGTCGCGCTGAGCGACTTCTCCCGCCAGATGGGCGCCTTCATCAAGGCGGGTGTGCCGCTCCTGGACGCCCTCGGGATCATCCACGCCGAGACCCGGGACAAGAAGCTGCGCGAGGTGCTCGGCGACGCCATGGACGCGCTGCGCTTCGGCGAGAGCTTCGCCGGCGCGATGGGCGTCCACGCCAAGGCGCTCCCCGCGTTCTACGTCTCCGTCCTCCGCTCCGCCGAGGCGACCGGCGAACTCGACGTGGTCATGGCCCAGTTGGCCGGCTACATCGACCGGGACGTCGAGGGCAGGCGCACGGTCCGCTCCGCGCTCACCTATCCGTCCCTGGTGATGGTGCTCGCCGTCGCCGTCGTGCTGGTCCTCGTCGTCTTCGTCCTGCCGCGCTTCAAGCAGTTCTTCGAGTCCTTCCACGCCGAACTCCCCCTGCCCACCAGGATCCTGCTGGGCTTCACCGACTTCCTGACCGCCTGGTACCCGGTCATCGCGGGCGCCGCCGCCGTGCTCCTCGTGGGCCTGGCCGCCGCGCTGCGCACCGCCCGGGGGCGGCTGCTGCGCGACCGGGTGCTGCTGCGGACGCCGGTGCTCGGGGACGTGGTCCGCTATCTGGTCATCGAGCGGTTCTGCCGGATCCTCACCTCGATGATCAAGGCGGGTGTGCCGATCCCGGAGGCGCTGAGCCTGGCCGGCGCGGGCGCCGACAACCTGGTCTTCGAGCGGGCCATCGCGACGGCCCGCAAGGAGATGCTCGAAGGCGGCGGCATGTCCCGGCCGATCGCCCGCACCAAGCTCTTCCCCGGGGCCGTCACCCAGATGATGCGCGTAGGCGAGGAGACGGGCACCCTCGACGAACAGCTCGCCAACGTCTCCGACTTCTACGAGAAGGAGCTCCAGCACAAGCTCAAGCGGCTGACCAGCCTCTTCGAGCCCGCCGTGGTGGTCATGGTCGGCGTCGTCGTGGGATTCGTGGCCGTCGCCCTGCTCTCCGCGATCTACGGCGTCTACAACCAGGTCCAGGTCCCGTGACCGGCCCGGCCCCCCGCGCACGCCGCGACCGCCCGCGCCGAGGCGACGAGGGCGAGACCCTGATCGAGGCGCTCGTCGCCGTCGTGCTCATCGGCGTCGCCTTCGTGGCCGTCCTCGGCGGCATCGGCACCTCGATCATCGGCTCTGGTGTCCAGCAGCGGCTCACCACCACCACCTCGCTCGTCCGCACCGCCGCCGAGAAGGCCATCGGCGCCCCCTACGTGCCCTGCGCCGCCGGGTACCCGGCCCCGGCGCCGCCCGCCGGGTACACCGTGACCGTCGAGATCGCGTACTGGGACGGGGTCGGCGCGTTCGTCCCGGACTGCCCGGCGGCCGACACCGGCGTGCAGCGGGTCACCCTCACCGTGCGCGCGACCGGCCCCCGCTCCGGGAAGGACGCCGTCCTCGACGTGGTCAAGCGGGCGGGGGCCCCGTCATGACGGCCCGACGGCCCTCCGGAAGGGCGGAGTCGGGGTTCACCCTGACCGAGCTGCTGGTCACGATCGTCATCGTGGGTGTCATCGGCACGCTGCTGTCCCGGGCGTTCGTCATGGGGCTGCGGTTCACCGCCGACACCGAGCGGCGGATCTCCGCGACCGGCGCGGCGGGCGCCCTCAACCGCTTCTTCTACGGCGACGTGCAGAGCGCGGACCGGGTCAGCACCGCCCCCGCCTGCGGCGTCACCGACGTCATCGTCCGGCTGAGCGGCGGCGGCACCGATGTCGTCTACACGTACGAGCCGTCCACCGGGACCCTCACCCGCGTGAGGTGCACCGGCGAAGGAACCGTCACCACCATGCCGCTGGGCCGCCTCCCCGCCGCCCCGCAGGACCCCCCGGTGACGCTGAGCTGCGGTGCCGAATCCCCGTGCACCTCGCCCCTGGAGGTAACGCTGACCGTGCGGAACGACCCCGCCGCGCCCCCGACGGCCCTCACCGCCGTGCGCCGATCGGGCGCCTCATGACCGCCCGCCGCCCGCACGGCCGCCATCCGCTCCCCCGCCCGGACCGCCTCGCGACCGGCCGTCGCCGTCGGCCCGACGACGAGCGGGGTGCGACGCTGATCCTCGCGCTCGCGTTCGTGATGATCTTCACCTTGGTCACCGTCTCGGTGCTGTCCCTCGCCACCGCGGGCCTGACGGCCGCGCGCACCCAGGCGGGACAGGGCGAGCTCGGCTACGCCGCCGACGGCGCCACCCAGCTCGCCATCGACCGCTTCGCCCAAGGCAACCCCTGCGCCGCGTACACCGCCCCGCCGCTCAACGGGCGCCGGATGACGGTCCATTGCGACCCGCTCGACTCCTCCCCCGAGACCGCCCGCGCCACCCGGCCGCAGGACGCGCTGCGCGCCCTCGGCGAGGGCACCGGGGACGGCGTCGAGGTGACGGCGCCCGGACTGCGCGTGCAGGGCTCCGTGTTCTCCCGTACCGGCATCACCACCACCGGCGGCGGCTCGATGGTGGTCGCGGGCGACGTCTCCGCCGTCGGGAACTGCTCCCGCGCCGTGACCCAGCCCCGGCTGCCCGCCTCCCGCACCCCGTACACGCGCGGCTGCGCCGACGACACCCCGCCGGCCCCCGCCGACGAGGCCGTGGGCACCGACCCGGACCTCGCCCCGCCCGCCACAGCCGTCCCGGTCCGGCGGACCGTCCCCGCCTGCCCCCGCTCCGGCTCCGGGCCCGGCTCGTGGCTGGTGCGGCTGCTCCCCGGCTCGTACGACGACGCGAGCGCCCTCGGCCGCCTCACCGGCGGCGACTGTCCCGGCGCCGTCGTCTGGCTCCAACCGGGCCTGTACTACTTCGACTTCGGTTTCACCGGCGGCCCCGCCCTGTGGACCGTCGACGACCCGACCGTCAGCGTGGTCGGCGGCACCCCGGCGGGCTGGTCCCCCGAGGCCGCCACCCGCCCCGCCGTCCCCGGACCGGGTGGCTGCGACCGGACCCGGCCCGAGGGCGTCCAGATCGTGATGGGCGGCGCCAGCCGCCTCCAGGTCGACCGTGGCCACGCCGAACTGTGCGCCCCGGTGACCCCGGGCGCGCAGCAGGTGGCCGTGTACGGGGTCCAGCCCCCGAAGCCGTCCCATACGCTGCGGCCGACGCGGGTCGTCACCAACACCGGCTTCACCGAGCCCGGTCAGGCCCTGACCGGCGGCGAGCGGCCCACCCGCCCCGGCTGCCCGCAGCCCACCGGCACCGAGGGCTGCACCGCCGACGCCGCCCTCGACGCGGACCGGAGCCGGACCGCGTCGATCCAGTTGGCCGGCTTCACCCCCGGGGTACCGGCCGGCTCGCTCGTCACCGGCGCGACCCTGCGCGTACGGCACGCGGAGAGCGGCGGCCTCACCGCCCGGGACGCGGTCACGGTCACCACCGCCGTCGGCGGCGAGACCTGCCGCACCGACGCGCTGCCCCGGCACACCGAGCTCACCACCGACCCGGCGATCGACCTGCTCGGCGCCTGCGGGCTCACCGACCCGGCCCGCCTCGGCGCCCTGACGGTGGACTACACCGCCACCCTGGACGCCGACGGCACCGCCGCCACCGCCCGGCTCGACGGCGTCTGGCTGGAGGTCGCCTACCGCACGCCCACCACCTTCAAGCCGACCGGCGTGCTCGCCTCGGCCGGGTTCACCGCCCCCGACGCCGCCCTGGAGATCGGCGAGCAGCCGACGGCCGCCGTGGCGGGCGCCGAGCTGAGCCCGGCGCGCCCCACGGCCTCGGCCACGCTCTCCGGCTTCGTCCTGGCCCCGCTGCCCGCCGGGACGATGGTCCGCTCCGTCGTGCTGCGGGTCGCCCACCGGGAGACCGGCCGCGCCGCCGCGCCCCGCGTCACCGTCACCCCGGCGGGCGGCGGCACCCGCTGCACCGGTCTGCCGCTGCCCGCGCGGACCGACCTCGCCGACGACCGCGTCGACCTCACGGCCTGCGGCATCACCGGGGCCGCCCAGCTCACCGGGCTGACCGCGACCTACACCGCCGGGCTCGACGAGGACGGCGGCGCCACGGGCACGGCCTCCCTCGACGGCGCCTGGCTCGAAGTGGTCCACGACCCGCCGCCCGCCCGGCCCGCGACGAGCGCGGAGTCCGCGAGCTTCCGGCCCGCCGCCGACGCCCGCGCGATCGACGGCACCGACACGGCAGCCGCCGCGCTCGACGCGGCCACGCCGACCGCCGCCATCGGCCTCGGCGGCTTCGACTCCCCCGCCCCGGCGCCCGGTTCGGCCGTGGACCGGGCCGTGCTGCGCGTCGCGCACCGCGAGGACCCCGGCACGCCCGACGGGCCCCCGCCCGCCGTCACGGTCACCCTGGCCGGTCCCGGCCTGCCCCGCGCCTGCGCCACCGCGCACCCGCTCCCGGCGCGCCGGGGCGCCCTGGGCACCGACACCCTGGACCTGGTCGCCCTGTGCGGGATCACCGACACCGCCCAACTGACCGGCCTGGCCGTGACGTACACCGCCACCCTCGGCAGCGGCGCCGCCACCGGCACCGCCCGCCTCGACGGCGTGGAACTCGACCTCGCCGACCGCCCGCCGCTCTCCGTCCGCCCCGCCACGGCGACCGGGGCCACCGGGCCCGGCACCGCGCCCTTCGCGGCCCCCGAGGACGCCCGGACGATCGACGCCGCCCCCGCGACCGCCCGGCTCGGCCCGACGGCCCCGTCCGCCTCGCTCCGGCTCGGCGGCTACGCCGTACCCGCCCTGCCGGCGGGCGCGGCGATCGACCGGGTCCGGCTGCGCGTGGCCCACCGCGAGGACGCCGGCACCGCCCCGAAGCCGGACCCGGCCCCGCCCGCGCGCCCGCGGCCGCCCGCCGCCGTCCTGACCGTCTCCGGCACCGGCACGGCGTGCGACGCGGACCACGCCCTGCCCGCCCGCGAGGGCGCGCTCGGCCTCGACGTCATCGACCTCACCGCCTGCGGGGTCACCGCGCCGGAGCAACTGGCCGCGCTCGCCGTCACGTACACCGCGACGGCGGGCGACGGCGGCGGGAACGTCGACGGCGGGGAGGCGACCGCCGGGCTCGACGGGGTCGCACTCGACCTGGTGTTCCGGGCCCCGTCCGTCCGCCCGCTGTCCGGCTGCCTCACCGAGGGCTCCCGGTGCCCGGTCCTGAAGTCGACCGACACCGCCGACACCGCCACCGACCGCAGCCGCCTGCTGGTCAACGGCACCGTGTACGCGCCGACCGGCGCCGTGGACCTCGCCATGAGCCGGGTCGCCTCGCAGGTCGTCACCCGGGGCGTCGTCGCCCGGAGCATCCGGCTCGGCGTCCGCCCGGCGCCCGGCTACCTCCGCCCGGTCGTCGGCGTCCCGCCGGAGCCCGTCGCCTTCACCACGTACCCGGCCGTCTCCGCGCGGCCGTCGACCGCGACCGCCGCCACCGGCTTCGCCGCCCCGGTCCCCGGCGCGCCCGCCGACGTCACGGCCGCCACCCTCCCCGGCGGCGGGACCGCCTCCCTCACCCTCGGCGGCTACCGGGTGCCCGACCCGGCGCCGGACGGGGCGCTCGACCACGCCGTCCTGGAGATCGCGCACCGCGAGAGCGGCGACGTGGCCTCGGTGCAGGTGTCGGCGGAGTTCGCGGGCAGCACCTGCGCCGGGGCCGGGGCGCTGGACCTGCCGGTCCGCCTCGGCGCGGACGCCCCGGTCGCCGACCAGCTCGACCTGGCGCCGTGCGGGCTGACCCGGGCCGCCCAACTGGCCGGGCTGCGCCTGACCTACACCGTCACCGCCGGGGGCGGCGGGGCGACCGCCCGGCTCGACGGCACCCGCGCCGACCTGCTGTCCCGGCCCCTGCTCCGGGCCGCCGTGTCCTTCGACGGCCGCACCGCCACCGTCGGCGCGTGGACGGTACTGCCGTGACGCCGCCCCAGCCCCCGTCCCCGTCCCCCACCCCCGTACACGTACACGTACATCCCTGAGGAGAGCACCATGTCCGGTCCGAGTGCCGAGGTCGTCGACGGGCTCCTCGGCGAGCTGTGGGAGCGCGGCGGCAGCGACCTGCTGCTGACCGCCGGTTCCGCGCCGTTCCTGCGCGTCGACGGGGCCCTGCGCCCGGTGCCGGGCGCCGCGCTGAGCGAGCCGGAGGCCGACCGGCTGGTGACCGGGGTGCTGGGCGAGGAACTGACCGAGCGGTTCCGCCGCGAGAGGCAGGTGGACTTCGCCTTCACCTGGGGCGAGAAGGCCCGGCTGCGCGGGAACGCCTTCGTGCAGCGCGGCGCCTCGGCGCTGGCGCTGCGGCTCATCCCGTACGAGGTGCCGTCGCCCGAGCGGCTCGGGCTGCCGCCCGTCGCGGTCGGCTGGGCGGGGCTGCCGCGCGGTCTGGTGCTGGTCACCGGGCCGACCGGGTCGGGCAAGTCCACGAGCCTGGCCGCCCTCCTCGACCACGTCAACACGCACCGGGCCGCGCACATCCTGACCATCGAGGACCCGATCGAGTACCTGCACCGGCACAAGGGCTCGGCCGTCAGCCAGCGCGAGGTCGGCACCGACACCGACTCCTTCCCCGCCGCGCTCCGTTCGGCGCTGCGCGAGGATCCCGACGTGCTGCTGCTGGGCGAGATGCGCGACCCGGAGAGCGTCTCGGCGGCGCTGACCATCGCCGAGACCGGGCACCTGGTCTTCGCCACCCTGCACACCAACGACACCGCGCAGACCCTCGACCGGATCGTCGACGTCTTCCCGGCGGAGCAACAGCCGCAGATCCGGCTCCAGTTGGCGCACACCCTGGCCGGCGTCCTGAACCAGACGCTCATCCCCCGGATCGGCGGCGGCCGGGTGGCGGCCTTCGAGGTCCTGGTGGGCACGTCCGCCATCCGCAACCTGATCCGCGAGGGCAAGACCCGGCAGATCCGCAACCTCATCGCGACCGGCCACCGCGACGGGATGCAGACCCTGGAGACCGGCATCAACGCCCTGGTCGCCGCGGGTGTCATCGCGTACGAGGAGGGCGTCCGGGCCACGGCCCACCCGGAGGAGATCCACCGCCCCCACGCACGGGCGGCGGGGCCCGGCGCCTAGAGTCGGGGCGTGGAAGAAGTCGGTTTCGCACCCCAGGAGTTCGGCGGCCCGGCGCGGCCGTCGGAAGGACCGCCCGCGGGCGCCGAGCTGTGGCTGGTGCCGCCCGGGGCGGTACCCGAGGGCGCCGAGGTGCTCGACACGGCCGAGCGGGAGCGGGCGGGGCGGTTCCGGCGGGCGGTGGACCGGGAGATGTACGTGGCGGCGCATACCGCCCTGCGGGTGCTGGCCGGGGCGTACCTGGGGCGGGCGCCCGAGGGGCTGGAGTTCGCGCGGCTGGACTGCCCCGGGTGCGGCGGGCCGCACGGGCGCCCGGTGCTGGCCGGGGCGGGGGCCGGGCTGCACTTCTCGCTCTCGCACAGCGGCGGCCTCGGCCTGCTCGCGTTCGCGCCCGTGCCGGTCGGCGTGGATGTGGAGGGCGTCCCGGAGCCCCGTACGGTCGGCCAGGTCGCGGACGCGCTGCACCCGGCCGAGCGGCGGGAGCTCGCCGCCCTCGACGGCGCGGCGCGCGCGGCGGCCTTCGCGCGCTGCTGGACGCGCAAGGAGGCGTATCTCAAGGGGACGGGCCAGGGCCTGTCCGGCACCGGCTTCGCCGACACGCTCGTCGGCACGGGGCCCCGCCCGGTGGCGCCGCCCGGCTGGACCCTCACCGACGTCCGCGTCCCGGTCGGCTTCGCCGGTGCCTGCGCGGTGCGCGAGGGGGCGTAAAGGCGGCTCAGCGGCTCAGCGGCTGCGCAGGTTGGGGAAGCCCGACGGGAGCGGTACGAGTTCGTCGTCGTCCAGCGCGACGACCCAGGCGGCCCCGTCGGCGACGACCGAGGGCCGTGACCCGTGCTCGGAGCGGCGCCGGGTGAGGGCCACGCACACGTACTCGTCCGGCTCCGGCACCGGCAGCCGCAGGGTCCGGGCGGTCTCCCGGCCGCGCGGGTTCCCCCGCAGGAGGAGGAGCCCCTCCTCGCGCAGGGCGCCGCCCGCGAGGCGCACGGTCCGGTCCTCTTCCTTGGCGCGGACGAAGGCGCGGAGGGTGGAGGCGGCCACCCGGCGGCGCGTGACGCTGCGGAAGAGGGCGGCGGTGCGGGCCACGTCGTCGGGTTCGGCCAGGATCCCGTCCCGGGTCTCCGGGTCGAGGCCGAGCAGGACGTTCTCCGGGAGCGGCGCTTCCCGGTGCAGCCAGAGGACGGCGCCGCGCAGCGCCTCTTGTGTGAGGACGAGGCCGGTCTGCGGGTCGCCGGGCGCCAGGTGTTCGGGGCGCAGCCGCAGCAGGCCCGCCGACCAGCGGGCCCGCGCGTCGTCCGCGCCGACGAGCAGGAACACGCCCCCGGCGTTCTCGGGCCGGAAGCCCCGCCAGTCGCGCCGGAAGGAGAAGCGCACGCCGAACGGCAGGTCCCCCTGCGGGCGCGGCCAGCGCAGACCGCCCGGCGGGGACGGGGCCGTCCGGTCCTGCACGAAGGGGAGGGAGCGGGTGAGCCGGGGTGGCAGCCATCGCTCGACGCGGCCGGGTCCGGTGGTGACGGGGCGGCCGGTGACCGGCGTCTCGGGCAGGGCGTCCAGGGCCTCGCGCAGCAGTCCGGCGAGGTGCCGCCCCTCGGGGTCGTGCTCGTTGAACACCAGTCCCAGGGCGATGAGTTCGCCGTCGATCGCGGTGAGGTCGAGGCGCGGGGTGAGGATCACGCAGACCTCGTCACCGTTGCCGGTGCGCACCACGTCCTGGCCGAAGCCCCTCGGGAAGTCGGTGTCCCGCAGCAGGTCGAAGACCTCCGGGGAGACGCACAGCGTGACGTCGTCCGGGTGCTGCGCCGACAGGCGGGCGAACTCGACGGAGTGGAGCATCGACCGGGCGTACTCGGCGCCCAGGCCCGGGAACGGGTCGTCGGCGCCGCTGCGGGCCGGGCCGGTGTGGGCCGCGATCCGGGGCACCGCGCCGTCCAGGCGCGGGGGCAGCCGCTCGGCCAGCTCCCGCAGGACCTGGTGGGCGGGGGCGGCCGTGTCGAGGAGCAGCAGCACGTGGCCCGCGGTGGTGTGGACCTGCCTTCGGTCGAGGGCGAGGTCCGCCAGGACGCCGAGGGCCGCCGCGGCCAGGCGCTCCGGTTCGGCGCCGCTCAGGGCGACGAAGAGCCTGTCGGGCGTGGGGTGTTCGGGTGCCGTGGCGCCGTCCAGGAGCCGCCGGGCCGTCCGGGCCCCCTCCTCGTCGCCGGCCGCTTCGAGGAGGGCGAGGGCCCGCCGGGCCGGGGCCGCCGCCTCGGCGGGGCGGTCGAGGAAGAGCAGCGTGTCGGCGAGCCGGACCAGGACCCGGCCCTCCTCGTCGGGCAGCCCCCGGTCCGCGAGGTGCCGGGCCAGCCGCCGCTGGACGGCGCCCAGTTCGGCGTAGTCGCGGGCCTCGGCGAGGGCTTGTTCGAGGCAGCGCAGGGCGTCGGCGGTCTCGGGGCTGCGGGCGGTGGCGCCGACGTCCAGGTAGGCCAGGGCCTCCTCGGCCCAGGAGACGGCGGCCCCCGTCGTCTCGGATCCGCCGCCGAGCGAGAGCCGGGCGAGCAGGAGCGCGGCCGGGCCGTAGGTGGCGGCGTCGCCCTGGAGCTGGAAGCTGCTCGCCTTGTGCAGGGTGTCCCATGCCTCGCGCGGGCGCCGGGCGGCGTACTGGGCGTGGGCCAGGGCGACGACGGCCCGGACCCATGCCTCGTCGGTGAGCAGCGAGCGCCGGTCGACGAGCGAGCGGGCGGCGTACGTGAAGCCTGCCCGGTACGTGAGGGCGGCGCCGGTCTCGTGGAGGAGGAGCAGGGTGTCGGCGTCCGGGCCGGCGGCGCCGGGGCGGGCGGGGACCAGCGCGTTGGGGATCCACACCTCGGGGTGCGGTACGGGCGCGGGGGTGACGCCGAGGAGGGCGGGCAGGGCGCTGCCGGGGTGCCGGTCCTCGCGGAGCGCGGCGGCGGCGGCGCGGTGGAGGCGGGTGACGCGCTCGCGGGCGGCGGCGCGGCCGGGGTCGGGGTCGGCGGGCGCCTCGCGCTCGACCTCGACGTGGACGGCGCCGGGGAAGGCGTACCGCTCGGGTCCGGTGCGTTCCAGGAGCGCGGACCGGAGCAGGGCGTCGAGGAGGCGGGCCGTCCCGGCCGGGGTGCCGTCCAGGGCGGCTTCGGCTTCCTGGCGCGTGAACTCCCCGGTGCCGACGCCCGCGAGGCGCGCCATCGCGCCCCAGGTACGGCCCCCGGAGACGCGGTCCGTTTCGAGCAGGTCCCGGATCAACCGGACGGGGTCCAGGGCGTGTTCGCCGGTGACGCGGTAGCCCGGGAAGCCGCGCAGGGCGAAGTCCGTGTCGGCCGCGGTGGCGAGCACGCCGCCGAGGAGGCGCAGCGACAGCGGCCACCAATCGCCCCCGCCGACGAGCTCGGCGGCCCGGTCCGGGGAGGCGTACGGGCCCATGGCGGCGGCGAGCACGTCGGCCGCGTCACGGCCCTGGAGGGGCGGGAGTCGGAGGCTTCCGTACCCGCCGTACCCACCGGCCCCGCTGTCGGGGTCCTTCGGCTGGTCGCGGCTGGTGACGAGGACCGCGCAGCCCGGCGGCGGGTCGGCGAGGGGGCGGGGCAGGTCCTGGCCGCCGCCCAGGTCGTCGAGGACCAGCAGGACCCGCTTGCCTTCGAGCGCCGTGCGGAGCGCCTCGACGAGGCTCCGGACGCCGTCCGCCGGGCGCACGTCGGGGATGTCCTCCTCGGCGACCCCCGCACCCCGCAGCATCCGGTGCAGCGCCGCCTCGACGGGCAGCGGGTGCGGGGTGGAGCCGCGCATCGGTACGAGGACGACGCCGTCGGGGAAGTCGGGGCGGAGCCGGTGCGCCACCTGGCGGGCGAAGGCGGTGCGGCCGGCGCCGGGGACGCCGTCGCGGGCGGTGACGCGCAGCACCCGTACGGTCCCGTCGGCGAGGTCGCGGACGGCGTGTTCGACGAGCTCTGTGTGGCCGACGAAGGCGTCCGGGGCCGGGGGCCCGTCGGGCTCGTGGGGACGGCCGGGCCCATGGGCCCCCTCGGCACCGGCCCCGCCTTCGGTTGCTCCGGATCCCTCGGGCTCGGCGAAGCCGAGGAGCTCCAGGGTGCGCCGCGAGGCCCGCGCGAACGCCTCCTTCTCGGCGGCCCAGTCGCGCGGCCCCGTGCCGTCGCCCGCGACGGACGGCAGCCGGCCGGGTCCCGGGCCGTGCTCGGCGACGTACCGGTCGAGCTCCTGGTGGACGGCCCACAGTTCGTGGGCGGGCAGCCGTTCGCGCAGCACGCTCTGGGCGGCGGGCGGCAGCACGAGCTCGACGCCTCCCGCGGCGTCCTCCTCCGTCTCGAAGACCCCGCTCGTGACGACCTCGGCGATGTCGGCGATGCCCGCCTCGGGGACCAGCTGCTCGCGGAGCAGGTGGAGCAGCCGCAGGCTGAGGCGGTCGAACGGGGAGCAGAGCACGGCCAGCCGGGCCGCGCGGGGCGAGGCGGTGCGCAGCAGGTTGGCGGCGAGGACCTCGGGCGGCAGGGGGCTCGCGGCGGGCCGCGCGGCCCCGGGGAGGCGCCCGGTCGGCGGGACGAGCACGGCGGTGCACCCTTCGGGCGCGCCGCGCATGAGGGCCTGGGACCAGCGGCCGAGGGAGTGCGGGGTGAGCGAGAGCACGGGGACGGGGAGCCAGGCGGCGGAGGCGGGTGCGGTGGGCGGGCCCGGCGGGCCCGGCGGGCCGAGGAGCGACGGTGGTTCGACGGGGCCGCGGCTGCGGTGGGCGCCGGGGGCGACGGGGAGGAAGCGTCCGGTGGGGAGGTTGAGGCCGCCGCGGCGCCAGAGGCGGGTGGGCAGCGGGTTGAGGATGGCGGTCGGGGTGACACCGGCCCACTCCCGCAGCAGGTGCCAGACCTCGGGGCGGCGCCAGGCCCCGGCCATGCAGTCGGAGACCACGACGACGAGCCGGCGCCCGTCGGCGGAGCGGAGCCGCCGGGGGACGAGGGGTTCGCCGGCTGCGTCGAAGGCGAGGTCGGTGACGAGCAGGGTGCGGAAGGCGCCGAGCCGGTCGAGGACGCCGGTGAACTCGGCGACGGTGTCGTGCCAGACCCGCATCCCGGGCGAGCGGTCCACGACGAGGGCGAGGTCGAACCAGCGCTCGGGCGCCGCCGCGAGGACCGGGATGAGCTCGCCGCTGCGGGCGTAGCCCTCGACGGTCGCGTCGACGTCGAGCGCGCTGCGCCGCCCCCGGGGCCAGCGCCGCATCCAGGGGCGCAGCGCGCGCGTCAGCTCCAGCGACCGGGGCAGCCCGGTGGCGCGGGGCGCGGCGACGGCGTGGCCGCGGACGCGGGTGTCGCCGCCGGTGAGCCGCTCGTGGAGCGGGCGGCTGCCGGGCGCGGGCGGTGGTCCGGCGGCCGGGTCGGGGCCGTCCGGACGGGGCGCGGGGGCGTCGGGGCGCGGCGGGCCGTCCGGGGTGCCGGACGGTCGGGCGGGGCGGTCGGCGGGGGGTGTGCGCGCGGGCCGGTCCGCGGCGGCGGTCCGGTCCCCGGCCGTGTGGGCGGCCAGCCAGAGGGCTTCCGCCAGCGCGGTGCCGTCCAGGTCGGGGACGGCGGAGCGCAGGGCGGCGAGCAGTCCGGGCAGCGGATCAGGCACGGGAGAGCTCGCGCAGGATCAGTTCCTCGACGGCCTGCCGCCGGTGCTCGTCGGGGGCGCCGGCCCCGGCGAGCAGGTGGACGGCGTTGAGGAGCTGGTCGACGGCGAGGCTCTCGCCCGCGGTGAGCCGTTCGAGGAAGACGGTGAGCAGCCGGCCGGCCTCGGGGGTGCGGGCGGTGTCGGCGCCCAGGTGGGCCTCGACGATCCGCAGCAGGGTGTCGGGGGTGGGCAGGGGCATGGTGAAGCGGACGCAGCGGCGGAGGAAGGCGGCCGGGAAGTCGCGTTCGCCGTTGCTGGTCATGACGATGAACGGGAACTCGGTGCACTGCACGCGGCCGCGCCGCACCTCGTGGCGGGCGTCGCCCTGCCATTCGCGTACGGCGACGAGCTCGGTGCCGTAGCGGGCGAGTTCGGGGATCTCGAACTCGCCGCGCTCCAGGACGTCGAGCAGGTCGCTGGGGAGGTCGAGGTCGCTTTTGTCGATCTCGTCGATGAGCAGCGCGCGGGGCCGGTCGGCGGGCAGCAGGGCGGTGCCGAGGGGGCCCATCCGCAGGAAGGGGGCGATGTCGTCGCCGTTCTCGCCGCGGTCGCCGCCTTGCCCGCCGTCGCCTCCCTGGAGCCGCTGGGCGTGGATGCGGCCGAGCGCGTCGTAGCGGTAGAGGGCCTCGGTGAGGCCGCTGCGGGAGGTGATGTGCCAGCGCAGGACGGTGCCGAGGGCGAGTTCGGCGGCGACCTGCTCGATGACGGTGGACTTGCCGGAACCGGCGGGTCCGGTGACGAGCAGCGGGCGGCGCAGCGCGAGCGCGGCGTTGACGGCCTCGACGAGGCCGGGCGGGGGCACGAACCGCTCGTGCAGGGAGCGGCGCGGGAACTCCCGCCAGGGCGGGGCCGGGGGCAGCGCGACGGGGCGCTCGGGGTCGGCCGGGGCGGCGCCGTCGCCGACGTAGAAAGGCTGCCAGGTCATGCGGGACTCTCCCCCTCCGACGGGAACGGTTCCCAGGGGGACCCTTCCCGAGCCGTGTGCTCGCGGTCGAACCATTTGCAGAATTCCAGCCATTCGTGCCCGTCCCAGACGGTGCGCAGTCCGGCGAGCCGGAGCCGTCCGGGGTCGGCGGGGCCGCAGCCGCCGCCGTCCGCCCCGGGTCCGGCACGCCGGTGCTCCCGGTAGGCGCGGCTGAACTCGGCGGGCAGGAGATGCCAGTACGTGTCCACGGAACGGCGTACGGGCTCCGGTACGGCGGTCCCGGGGGCGTCCGGGTCCCCGTCGGCGCCCGGGGCGCCCGCGCCGCCCCGGGCCGGGTTCGGCCAGAGCACGATCGGCGAGGAGGCCAGCAGGACCTCCATCAGGTCCGGCAGCTGGGCGGGCCGGTGGGCCAGGGCGACGGCCCGGCTGCGGGGCGCGGTGCGGCGCAGGCGCTCGTGGAGCTCGTCCGCGCGGCGGGTGTCGGCCTCGGCGAGCCAGTCGACGCGGCTGCCCTCGGTGTGGCCGTCCATGGCCTTGAGGGTGG
This sequence comes from Streptomyces sp. NPDC048659, assembly GCF_040650575.1. NCBI lineage: Bacteria > Bacillati > Actinomycetota > Actinomycetes > Kitasatosporales > Streptomycetaceae > Streptomyces > Streptomyces sp. NPDC048659. Next base: position 12,620 of record NZ_JBEZHM010000068.1, on the reverse strand, counting down.
TCCTGGCCTGGTCGTTGATCCACCACAGGTGCTCGGGTGGCTGGATACGGTCGCTCCAGCGCAGCACCACGTCGTGCAGGTCGCCGAGGCGCATCCCGAAGTCGGTGTCCTCCGGGCGCCAGACGGCGAGCAGCGGGGCGGGGGCGGCGATCTCGACCCGGCGCAGCGGGGCGTCGAGGGCGTCGGCGTGCCAGGAGGCCCACTTGAGGACGCCGACGAGGGCCCGTTCGACGCCGGCGCGGTCCTGTGCGGGGCAGCGGACCTCCTCGTTCCGGCACACGGTGCCGCCGTCCAGGAGCCAGACGGCGAGCGACTCGGGCCACTCGTCGCCGACGGCCGCGTGGAGGCTGACCACGAGCCGCAGCCGGGTCTCCCGCGCGCTGTCCGCGAGCCGTTCGAAGGCGTCGTTGAGGTCGATCGCGGCACCGAGGTCGTGGGCCCAGCGGCGCAGGACGGGGTCGCGCGGGTCGACCAGGGTCTCGACGGCGAGGGCGGCGACGAAGGCGGCGAGCGGTTCGGTGGGCCGCTGCCCGGCGCGTGGGGCGCGCAGCAGCAGGTACTCGACGGCGTCCCGGAGCAGTTCGCCGCCGGAGGACTCGGGCGGCGGGGCGAGCGGCGCGGGGCAGGCCACGGCGAGGGCGCGGCGCAGCAGGGCGGTGGTGAGGTCGGCGCCGGGCCAGCCGGCCAGCAGCTCCTGGGTGCGCACGGCGCCGCGCAGGGCGTGCACCACCCGGCGCGCCCAGCTCCGCCGGGGTTCGGGCAGGGCGTCCACCCGGCGGTCGAGCGCGTCCCGGCGGCGGGCGTCGGCGAAGAGGGCGGAGGCGGGGAGGGCGGGGGCGGAAGGGGCGGTGCCGAGGGCGGTGGGGTGACTGGGGGCGGTGGGGTGCCCGGGGACGCCCGAGACGCCGGGAGCACTCGGGTCGCCGGAAACGCACGGGCCTCCCATGTCACCCGTGTCTCCCGCGTCTCCCGCGTCGCCCGCGTCGCCCGCGTCGCCCGAGCCTCCCGGCTCGCCCTCACCGCCGACAGCGAGGTCGAGTTCCGCGCGGCCGACCGGGCCGAGCGGGGCGCCCGGTCCGGCGTCGCCGTGGCGGGCGTTGCGGGCGAGCCAGAGGGGTCCCGTGGCGAACAGGGCGCCGTCGTGGTCGGTGTGGTGGACGGCCTGCCCCTCGGCGCCGCCGTCCTCGCGGACGGCCCGGACGACGGCCGCGGCGGCGAGGGTCTCGCCCGCGTCGGCGATGCCCGCGTCGAGCACCTTGACGAGGGTGCGGCTGAACCGGAGCCCGTACGCCTCCTCCTCGGCGCCCGCGCCCATGAGCAGCGAGAAGCGGGTGTCGCCGCGCCGCACGCCGAGGGCGAGGGAGCCGAGGTCGGGCTGGGCGTTGCCCGCGTGGCAGGTGTCGACGAGGGCCAGCACCCCGTCGAGTCCGGGGGTGTCGAGGAGCGCGGTGAGCAGGGAGCCGACGTCCACGGCGCTCATCGGCTCCTCGGCGCGGGAGTCGTCGGCCATGAAGTAGAGCCGGGTGCCGGCGGCCATGCCGTGGCCGAGCAGGCCGAGGACGAGGACGGCCCCGGCGTCGGCGGCGGCCCGGCCCGCCCGCCGGACGGCCTCGTCGACGTCGGCGCGGGTGAGCCCGGGTCCGTACAGCAGGGTCGGGCCGTGCGGCTGCTCCTTCTCGCAGGCGCCGGCCCAGGGGGTGGTGAGGGTGTCGTGGAGGGCGCGGGCGGCCTGCTCCAGGTCGTCGAGGAGGCCGAGTCCGGGGCACTGGGCCCCGATCACCAGCACATGGCGGGGTCCGGTCATCGCTCCCCGAGGGTGGTCAGCGCCTCGACGAGCGGCCCGGCGACGGCGGGCTGGGCCAGGTACTTCGCCGCCGGGTGGACCCAGGCGCCGTCGGAGTCGACGCGGTGGGAGACCGGGCGGACTGTGTCGGCGTTGGGGCGGACGAAGGTCTCCAGGTGCGGGCGGGCGGCGACGAGGTCGTCGCGGTCCCAGAAGTTGAGCCAGCGGCCCACGGAGCCGGGTGTGGCGAGGGGGCGGGGCCGGACCCGGGGCTGGACGGCGGTGCGGATGCCGAGCGGCGAGCCGAGGGTGACGAACAGCGGGACCCGGGGCCCTCCCCCGGTTCCGGCCCCGTCCCTGTCCCTGTCCCCGGCCCCGGCCCCGTCATTCCCGTACGCGAGTTCGTGGAGGGTCTCCAGGGCGACGACGGTGCCGAGGGAGTGGGCGACGACGACGTTGGGGCCGTCCGGGTCGAGGCAGGCGGCGACGCGGGCGCGGACGCGGCGGTCCAGGGTGGCCCCGGTCGGGTCGGGCTCGGCGCGGTTGAGGTAGCGGGCGACCTGGCCGAGCATCCCGGCCGTGGTGCGGGCGCCGAGCCAGCCGCCGAGGGCGCGCAGGCCCGGGACGGCGAGCAGGGTGGTGACGGCGTTGACCGCGCGGCGGGCGGGCGCGCCCGCGCCCTGGGCCCCGGGCGGCGGGGCGAGCTGGGTACGGGCGTGCCGTAGGGCGCGGGTCTCGGCGGCGGACAGGGGCGCGGCGGGCTCGGCGAGGCGGGCGTCGACGGCGTCCAGGAGCAGCTCGGCGAGCAGTTCGTCGTCCGCGTCCCGGTCCGGTCCGGCGGCCCCGGCCCCTTGGCTGCCGGGGGTGCGGAACAGGTCGCCGTAGTAGGCGAAGCGGGCGTCGGCGGCCCAGCCTCCGGTGAGGCCGGAGGCCCGTTCCGCGTGCCCGGCGGCGCGGGCGCCCGAGGCGGCGGCCCGCAGCCATTCCTCCAGGTCGGCGGCGGCGTCGCGGGGGCCGCCGATGCCGTGGACGAAGACCAGGCGAGGTTTCATGGCGCCCCCGTTCGACTCTGTGCGTGCGGGCGATCCTTACGGGTGCGGCGGGGCGTGGGCAAGCCGTCCCGGAGGCTTCACCAGGTCTCGGCCAACTCTCACCGCAGCTTGGCGAGATCACTCCGGTCGGAAACGGTACCGGCGGGGCCGGGGGCGGCGGGGCCGGAGCCGGGCCCGGCGGCCTCGCGGACGAGGCCGTCGATGAGGGCGAGGGCGTCGTGGGCGGCGTACTCCTCGGCGAGGGCGGCGGCACGCTCGCGGTAGGAGGGCGTCGACAGCACGCTGTCGACGGCGGCGCGGAGTTCCTCGTCGGAGGGGTCGGCGGTGCGCAGGTTGACGCCGGTGCCGGACCATTCGACGCGCGCGGCGACCTCGGGCTTGTCCTCGGTGTCGCCGCCGACGACGAGCGGGACGCCGTGCGCGAGGGCCGCCTGGGTGCCGCCGTAGCCGCCGTTGGTGACCAGCAGGTCGGCCAGCGGCAGGAGTTCGGCGAAGGGAACGAAGCCGGCGACGCGGGCGTTGGCGGGGAGCTCGGGAAGCTCGGCGGCGATGCGCTCGGCGGCGTCGGGGCGGCCGGTGGCGGCGACGACGAGGACGTCCGGGCGGTCCGCGAGGGCCCGCAGGGCGGGGACGACGAGGCGGCCGAGGGCGGTGTTGGCGAGGGTGCCCTGGGTGACGACGACGACCCGCCGCCCCTCGGCCCGGGCCCGCGCGAGCTCGGGCCACCAGGCGGGCGCCTGCGGAGTGTTGCCGGTGGCGGCGCCAGAGGCCGTGCCGGTCCCGCTGCCGCCCTCGATGGGGATCGCCCCGACGAAGCGGACGTTGCCCGGCAGGTCGCTGCGCGGGTACTCGAATCCGGCGACGGTGAGCTGGAGGAACAGGTCGGCGGACTGGACCCGGTGGCGGATCAGGGAGCCCTCGCCGAGGGTCACCCCGGCGGCGGCGAAGCAGCCGCGCAGGTGCTCCATCAGGGGGACGGCGCGCTCGGCCATCGTCGCCGCGAGCTCGGCGTAGCGCGCGCGTTCGGCCTCGTCGGCGGGCGGCAGCAGGCCGAGCAGGTGCGGGGCGGTGTCGCGGCTGTCGACGCCGAGCGGCGAGATGCCGACGCCGAACACGGCGGGGCGGTCGCCCGGTTCCGCGCCGAGGGAGAGCGCGACGCCGCCGAGGAAGAGGTTGTCGTGGATGACGACGGAGGCGGGGAACGCGGCCAGCGCCTCCCGCAGGGCGGCGAGCTGGGCCGGGACGGGGTCGCCGAAGATGTGCTTGACGTCCCACAGCACCTGGGCGGGCCCGGCGGGGACGGCCGCGCGGCCGGGGAAGCGGGCGGGCAGGTCGCGGTCGTCGTAGTCGGCCTCGGCGGGCAGCGCCCGGAACGCGGGCCCGGCGGCCTCGACCTGGGCGGCGAAGCGGGAGCCGCCGAGGAAGACGACCTCGTGGCCGAGACCGGAGAGGTGCCGGGCGATCTGGAGCAGCGGCGCGTGGTGGCCGGCGACGGGTGTGGCGGCGACGAGGATCCTGGACATGGCGGTGCGTTCCCCCTGGGACGGTGCGTGGAGCGGTCGGCGCGCCCCCCTGGGCGACGCGCGTGGCGACCCTACGACCTGCGGCGACGGGGACGGAAAGGGTCGGGGGACGGCGGCGCGTCGGCCCGAGCGCCCGCCGTCGCCCCGCGCGGGGCGGTGGCGGGCGCTCGGGGAGAATGCCCGGCATGAAGATCACCGCACGTGGCCTCAACCGCGCTTCCCTGGCCCGCCAACTGCTCCTGGAGCGCGCGCCGCTGGGCGTGGCCGAGGGTGTCCGGCGGGTCGTGGCGCTCCAGGCGCAGCACCCGGGTTCGCCGTACGTGGCGCTGTGGAACCGGCTCGACGGGCTGGATCCGGCCGAGGTGGACGCGGTGTTCGCGGGGCGCGAGGTGGTGAAGGCGACGCTGATGCGGATCACCCTGCACGCGGTGCACGCCGGGGACTACCGCGTGTTCCGGGAGGCGTTGCAGCGGACGCTGTACGGGACCCGGCTCGGCTACCGCTTCGCCGCGACGGGGCTCACCCCCGCCGAGGGCGAGGAACTCGTGCCGGGCCTGCTGGCGTTCGCGGAGCGGCCCCGGTCGGTGGCGGAGCTGCGCGGCTGGCTGGCGGAGCGGGTCGGCGAGGAGCGGGCGGAGGGCGCGTGGTGGGGGCTGCGGGCGTACGCGCCGCTGCACCACCAGCCGACCGGCGGGCCCTGGTCGTTCGGGCAGCGTCCCTCGTTCGTGGCGTCCGGCGGCGCCCCGGTGACCGGCCGGGAGGAGCCGCCCGGGGCGCTGCGGGAGCTGGTGCTGCGCTACCTGGCGGGCTTCGGGCCCGGCTCGGTGGCGGACGTGGCGCAGTTCGCGATGGTGCAGCGGGGGCCGGTGCGCCGGGTGCTGACGGAGCTCGGCGACGGTCTGGAGCGGCTCGAAGGGCCGGACGGCACGGTCCTGTTCGACGTGCCGGGGGCGGCGCGGCCGGACGGGGAGACGCTCGCGCCGCCGCGGCTGCTGGGGATGTGGGACAGCGTGCTGCTGGCGTACGCGGACCGGGCCCGGGTGATCCCGGCGGACTACCGCAAGGCGGTGATAAGGGTCAACGGGGATGTGCTGCCGACGCTGCTGGTCGACGGGTACGTGGCCGGGGTGTGGCGGCCGGCCGAGGGCGGCATCGAGGCGCGCGCCTTCCACGTCCTTCCGGCGGGCGCGTGGGAGGGGCTGGCCGAGGAGGCCCGCTCCCTGCACGCGCTGCTCGCCCCCCGCGACCCGGCGCTGTACCGCCGCTACGACCACTGGTGGACCAAGCTGCCCGAGGGGCACACGCGGCTGCTGCCGGGGTAGCGGGGGCGGTGCCCCGGCCCGCCGGGCGCCGCCGCCCGTGTCCGGGCCGGGTGCCGCCCGCCCTCGCGCCGCCGGGCGTGCGCCCGCGCGCGGCGCCCCCGCGCGGGCGCCCGGCTACCCCCCGTACCGCAGCGCCGCGGCGTACGCCTCGTCCGGGTCGAGGCGGCGCAGTTCCTCGGCGATGAGCTCGGCTGTGGTGCGCACCTTGAGGGCCATCACGCGGCTCGGCTGGCCCGGGATGGCGAGGTGGGCGACCGGGCCCTCCGGGCGGTCGATGCGGATCTCCCCGTCGGGGGTGCCCATCCGGACGGCCGTGACGACCGGGCCGTCCGTGACCACCCGCTCCACCGGCACGTCGAGCCGGGCGCCGAACCAGCGGGCGAGCAGCTCGGCGCTGGGGTTGTCGGCCTCGCTCTCGACGGCGGCCGAGATCACCGTCGCGCCGGCCTGGTCGAGCGCGGCGGCGAGCAGGGAGCGCCAGGGCGTGAGCCGGGTCCAGGCGAGGTCGGTGTCGCCGGGGGCGTACGAGGCGGCGCGTACGGCGAGGGCCGCGAGCGGGTCCTCGACGGCGTAGGTGTCGGTGATGCGGCGCTGGGCGAGCGTGCCCAGCGGGTCGCGGGAGGGGACGTCGGGGGCGTCGACCGGCCACCAGACGACGACCGGGGCGTCCGGCAGGAGCAGCGGCAGCACGACGGAGTCGGCGCGGGTGCCGAGCTCGCCGTGCAGGCGGAGCAGGACGGTCTCGCCCGCGCCCGCGTCGGTGCCGACCCGGACCTCGGCGTCGAGCCGGGTCTCGTTCCGGCCGCGCGGGGAGCGGGCGTGCCGCTTGATGACGACGAGGGTGCGGGAGGGGTGTTCGCGGGACGCCTCGTTGGCCGCCTTCACGGCGTCGTAGGCGTTCTCCTCGTCGGTGACGATGACGAGGGTGAGCACGACGCCGACGGCCGGGGTGCCGACCGCGCGGCGGGCCTCCAGGATCGCTTTGTTGATCTTGCTGGAGTTGGTGTCCGTGAGATCGATCTTCATGGCCGGTGCCCGTTCCTTCCCTCGCGTGTCCGCATGGTCTCCCCCTGCCCTCCCGTCAGGTGCCAGCGCCGGGAGGGCTCCGGATCTTCCCGAACACTATCGAGCCGGCCGGTCCTCGCCGACCGAGAGGACGAGCTTGCCCCGGGTGTGGCCGCCGGCGCTGAGCCGCCACGCCTCGGCCGCCTCGGCCAGCGGCAGCACCCGCTCGACGGGGACGGTGAGGCGGCCCGCGTCGGCGAGGGCGGCGAGGGCCGCGAGTCCGGCCCCGTCGGGGCGCACCCAGACGTAGTGCCCGCCGAGGGCGGCGGCCCGGTGGTCGGCGATGGAGGCCAGCCGGGCGGGCGAGCCGAGGAGGGCCAGGGAGGCGTCGAGGGCCTCGCCGCCCACGAAGTCGAGCGCCGCGTCCACCCCGTCGGGGGCCAGCTCCCGGACCCGGTCGGCGAGCCCGGGGCCGTACGCGACGGGTTCGGCGCCCAGTCCGCGCAGGAAGGCGTGGTTGGCGGGGCCCGCGGTGCCGATGACCCGGGCGCCTCGGGCGACGGCGAGCTGGGTGGCGAGCGAGCCGACGCCGCCGGCCGCCGCGTGCACCAGGACGGTGTCGCCCGCGCCGACGCCGACCCGGTCGGCGGCCTGGAGGGCGGTGAGCCCGGCGAGCGGCAGGCCGCCGCTCTGCGCCCAGTCGAGGGCGCGCGGGCGGCGGGCGAGCATCCGGACCGGGACGGAGACCTTCTCGGCGTAGCCGCCGCACTCGGCGCTGTCCTTGCGGATGTAGCCGAACACCTCGTCGCCGGGGGCGAACTCGGTGGAGTCCAGGCCGTTGCGCTCGACGACCCCGGCGACGTCCCAGCCGGGGATCAGCGGGAAGTGGGTGACCATCAGGGGGTCGAGGCCCCCGGCGGCCAGCTTCCAGTCGACCGGGTTGACCCCGGCGGCGACGACCCGGACCAGCACCTCGCCGGGGGCGACCTTGGGGTCCGGGAGCTCGCTGAGGACGAGGTCCTCGGGGCCGCCGTACCGCGGCATGGTCACGGCCTTCACGGGCTCAGCCCTCCGGGTCCGGGGCGGCCTCGTGCTCGGGTTCGGGTTCGGGCCGCGCCCGCGCGTCGGCCTGGGCCTGGGCGCGGCGCCCCACGACGGCCGCGGCGGCGAGCGCGCTGCCGACGAAGGCGACGGCGACGACCCAGGGGCGGTCGAGGACGTGGCAGGTGGCGTGGTCGAGGGAGTAGCGGCCCGCTCCGGCGACGCCGATGGCGGCGGCGGTGAAGCCGAGGAAGGCGGGGTACTCGTAGCCGCCGCCCTGGGCGAAGAAACCGGCCGGGGCGTGCACGGCGACCGCGCCCGCCATGGCGCCGGCTGCGGCGGCCCCGGCGGCGGGGGTGGCGAGGCCGAGGGCGAGCAGCGCGCCGCCGCCCGCCTCGCCGAGCCCGGCGGCGATGGCGCTCTCGCGGGCGGGCGAGAAGCCCATGGCCTCCATGCCCTTGGCGGTTCCCTCGATGCCGCCGCCGCCGAACCAGCCGAAGAGCTTCTGCGTGCCATGGGCGGCGAGGACGGCGCCGGTGCCGACCCGCAGGACGAGCAGTCCCAGGTCGCGGCGGTTGAGCGGGGTCATGGGGTCTCCCGGTGCGTGACGGGGTCGCGGCGGGTGCGGCGAGCTCCACGGGCGCTCTCCACTCTGCTCCGGACGGCGGGGGCAGCCGCTGTGATGCTCGTCCGTTCAGGTCATTTTTGTCATGTTTTGCGGCGTTCGTCGTGTGTTGCTTTAGTGAGAGCGCAGTCATCCGCCCGAGGGACCCACGGAAACGGAAGGGGCCGCATGACCGCCGACTCGCCCGAGACCGCCGCCCTGCGCGCGAAGGTCCGCGCGCTGATGCCGCGCGCCAAGGAGGACCTGACCGCGCTGGTCGCGATGCGCTCGGTCGCCGACCCCCGGCAGTTCCCGCCCGAGGAGTGCGCGCGGACCGCCGACTACCTCGTGACGGCGTTCACCGAGGCGGGGCTCGCGGACATGCGCCGGGTCACCACCCCGGACGGCACCGACGCCGTCGTCGGGCACGCCCCGGGCCCCGAGGGCGCGCCGACGGTGCTGCTGTACTGCCACTACGACGTGCAGCCGCCGCTCGACGACACCGCCTGGCGCACCCCGCCGTTCGAGCTGACCGAGCGCGACGGACGCTGGTACGGGCGGGGCACCGCCGACTGCAAGGGCAACATCGCCATGCACCTGACCGCCCTGCGCGCGCTCGGCGGCCCGGACGGTACGGGCTTCCCGGTCGGCCTCAAGTTCGTCGCCGAGGGCTCGGAGGAGCAGGGCACCGGCGGGCTCGAACAGTTGGTGCCGCAACGGCCGGAACTCTTCGCCGCCGACGCCCTGCTGATCTGCGACACCGGCAACTTCGCGCGCGGCCTGCCCACCGCCACCACCTCGCTGCGCGGGCTGGCCACCGTGGTGGTGACCGTCTCCACCCTCAAGGGCGAGATGCACTCGGGCATGTTCGGCGGCCCGGCACCGGACGCCCTCGCCGCGCTCGTACGCATCCTGGACAGCCTGCGCGACGAGGCCGGCAACACCACGGTCAAGGGCCTGCCCGGCGACGGGACCTGGGCGGGTGTCGACTATCCGGAGGAGCGGTTCCGCGCCGACGCGGGCGTGCTCGACGGGGTGGCGCTGCTGGGCACCGGGACGGTGGCGGAGGAGCTGTGGGCGCGCCCCGCGGTCACGGTGCTGGGCATCGACTGCCCGCCGGTGGTGGGCTCCTCGGCCGCCGTGCAGGCGAAGGTACGGGCCCGGGTCAGCCTGCGGGTGCCGCCGGGGACCGACGCCGAGGAGGCGCGGGCGGCGCTCTCCGCCCATCTGCTGGCGGCGGCGCCGTGGGGCGCCCGGGTGGAGGTGGAGCCGGAGGGCACGGGCCAGCCCTTCGAGGCGCGCACCGACGGGCCCGCCTACCGGGCGCTCGCCTCGGCGCTGGGGCAGGCGTACGGGAAGGACATGGTCCGGTCGGGGCAGGGCGGTTCGATCCCGCTGTGCAACGTGCTGGCCGGGCGGTTCCCGGAGGCGGAGATCGCCCTGATCGGCGTCGAGGAGCCCGGCTGCCTCATCCACGCGCCCAACGAGAGCGTGGACCCCGCCGAGATCGAGACGATGGCGCTGGCCGAGGCGCTGTTCCTGCGCACGTACGCGACCGCCCGCCGAGGGCACGCGACGAGGAGTGGAGTGAGGTCATGACACAGACGGACGACCGTCCCGGACGGGACGTGCCCCCGGGGCCGCTCGGGCTGCTGGCCGGGCTCGCCTGGCAGGCGACGCTGGTCGCGGGGCTCCTGTCGCTGGCCCTGGGTGTGATGGTGCTGGCCTGGCCGAAGGCCACGCTGACCGTGGTCGGCGTGCTGTTCGGCATCTACCTGCTGGTGAGCGGCGTGCTGCAGCTGGTCGCCGCGTTCGGCACGCACGCCCGGACCTCGCTGCGGGTGATGGCCTTCATCAGCGGCACGCTGGGCATCCTGCTGGGCCTGTTCTGCTTCAAGGGCGCCACCCAGTCGCTCCTGCTGCTGGCGCTGTGGATCGGCATCGGCTGGCTGTTCCGCGGCATCATGCAGACCGTGGCGGCGGCCTCCGACCCGATGATGCCGGCCCGGGGCTGGCAGATCGCGCTGGGCGTGATCAGCGCGCTGGCCGGTGTGGTGCTGATCGTCTCGCCGCTGGAGTCGGTGGCGGTGCTGACGGTCCTCGGCGGCGTCTGGCTGCTGGTGGTGGGCGTGGCCGAGATCGTGACCGCCTTCATGGTCCGCTCCCGCGCCAAGCAGATCCCGCCCGGCGTCTGACCGCCGGTCCCCCGCCGGTCCCCCGCCGGTCCCCCGCCGCCGACGGCCGTCCGCCGCGGCGGCGCCCGAGCCCCCGGCCCGCCCGGCCGGGGCTCCGGCGCGCTGCGCTACATTTTGCCGGTCCTTGACCGCGATCGTTCACGTTCCCCGACCGTGCGCGATCCCTCTGCCCCGGAGCCGGCATTCCCATGAGCGACATCGTCAACGGCCTCGGCCGGGCCTCCGCGTACGGCGCCCTCGGCGTCGTCCTGCTGATCCTCGGCATCTTCCTGATCGACCTGCTGACCCCGGGCAAGCTGGGCCGGCAGATCTGGGAGGAGCGCAACCGGAACGCGGCGGTGCTGCTGTCCTCCGCGCTGCTCGGCATCGGCGGGATCGTCTTCACGTCGATCTGGACGACCTACGAGGACTTCGCCAAGGGCCTGGTCTCGACGGCGGCGTTCGGGCTGCTGGGCCTGGTGATGATGGCGGTGGCCTTCCTCGTCGTGGACCTGGTCACCCCGGGCCGGCTGGGCGCCACCCTGGTCGACCCCGAGCCGCACCCGGCGGTCTGGGTGACCGCCTCGTGCAACCTGGCCGTCTCGGCGGTCCTGTCCGCCTCCATCGCCTGAGCCCGCGCGGCGGCGCTCAGCGCGGCGGGATCGCCCCGGCGTAGACGTGGTCCGGGGTGACCACCTCGGTGATCGCGCGGGCCAGCAGGGTGGACGGCTCCTGGCCGCCGACGAGCGAGTCGGTGTTGATGAGGACGACCAGGGTCGCCTTCCGCTCCGGCAGGTAGACGGTGACGGTCTCGTACCCCGGCAGCGAACCGTTGTGCCCGATCCAGCCGTTGGTCTCCAGGATGCCGAGGCCGTACGTGGTGCCCGGGAAGCCGGTCGGCAGCGTCTTCAGGCGCTGGGCCTGGGTCTCGGGGCTGAGCAGGCGCCCGGTGGCGAGGACCTCCGCCCAGTGCCGCAGGTCGCGCAGGTTGGAGGTCATCCCGCCGGCCGCCCAGGCCCAGCTCGGGTTCCAGTCCGTGGAGTCCTCGACCGCGCCGCTGAGCGTCTGGTTCGTGTAGCCGTGGGCGTGCGGCTCGGGAAACTCGGCGCCGTACGGCAGCGCCGAGTCCTTCAGGTGCGCGGGGCGGAACACCCGGTGCCGCAGGACCTCGGCGAGCGGGCGCCCGGTGACCTTCTCGACGACGAGCCCGAGCAGCACCAGGTTGGTGTTGGAGTACTGGAACGTCGTGCCGGGCTCCGCGGTGTTCTCGTGCTTCAGCCCGTACGGCAGCACCTCCTGCGGGGTCCACTGCCGCCGCGGCTCGCTGAGCAGCGCCTGCACGAAGTCCTTGTCGGCGGTGTACGGGTAGAGCCCGCTGCGCATCTCGGCGAGGTGGCGGAGGGTGATCCGGTGCCCGTTCCGCACGCCGTGGACGTACTTCGCGATCGGGTCGTCGAGCCCGACCCGCCCCTCGTCGACCAGCTGGAGGAGCGCGGTGACGGTGAAGGTCTTGGTCTCGCTGCCGATGCGCACGTAGGTGTTCGCGAACATCGGCTCGCCGGTGGCCTTGTCGGCGACGCCGGTGGCCCGCACATAGCTGCCCCGGCCGGGCATCCAGAGCCCGACGACGACACCGGGGATGCCCGCCTGCACGCGGACCTTCTCGATCGTCCTGTCCAGCTTGGCGGTCAGCTCGGGCCCGAGCCCGTCCGGCGGGCAGTCGTCCCCGCCGGCCAGACCGGCGCCGGGCGCGGGCGCGCTCGCCGCGTGGACGGCGGTGGCGGGGGCGGCGGCCACCGGGGCCAGCACGGACGCCACCAGCAGCGTCGCGGCCAGCAGCCGGCGGGAGGGCGTACGTCGTCGCATGGGGGTGGCTTCCTCCGGGTCACGGGCACGGACGCCCAGAGGAACACCGACCCCCGGGGCCCGACGGCGGCGCCGCCGGGCGTGTTCCGGGAGTCCACCCGATCGGAGCCGCCCGCGCCCGCCGGGCGGCCCTGGGCCGGGCCGAGACCCTAGGGCCTGTCGTCACACTCCCGTCGTCGCCCGGAGGGCGGCCTCGCGGCGTCAGGCGCGTGCTCTCGGCGTGCCGGGCGCACGCCCTCGTACTGGACGT
>NZ_JBEZHM010000067.1:0-38351 GCF_040650575.1 Streptomyces sp. NPDC048659 | reverse complement strand
CGCTCGGGATGCTAATGTTTCACACGTCGCAAGGGCCTGTGGCGCAGTCTGGTAGCGCACCTCGTTCGCATCGAGGGGGTCTGGGCGACTCCCCCGGCACCGGCCCTCCGGGCCCACCCACCCCTTCACACCGTCGGGAACCCCCGTGCCCCTGCCCCTGCCCCTGCCCCTGTTGTCCGTCCTGGACCCCACCATCGTCCCCAGCGGCCTCACCCCCGCCGACACCGTCGCCGCCAGCGTCGAGCTGGCCCGCCACGCCGAACGCCTCGGCTACGCCCGCCTGTGGGTGACCGAGCACCACAACCACCCCGCCCTCGCCAAGGGCACCCCGCTGCTCTACACGCTGTACCTGGCCGCCCGCACCCGCCGCATCCGGGTCGGCGCGGGCGGCGTGATGCTGCCCAACCACGCGCCCCTCGCCGTAGCCGAGGAGGCGGCGCTGCTCGGCGCCCTGCACCCGGGCCGCGTCGACCTCGGCGTGGGCCGCGCCCCCGGTGCCGACCCCGCCACCGCGCACGCCCTCAGCCGGGGCACCCCCTTCGCCCACGAGCGGCGCCTCGACGACCTGGCCGAGCTGCTGGGGCTGCCCGGGACCGGCGGCGGAACCCGGCGGGGGCCCCGGACCGGGGTGCGGGCGGTGCCCGTCGGCGCCCCGCCGCCCGAGCTGTGGATCCTGGGCTCCAGCCCGTACAGCGCGCTCCTTGCGGCCGAGCGGGGGCTGCCGTACGCCTTCGCCCACCACTTCGGCGGGCCCGGCACCACGACCGTGCCGCGCCTGTATCGCGAGCGCTTCCGGCCGTCCGCCGCGCTGAGCCGCCCGTACACCCTGGTCACCGCCAACGTCGTGGCGGCCGACACCGAGGCCGAGGCCCGGCGGCAGGCGGCCTCCCAGGTCCTGACCTTCCAGAGCTACCACGAGCACCGCCCCGACATCCTGCTCCCGCCCGAGACGGCGGCCGAGCGCCTCGCCCGGACGCGCGGCGACTACCCGGCCACCGTGCTCAGCGGCACCGCCGGGCGCGTCAAGGACGAGCTCGACCGGCTGGCCCGGGTCACCGGCGCCGACGAGATCATGGTCAACACGACGGTCCACGACCAGCGGGCCCGCCTGCGGTCCTACGCGCTGCTCGCCGATGCCTACGGCCTGCGGCCCGCCCCCCTCGCCCCGAACGGAGCCCTCGCCGCATGACCGCCGTGCCCAACCCGTCCGACCCGCCCGCCTCGTCCGCCCGGCCCGCCCTCTCCGTCCTGGACCCCACGATCGTCCCCCACGGCATGACCGCCGCGCAGTCCGTCGCCGCGTCCGTCGCGCTGGCCCGGCACGCCGAGCGCCTCGGCTACGGCCGCCTGTGGGTGACCGAGCACCACAACCACCCCGATCTGACCGCCGGCACGCCCGCGCTGCTCATCGGGCACCTCGCCTCGGCCACCGAGCGGATCCGGATCGGCTCGGGCGGCGTGATGCTGCCCAACCACCCGCCGCTCACCGTCGCCGAGCAGTTCGCGCTGCTGCACGCCGTCCACCCCGGGCGGATCGACCTCGGCGTCGGCCGGGGCCCCGGCACCGACCCCGCCGCCGCCCGCGCCCTCCAGCGCGGGGACGCCTCGGCGTTCGCCGCGCAGGTCGGGGAGCTCCAGTGCTTCCTCGGCACCCGAGCCTGGCCGGACAGCCACCCGTACCGCGATGTCCGGGTCGCGCCGGACGGCGTGCCGGCCCCGCCGCTGTGGATCCTCGGGTCGAGCGGGTACGGGGCCTCCCTCGCCGCGGCGGCGGGCCTGCCGTTCGCGTTCGCCCACCACTTCGGCGGCGGGAACGCGGCCGAGGCGTTCCGGCTCTACCGCGAGAACTTCCGCCCCTCCGCCGAGCGGGACCGCCCGTACACCCTGATCACCGTCACGGTGGTGGCGGCCGACACCGACGCCGAGGCGCGCCGGCAGGCGGCGAGCCAGGAGCTCGTGCAGCTGATGATCTCCCGCTCGCTGCCCGACGCGCTGCTCCCCGCCGACCAGGCCGTGCGCCGGCTGGCGGGCATGGCGACGCCGTTCGGCGCGAGCGCCGTCGTGGGCGGCCCCCGCAGGGTCGGCGAGGAACTGCGGGCGCTGCTGGCGGAGACCGGCGCCGACGAGCTGATGGTCAACACCTGCGTGCACGACCAGGCGGCCCGGCTCCGCTCGTACGAGCTCGTCGCCGCCGCCCTGCACGGCTGAGCGCGCCCGTACGCGCGGGCACCCCGCGGCCCCGCCTGGCGCGGGGTCACGGGGTGCCCGGTCGGGACCGCCGGGTCAGGCCGCCCCGAGGCGCTCCCGCAGCCAGTCCGTCACCCGGCGCACGGCCTCGGCCGCCTCGGGGAGCTGGGCCGTGAAGTCGGTGAAGCCGTGGAACATCCCGTACGCCGTGTGGACTTCGGCCTCGGTCAGCCGGGCCGCGTAGGCGCGCCCCTCGTCGCGCAGCGGGTCGCACTCCGCCTCCACGAGCAGCGCCGGGGGCAGCCCCGACAGGTCCCGCGCGGTCGCGGGCGCGGTGAAGGGCGTCGGCGCGGCGCCCGCCAGGTACTGCTCCCAGTACCAGCGCAGGTGCGCGGCGGTCAGGAAGTGGCCCTCGCCGAACGCGCGCGTCGACGCGTTGTCCGCCGCCGGGTCGAGCGCCGGGTAGAGCAGCACCTGCGCGGCGGGCATCGGGCCGCCCCGCTCCCTGGCCAGCAGGCACAGGCCGGTCGCGAGGGTGCCGCCCGCGCTGTCCCCGGCGACGGCCAGCCGCTCCGGGTCGCCGCCGAGGCCGGCCGCGTGCGCGACCACCCAGTCCAGCGCCGCGCGGGCGTCGTCGAGGGCGGCGGGCGCCGGGTGCTCGGGGGCCAGCCGGTAGTCGACGGAGACGACCAACGCCCCGGCACCGGCGGCCAGTTCGCGGCAGAGCCCGTCGTGGCTGTCGAGGCCGCACAGCACGAAGCCGCCGCCATGCAGGAACAGGACGACCGGGAGCGGGCCGGGGGTGTCCGGGGGCCCCGGGTGGTAGATCCGTACGGGCACGTCCGGCGCGCCCTCGGGGCCCGGGACCGTCCGGTCGGTGACCGAGGCGAGCGCGGGCAGCCCGGTGGGCGGGCGGTGCAGGGCGGCGCGCACGGCGGGCACGTCCGTGCCGGGGCCGAGCGCGGGGAAGGAGCCGGCCAGCAGCTCGACGAGCCCGCGCGCGGCGGGGGTCAGGCCCGGGCCGGTCACTGGGCGCCCAGTCCGCCGTCGACCGCGAACTCCGCGCCCGTCACGTACGCGGAGGCGTCGGAGGCGAGGAAGAGCACGAGCCCGCTGACGTCCTCGGGCGTGCCGATGCGGCGCGCGGGGATGTGCGGCCAGTCGCGCGCGGTGGCGTCGCCGTCGCCGGTGACCGCGCCGATCATCGGGGTGTCGATCATGCCGGGGTGCACGGTGTTGATCCGGATGCCCTCGGCGGCGACGTCGAGGGCGGCCGAGCGGGTCAGTCCGCGCAGCCCGAACTTGGACGCCCCGTAGGCGCTGTGCCCGGGTATGCCCTTGAGCCCGGCGGTGGAGGAGATGTTGATGATCGAGCCGCCGCCCGCCGCGCGCAGGGCGGGCAGCGCGGCGCGGATGCCGAGGAAGGGGCCGACGAGGTTGACCGACAGCAGGGTCCTGAACTCCTCCTCGTCCTGCTCCCCCACGGGCGCGGTGCGCCACAGGGCCGCGTTGTTGACGAGCACGTCGAGCCGCCCGTACCGCTCGACGGCGCGCGCGACGACCCGCTCCCAGTCGGCGGCGTCGGCCACGTCGTGGCGCAGCGCGAGCGCGGCGTCCGGGCGTCCGGTGGCCGCGCGGACCGAGGCGGCGACCGCCTCCGCGCCGGCCTCGTCGAGGTCGGTGAGCACCACGGAGGCTCCGGCGGCGGCCAGCGTCCGGGCGTGGCCCGCGCCCTGGCCGCGGGCGGCGCCGGTGATCAGGGCCACCCGCCCGGTGAGGTCGGTGGATCGGGCGAGCGCGGCGGGCACGACAGGTACGTCGGATACGTCAGGCGTGGCGGGTACGGCGGGTAGATCGGGTACGTCAGGCGTGGCGGGTACGGCGGGTACATCGGGTACGGCGGGCATGGCGGCACCTCATGGAGATCGGGGAACGCTGTCCGCGCCTTCCTAACGGACCGGGCCCCCGTCGCGCGGCTCCCTTCCCGGTCACCGGGAACCCCCCTGTGCCGGGGCCCGGGGGCCGCCTAGCCTCTCGCGCATTCCGAACGAAAGGCGGCCGTCGTGACCGAGCCGACCAGTAGGAACCCCGAGGACGTCATCACGTACGACGTCGTGGTCGTCGGCTCCGGGGCCGCCGGCTTCGCCGCCGCCGTGACCGCGCGGCTGCGCGGGCTGAGCGTGGTGGTCCTGGAGAAGACCGGCCTGTACGGCGGCACCACGGCGCTCTCGGGCGGCGCCATCTGGGTGCCGGACAACCAGCATCTGCGCGCGGCGGGGCTCCCCGACAGCCACGACCTGGCCCGCGCCTATCTGGACGCCACCGTGGGCGAGCGGGTGTCCGCCGCGCGCAAGGAGGCGTATCTGGACCGGGCGCCGCGCATGGTGCGGGAGTTCCACGACCGCACCGACGTCCGGTTCGTCTACACGGACGGCTACAGCGACTACTACCCCGAGCGTCCCGGCGGCTTCGCGCGCGGGCGGTCGATCGAGCCCGAGGTCTTCGACCTGCGCCGGCTCCCGCGGCGCGAGCGCGCCCTGATGCGCCGGGCGCACCTGCCCACGTACGGGCTCACCATCACCTCGTACGACTTCCGCTACCTCAACATGGTGACCCGGACCCCAGCGGGCAAGCGGACGGCGGCGAAGGTGGGGCTGCGGGCCGTGCGGGACCTGGCGGCGGGGCGGCGTCCGGTCGCGCTCGGCGAGGCGCTGATCGGCAGGCTGCGGCTGTCGCTGGCCCGGCTCGGCGGCGAGCTGTGGCTGGGCGCCCCGGCGCGGCGGCTGCTCACCGACACGGACGGCCGGGTGACCGGGGTGCGTACCGTGCGCGCCGGGCGCGAGGTGACGGTGCGCGCCCGCCGGGGTGTGGTGCTGGCGTCCGGCGGCTTCTCGCGCGACGCCGGGCTGCGCGCCCGCCATCTGCCGGCGCCGACGGACCCGGCGTGGAGCTCGACGCCGCCGGAGGGCCAGGAGGGTGACGGGCTGCGGGAGGGGCTGCGGCTCGGGGCGGCGACGGATCTCCTGGACAAGGTGTGGGGAGCGCCTTCGGTCGTGCCGCCAGACGGCACGGCGCCGTTCTTCCTGGTCGCGGAACGCGGCATCCCCGGCATGATCATCGTGGACGGGAACGGCGAGCGGTTCGTCAACGAGGCGGCGCCGTACCACGAGTTCGTGGACGCGATGTACGCGCACCGGGAGAAGACCGGGGCGGAGACCGTGCCCGCCTGGCTGGTCCTGGACGCCCGCGCGCGGCGCCGCTACGTCTTCATGGGGCTGCTGCCCGGGCAGCCCTTCCCTCGGCGGCTGCTGGAGTCGGGGGTGGTGCGGAGGGCGGCGACGCCCGAGGAGCTCGCCGGGCTGATCGGCGTGGACCCGGGGCGCTTCGCGGCCACGGTGGAGCGCTTCAACGGCTTCGCCCGCGCGGGGCACGACGGCGACTTCGGCCGGGGCGCGAGCGCGTACGACCGCTACTACGGCGACCCGACGCTGCCCAACCCGAACCTCGCGGAGCTGGGCGCGGCGCCGTTCTACGCGGTGCAGGTGCACCCGGGCGACCTCGGCACCAAGGGCGGCCTGCTGACCGACGCCGACGCGCGCGTACTGCGCGAGGACGGCTCGCCCGTCGTCGGCCTGTACGCGGCGGGGAACGTGTCCGCCGCCCTGATGGGCGAGACCTATCCGGGCCCCGGGGCCACCATCGGCCCCGCGATGGCCGGCGGCTGGATCGCGGCGGACCACCTGGCGGGCACGGAGCCGGGCGGGGCGCGTTAGCGGGGCGATGCGGTACGGCGGGGCGGCGCGCGATAGCGGGGCGGATGCGGCCCGCCGGGGTGGCGGCGGCCCGGCGGAGCGGATGCGGCCCGGCGGAGCGGCTCGCGCTAGCAGGGCGGCGGCGGCCCGGCTGCCCGGCGCGCGTTAGGGTGCGGCGTGCTCCAGAGACCCTCGCCCGCCCTTACCCCCGCCATCCCCACGCTCTCCGACGCCGCCCTGCTGCGGCACGAAGAGGACGGCGCCTCCTGGCCGTTGCTGGTGTGGGCGCCCGGTCCCGGCACCCGGATGGTGTCGAGCGCGGTGCTCGGCGGCGGCATCGGGGCCCGCGACTGGGTGGTCAACGCGCAGGTGCCGCCGGGGTACGCGCGCCTCGACCCGGTCGCCCATCTGGGCGAGCTGGCCGCCGGGGCGGAGCTCTCGGGCCCCGGGGTCGGGCTGATGACGGCCGCGTCGGTCGCCGACCGCCGGTTCGCCGCCGACGAGGGCGCCGAGGCGCTGGTGACGGCGGGCATCGGGGTACGGGGCTGGGCGGCGGCGCCGGGTGCCGGAGCGGTCGGCGCGCCGCGCCCCGGCACCATCAACATCATCGTGTCGCTGCCGGTGCCGCTCACGGACGCGGCGCTGGTCAACGCGGTGGCGACGGCCACGGAGGCGAAGGTGCAGGCCCTGGTGGAGCTGGGCGCCGACGCCTCCGGCACGCCGACGGACGCGGTCTGCGTCGCCTGCCCCGCCGCGCCGACCGGCGGCGCGGCCGAGCCGTTCGCGGGGCCCCGCTCGCGGTGGGGCGCGCGGCTCGCGCGGGCGGTGCACCGGGCGACCCTGGAGGCGTGCGCGGGCCGGTTGTAGGCCCGCGCGGACCCGGTCGGCCCGGTCCGGCCCCATGGCGCCCGGCGGCCTCCTTCGGGAAACATGGCGCCGGTCGTCCGGGAGTCCGGGTCGCGGCGGTTGACGAGGGGTGAGGCATGAGCGGTGTTGGGCGCAGGGCTGTGGTCTCGGCGGCGGGCGGGGCGGGTCTGGTCGCGGCCCTCGCGGCCTGCGGCGGCAAGGCGTCGGAGGGCCCCAACGACACGGTGGGCCCGGACGGCGGCACGGGCGGAGCGGGGGGCAAGGGCGACACCGGCGGGGCGGACGCCTCGGCGGGACCCGACGCGACCGGAGGCGTCTCACAGACCCCTCCGCTGGCCAAGACCGGCGACATCCCGGTCGGCGGCGGAAAGGTCCTCGCCGACCGGGGCGTGGTGATCACCCAGCCGAAGGCGGGCGAGTTCAAGGCGTTCTCGGCGCGCTGCACCCACGCGGGCTGCACGGTGGCGTCGGTCGCCGACGGCGTGATCGTCTGCCCCTGCCACCAGAGCCGCTTCGACGCCTCGGACGGCAGCGTGAAGGGCGGACCGGCGCCGAGCCCGCTGGAGCCGACGCCGATCGAGGTGACGGGCGACGCGATCAGGCTCGGCTGAGCCCGCCCGGTCCGGTGCGCGGGGCGGGGGCCCGGCGCGGGGCCTTCCAGCAGGCAAGGACCTCGTCGGTGCTCGCGATGGTGGCGACGAGGGCGAGGGTGTTGCGGATCATCGCGGGGGTGTAGTCGGCCGGCACCCCCGCGATGGCGTCGGCGGGCACGACGACGGTGTAGCCGAGGTTGACCGCGTCGAAGACGGCGTTGGGGATGGCCACGTTGGCGGAGACGCCGGTGACGACGAGGGTCCGGCAGCCGAGGTTGCGCAGCAGGGCGTCGACGTCGGTGCCCGCGATCGGGGAGAGCCCGTGCAGCCGGCGGACGACGAGGTCCTCGTCGGCGACCTCGATGGGTTCGGCGATCCGGACGGCGGTGCTCCCGCTGTGCTGCTGGACGGGGAGCCGGGCGGCGGCGCGGAAGAGCCGGGCGTTGTGGCTGGCGCCGCGCCCATCGGGGCGCCGCTCGGCGACGGCGTGCAGCACCTGTACGTCGGCCTCGTGCGCGGCGGCGACGAGCCGGGCCACGTTGTGCATTGCGCCGGACGAGCGGGCGACGGCGGCGAGTTCGGGCAGCGCGCTGTCGCGGCCCACGACGCCTTGCTGGCATTCGACGGTGAGCAGCACGGCGCCGTCGGGGGCCAGTTGTTCCCTGAGTTGTTCCGCGTGCCCCACGGGCTCCTCCTCGGTTCCGGTCTCGGTCCCGGTCCGCCCCGCGCGCTCCTTGCCACGGGACGGCCGACCCCCCATCATTTCTGACACTCCATCAGAAATCCAGAAGGGTGCGGACGATGACCGTCGCACAGCGCCGCGGACGCCGGATCATGATGACCCCGGACGAGCTCGACAGCTTCCTCGCCGAACAGCGCACCTGCCGGGTGGCGACGGTGTCGGCCGACGGCCGCCCGCACGTCGGCGCCCTGTGGTTCCTGTGGCACGAGGGCTCGCTCTGGCTCTACTCCCTGACCCGCAGCCGCCGCTGGTCCGAGCTGCGCGCCCGGCCGCGCATCGCGGTGGTGGTGGACGACGGCGAGGCGTACGGGGAGCTGCGCGGGGCCGAGCTCTCGGGCACCGTCGAGTTCATCGGCGAGGCACCGCGCACGGGCGCGCCCTGCCCCGAACTGGACGCCGTGGAGCCCCTGTTCGCGGCGAAGAACTTCGGCCTGGACACCATGCCCCACGACGGCCGGCACGCCTGGCTGCGCCTGACCCCGGAGGCGGTGGCGTCCTGGGACTTCCGCAAGCTGGGCTAAGGGGTGTCCGACAACCCAGACAGGCTCAGCCGGCGTCCCATGCCTCCCGCGCCAAGGCGAGCTGATCCGGGCTGAGCGGCGGCTCGAACCCCTCGGGGAACAGGAGCATGAGCGGCTGCGGCCACCCGCTCTCGGGCCCGTGGTCCGCGCAGTGCAGGGCCACGAGATGGGGCCCCTCGCCGCATGCCTCGTGCCGGTAGACGCGGTCGTGGGTCCGGCAGACGTACCAGAAGACCGTGCACGCCTCCGCGTCGTCCGGCTCGTGGAAGCCGGGGTCCCGGACGATCCGCGTCACCGGCTCCTGGCGGTTGAACCGGGGAACGGGCCGGGGGTCGCGCCACAGCAGCCGGGAGGGAAGCACCCGCCCATTGTGCCGGGCCGCCCCCGACCTCCGGCACCCCTCACCCCTAACCCGCTCCCGCCCCCGCCCCCTCCCCCGCCGCCCGCAGCGCCTCGACCACCGCGCGGATGGACGGGCGGCGCCCCGCGTCCGTGCGCCAGGTCGCGTAGATGTGCCGTCGCACCGGCTGGCGTACGGGGACGAAGGCGACCCCCGCCATCTCGGCGGGCCGCCCGAGCCGGGGCGCGACGCAGATGCCGAGCCCGGCGGCGACGAGGGCGAGCTGGGTGTGGTGGTCCCCCGCGACATGGGCGACGCGCGGCTCAATGCCCTTGGCGCGGAGCGTGAACATCAGCCAGTCGTGGCAGAACTCCCCGGCGGGCCAGGAGACCCAGTCCTCCTCCGCGAAGTCCTCCAGGTCGACCGCCGCCCGCCCGGCCAGCGGATGGTCGGCGGGCAGCGCCACGTCGGCGGAGTCGTCGAGCAGCCGCACCCGCTCCAGCCCCGGCGGGACGGGCGCCCGCTTGTTGTTCCAGTCCAGGACCACGGCGAGGTCGCTGTCGCCGCGCAGCACCTCCCGCACCCCCAGGTCCGGCTCCAGCTCGGCGGTGTGGACGCGCAGCTCGGGGTGGGCGGCGCGCAGCGCGCGGATCGCGGTGGGGAAGAGGCCGCGCATGGCCGTCGGGAAGGCGGCGATCCGCACCTCGCCGACCACCTGGCCGCGCTGCGCCTCGATGTCCGCCTGGGCGAGCTGCACCTGGGAGAGGATCCGCGAGGCGTGCTCGGCGAGCAGCAGCCCGGCGTCGGTGAGCCGCACGCCCCGCCCGCTCTTGGCGAGGAGCTGCTGCCCGACCTCGCGCTCCAGTTTCGACAACTGCTGGGACACGGCCGAGGTCGTGACGTGCAGCCCTTCGGCGGCGCCGCTGACGGAGCCGTGCCGGGCGACGGCGTCGAGGGTGCGCAGGCGCTCCAGGTTCAACATGTAAGCGATGCTAAGACAATGAGTCCAGGAATTCTCGCTTGTACTAAGAGGTGGGCTCGGTCACGCTGAACGGCATGAGCAGCCCCGCCCTCCCGTCCCCCTCCCGCCGCCGGCCCGCCCTCGACTGGCGCGTCCGCTTCGGCGTACTGGCCCTGATATGGGGTTTCAGCTTCCTCTTCATCAAAGTCGGCACCGAGGGCTTCGCCCCCTTCCAGGTGACCTTCGGCCGGCTCCTGTTCGGCACGGCGGTGCTCGCGGTCGCCCTCATGGTGAAGCGCGACCGCCTCCCGCGCGGGGCCCGCACCTGGGGGCACCTGACGGTGGCGGCCTTCCTGCTGAACGCGCTGCCGTTCTCCCTCTTCTCGTACGCCGAGCTGACGATCCCCTCCACCCTGGCGGGCATCTGCAACGCCACGACCCCCCTGTGGGGCATGGTGCTGTCCCTCGTCGCCCTCTCGGAGGACCGCCCGACCCGCGTACGGGCGGCGGGCCTGGGCATCGGCTTCGTCGGCGTCCTGACGGTCCTCGGCGCCTGGCAGGGCTTCTCGGGCCTGGACGTGACGGGCACGGCGCTGGCGCTGCTGGCCTCGTTCAGCTATGCGGTGGGCTGGATCTACGTCCGTCGCACCCTGTCCGGCACCGGCGCGTCGAACCTGGCGCTGGCGGGCTCCCAGGTCGGCGTGGCCACGCTCCAGCTCGCGGTGGTCACCCCGCTGTTCACGAGCCTGCCGACGCACGTCGAGGTGCTTCCGCTGCTCTCGGTCGTCGCCCTCGGTGCCCTCGGTACGGGCTACGCGATGCTGCTCCAGTACGGCGTGGTCGCCGAGGTCGGCCCGACGACGGCGTCGATGGTCACGTACTTCATCCCGGTCATCGCGACGGCGGCGGGACTCGCGGTCCTCGGCGAACACCTGGCCTGGAACACCCCGGTGGGCGCCGTCATCGTCCTGGCGGGCGCGGCCCTCACCCAGACCCGCACCTCCCGCCGCCGCACACCGCCCCCGACGGGAGCGGCCCCGTCGACCACGTCCGCCACGTCACCCGGCCCGACCTCCCCGGCAGACCCGGCTGTCCCAACCTCCCCGACTGTCCCAACCTCCCCGGCAGAGCCGGCCGTCCCCGCCGCCCCGACCTCCCCCGCAACAACCCCCGCCGCCCGTCACCCGTAACTACGCGCCTGCGCCGGACCCGCGGCGTAGGCCAAGGCGTCGGCGAGCGGTTCGATGTCGGCCGGGGCGAGCCGGGAGACCGTGACGCGGACCGCCGGGCCGGTCTCCATCCGGAAGCGGGCGCCGGGGGCGACCGCCCAGCCCGCGCCCAGCATCCGGGCGACGGCCCCGGTCTCGTCGGCGACCGGCACCCAGACGTTCATGCCGCCGCGCCCGTGCGCCGCCACCCCGCGCCGGGCGAGCGCGCGCACGAGCCCGTCGCGCCGCTCCCCGTACGCCGCCGAGACGGCCACCGGATCGACCGCCCCGGTGGCCCACAGGTGCGTGACCGCGCGCTGGAGCAGCCGGCTCACCCAGCCGGGGCCGAGCCGCTGCCGCCCGAGCACCCGGTCGACGGTCTCCGCGTCGCCGGTGAAGGCGGCGATCCGCAGATCGGGCCCGTACGCCTTGGCGACCGAGCGCACGAAGGCCCACCGCCCGGCGCCGGTGGCGAGCGGGTGCGGCGGCTCCGCGACGATCCCGTGCCCGTGGTCGTCCTCGATCAGCAGCACGTCCGGGTGACCGGCGAGCACCGCCCGCAGCTCGTCGGCGCGCGCCCGGCTCACGCAGGCGCCGGTCGGGTTCTGCGCCCGGTCGGTGACGACGAGCGCCCGCGCGCCGCCCCGTAGCGCCCGGGCCACCGCGTCCGGCAGCGGCCCCTCGTCGTCGACGGCGACCGGGACGGGCCGCAGCCCGAGCGCGGGCACGAGGTCGAGGAGGCTGCCCCAGCCCGGGTCCTCGACGGCGACGGCGTCGCCCGGCCGCAGCTGCGCGACGAGCACCCGCTCGATCGCGTCGAGCGAGCCGGAGGCGACGCCCACCGGCCCGGCCGGCACCCCGTCCGCGTCGAACGCGGCCCGCGCGAGCCGCGCGAACCCCTCGTCCACCGGCGCCTCCCCGTACAGCGGCGGGCGCTCGGCGTACCCGCGCGCGACGGCGGCGAGGGCCTCCGTCAGGTCCGGGAGCAGCGCCGGGTCCGGGTTGCCCTCGCCGACGTCCCGGACCCCCTCGGGCGCGTCCACCCGGAGGGAGCCCCGGGCCGTCGTCGCGGGCGCGGACCGCACCCGGCTCCCGCGCCGCCCGTCGGTCTCGATCACCCCGCGCTCGCGCAGGGTCCGGTAGGCGGCGGCGACGGTATTGGGATTGACGCCCAGCCCGCCCGCCAACTCCCTCATGGGCGGCAGCAGTTGTCCGGGCGCGAGGGAGCCGTCCCCCACCCCGCGCTCGACGCTGGCGGCGATCTCCGATGCGCGACGGCCTTCGATCCGATACTCTCCTAGCACAAACCACAGTATGCACTAGTGCAATGGAGACCGCAATGTCGGAGACGGACCCCCTGCCGGACCGGACGGACACCTACACCCCCACCGAGCGCACCGTCCCCACCCGCTCCGCCCAGCGCGCCTCGTACGACCGCGCCCTGGTGCACTCGATCCTCGACGAGACCTACGTCTGCCACCTCGGCTTCGTCCGCGACGGCGCCCCCGTCGTGCTGCCGACGCTGTACGGCCGGATAGGCGAGCGGCTGTACGTGCACGGCTCCACCGGCTCCCGCCCGCTGCGCGCCGCCGGGCACGGCGAGGAGGCCCCGGGCCTGCCGGTCTGCCTGACGGTGACCCACGTGGACGGCCTGGTCCTCGCCAAGTCCGCGTTCCACCACTCGATGAACTACCGCTCCGTCGTCGTGCACGGCACCGCCCGCCAGGTCACCGACCCGGAGGAGCTGCGCACCGCGCTGGACGCGCTCGTCGACCACGTCGTCCCCGGCCGCTCGTACGACTCCCGCCCGGGCAACGCCAAGGAGCTCGCCGCCACCGCCGTGCTGCGCCTGGACCTGGCCGAGGTCTCGGCGAAGGTCCGCACGGGCGGCCCGAACGACGACCCGGAGGACGCCGCGCTCCCCCACTGGGCGGGGGTCGTCCCCGTACAGCGCCGCTACGGCACGCCCGTCCCGGCGGCGGACCTGGACCCGGCGATCGCCCTGCCCGACTACCTCGCGGCCCTGTGAGGAGCGCCCCGTGCTGATCCACCCCTGGGACTCCCCGCGCGACGAGAGCGAGTGGCGCGACTGGCTCGCCGGCCGCGACTTCGGCCAGCTCGCGGTCAACGGCGCCCCCGGCGAACCGCCGTGGGTGCAGCCGACGCACTTCCGATACGAGCCGGAGCCCGGCCCGCACGGCCGGGTCCTCACCCACCTCGCCCGCCCCAACCCGCTCTGGCGGGACCTGGAGCGGAACCCGGCCGTGCTGCTGAGCGTGGTCGACGACCACGTCTTCGTGCCCGGCCACTGGACCGCCCCCGAGGGCGCCCCGGCCGAACACGGCACCCCGACCTCGTACTACGCGGCCGTCCAGCTCCGCTGCACCGCCCGGATCGTCGACGACCCGGCCGAGAAGGCGGAGCTGCTCAACCGTCAGGTGGCGCACTTCCAGCCGGAGGGCGGCACGGCGCCGGTATGTCCGGGCGAGGCCCCGTTCGGGCGGATGCTGCCGGGGATCCGGGTGCTGTGCCTGGAGGTGACCGAGGTGCGGGCGAAGTTCAAGTACGCGGGCAACAAGCCGCGGGAGGTCCAGGACCGCGTGTCGGCCCGGCTCGCCGAGCGCGCGGGCCCGGGCGACGCCGCCGCCCGGGCGCACCAGCTACGCCGCCGGCCCACCGGAGCCTGACCGCGGCGACTCGGCCGCGCCCGGCGGGCGCACCGGCCCCGGCCCCGGCTCCGACACCGGCCCCCCGGCCGGGGCCTCCCGCCGCGCCGCCGCGCCCGAACGGGTCTCGGCGAAGGCGAGCCCGGTGACGGCGACGAGGAGCAGCAGGGTCCCGGCGACGGTCGCGGCGGTGAGGCGTTCGCCGAGCAGCGTGACGGCGATGAGCGCGGCGCTGACCGGCTCCAGGAGCATGATCACGGAGACGGTCGCGGCGCGGACCACGGCCGCCCCGGCGAAGTACAGGGCGTAGGCGAGCGCGGTCGGCACGGCGGCGATGTACGCGAGCAGCAGGAGCGCCGCCTCGGGGTCCTCGGCGGGCGGCACCAGCCCCTCGGCGGCGGCGAGCGGCAGCAGCGCGGCGGCTCCGACGGCGAAGGCCCACGTGGTGGTCGCCAGCGCGTCGGCGCCTGTGCCGTCGCGCCCGAGCAGCCGGGTGATCAGCGTGATCGCCGCGTATCCGGCGGCGGCGACGAGGGCGCACAGCACGCCGAGCGGCCGGACCTCGCCGCCGCCCGCGCCGAGCACGAGAACGCCGAGCCCGGCGAGCGCCCCGGCGACGGCGGCGGCGCCCCCGGCGCCTATCCGCTCGCCCATGAGCAGCCGCGCGCCGACCGTGATGAGCACGGGTCCGGCGCCGAGCGTGACGACGGTGCCGACGGCGAGCCCGGTGAGCTCCACGGCGGCGAAGTAGGCGGTCTGGAAGACGGCGAGCCCGAGTCCGGTGCCGAGGACGCGCAGCAGCCGCCGGGCGCGCGGCTCGGGCGCGCCGCGCCGGGGCCTCCGGCGCAGCGCGAGCGCGCCGAGCAGCAGGACGAGCCCGCCGACGCAGCGCCAGAAGGAGAGGGCGAAGGGGCCGGTCCCGCTGACCCGGAAGAGCAGCGAGGCGGCGGCGCCCGCCGTGCCCCAGGCGATTCCGGCGACGATCAGATAGCAGAGGCTGCGGCCGATGGCAGGGTGGTGCGACACGTGGCGTACTCCGTGAGGAAGACGCGAGAAGACGTCGGAAGGCATCACAAAAGCCTTCGGACGACTTCGCACGACGGGCGGAAGGGTTCACCGAGGTCCGCGGACGGGCGTCGACGAGCCGCCCGGTGGCCTGTTCGGCGGCCCGGGCCCGGTCTTCGTCAGGAGTACGCGCCGCCCGCGCTAGGCGGCGGGAGGCGGCAGTACGGTCGCGTGCATGAGCGGCACCCTAGGACGCGGACCGCTCGCCGGACAACGCGCTTTCCCCGTCGGCCCGCTCGCGCCCCGCCGCGCCGTCGGGCACGCCGCCCGGCACGGTGCCCGCTGTCCCGCCCTGCGCGACCGGCGCCTCGGCCGCCGCCTTGGGGGTGGCGGACTGGGCGATGAAGGCGCCCACGAGGACGACGGCGCCGCCCGCGATCTGCGCGGGGCCGAGGTGTTCGGCGAGCAGCACCCAGGCGAGGACGGTCGCGATGACCGCCTCCAGGCAGGCGACCACGCCGGCGACCTGCGGGGAGAGCCTGCGCACGGACACGACGCCGGTGGCGTACGCGAGGACGGTGGCGATCAGGATGATCCAGCCGAGCAGCAGCCAGGCGGGGGCGGCGGTGCCGTTCAGGTCGGCGGTGCCGCCGAGGACCGCCCAGTCCATGCGCCACGGGCGGGCGAGGGCGGTGAGGACGACGGCGCCGATGAGGAGTCCGTACGCGATGACGCCGATCGGGTCGACCGGGTCGGCCTCGTCGCCGCCCTGGTCGGACAGGACGAAGTAGCCGACCTGGCAGCAGGCGGCGGCCAGCGCGAGGAGGAGCCCGAGCAGGTCGAAGCTGAGCCCGGACCAGACCTGGACGACACAGGCGAGCCCGCCGACGGCGAGGACGACGCCGACGGCCGCCCGCCGGGTGACCGGCCGCTTCTGGACGAACCGGACCCAGCCGAGGACCAGCGCCGGGGCCAGGTACTCGATGAGCAGCGCGACCCCGACCGGGATGCGCGAGAGGGAGGCGAAGTAGAAGCCCTGGACACCGGCGACGGCGAGCAGTCCGAAGCCGGCCAGCAGGGCGGGCTTGCGGCGGACCAGGTCGCGGTGGCGCCAGGCCACCGGAAGCATGACGAGGGCGGCGCCGGCGACCCGGAGCCACACCACGTGGAGCGGGTCGAGGCCCGCTTCGATGAGCGGCTTGGCCGCCACTCCCGAACCACCGAAAGCGAAGGCGGAGACCAGGGCGAGTCCCAGGCCAGCGCTTTTCTCCTGAGACGCGTGCATCGGGCCATCATGACAGGACGCGGTCAGGCGCGTAACCCCTGTTACACCTGTTGAGACGGCAGCCCGATCCGGAGGGCCAGTTCGCCCGGTTCGACACCGGCGCGGCGCAGCACCTCGCCGGCCCGGTTGGCGGGATCGGCGGCGAGCGCGGCGAGCAGGTCGAGGCCGCGGACCCGGCGTTCGCCGCGGACGGCGGCCCGCTCGAAGGCCCCGGCGAGGGCCGCCGCGGCGGCGGGCGACCAGCCCGCCGCGGCCCCCTGGTCGCCGCGCGGGACGGGCAGGCCCGCGCCGGTGTCCTCGACGGAGCCCTGCCAGCGCAGCCCGTAGCCGATGGAGCGCTGGACGAGGTAGCCGAGGACCCTGGCCCGCTGGCCCGCGTCCTCGAAGGCGGCGGCGGTCTCGGGGTCCGCCTCCAGGACGGAGTGCAGCAGATGCGCGGTGTCGACCTGCCGGTCGTCGTCCCGCAGCGCGCGGCGCCGGGCGCCGGTGACGGCGGTCACCAGCTCGGGGGCGAGGGCGTCCTCCAGCTCGGCCCGGCGGATCGCGGGCAGCCGGGGCGGCACGGGCGCGGGCAGCGGGACGCGGGGCCCGGGCGCGCGCAGGGCCCGGGACGCGCCGGGCGCGGGATCGGGAGGGACGGGAGTTCGCACCCTCCCACCTCATCAGTCCCGACAAGCCGGGGCATCCCCGGCGAGAAGCATGTGCGCGTCCCACCGGAGTCGTGCACGGACGACCGAGTCCTCCTCCTTACGGATGAGATCCGGCGAGTTCGTTCCCCGGGGCGCGCGCCGCCTTGCCATCCGCCCCGGACGCAACCACGGGGGCGTCCCGTATCGTCCTCCAGGCATGTTCTGGATGGTGGCTCTCCTCGCGCTCGACGGGCGGCAGTACGTCTACCGCGTGTACGCACCGCGGGCGGCGCTGCCGGCCGACCTCTTCTGGGCCGCCTTCCACTGCCACGACGAGAGCGGCGGGCCGCGCGTCTCGGATCTCTTCGACTCCGCGCAGATCTGGTGGATCGGCGACGAGACCGCAGAACTGACGGTTCATCAGTATTGAATGTTGGCGCCGCCGGGGCTACGTTCCGCGACACCGAAAGCCGACAGGTACGCGTGAAGGGGTGGTCGCATGGCCGAGGTCAGCGCGGAGGCACGGATCGAGGCTCCGGCCGAGAAGGTGTGGGCGCAGCTCACCGACTTCGACTCGTACGGGAAGTGGAACGCCACCCACACGAACTTCCCGAACGGCGGCCCGGCCTCCCTGGAGGCGGGCGCGACCTTCGCCGAGAACATGAAGCTGATGGGCTTCCCCGCCGAGGTGACCTGGACGGTGGAGGAGCTGGAGACGGGCCGGGTGCTCGCGATCCGCGGCAAGGGCCCGATGGGCGTGACGGTCGGCACCCGCTACGCCCTGGCCGCCGACGGCGGGGCCACCACGGTACGGATCGACGGGGAGTTCACGGGTGCGGCCGTCTCCCTGATGGCGGGCAAGCTCAAGGACTCGGCCACGGCGGCGCTCACGGAGTCGCTGCGCAAACTGGCCGGCCTGGTCGCCTGACCGGACGCTCCGTACGCGCGAAGGGCCCCGCGGCACACGGCCGCGGGGCCCTTCGTCCCTTCCGGGCGGCGCCTCAGCGCTCGTCGGCGAGGATCAGGTACAGCTTCTTGCGGGCCTCGTTGATGACCTCCACGGCCTTCTGCCGCTGGTCGGGCGTGCCGGTCTTCCAGACCTGCCCGAAGGCTTCCATCAGGCCGAAGCCGGCCTGCCGGATCTCGTTCACGGCCTCCCAGTCGACGCCGCGCCCGGCCTCCTCCCACGGGGCCTCGGGCCCCGACTCGGCCTCGGCCCGGCCCGCGTCGGTGAGCGTGAACAGCTTCTTGCCGCCCTCGCTCTCGCTGCCGATCAGCCCCTCGTCCTCCAGCATCTGGAGGGTCGGGTAGACCGAACCGGGGCTGGGCTTCCAGGCCCCGCCGCTGCGCTCGACGATCTCCTGGATCATCTCGTAGCCGTGCATCGGGCGGTCCTTCAGCAGCGCCAGGATCGAGGCGCGCACGTCACCCCGGCGCGCCCGGCCGCGGCCTCCGCCGCGCCCCCGCCCGCCGAAACCGCCGCCGCCCCAGGGTCCGCCGCCGAACCCGGGCCCGAAGGGCCCGAAGGCGGCGCGGCGCCCTTCGAATTCACCACGAGGTCCGGGTCCGCGGTGACCGTGTCCGTGACCGTGCTCATGTCCATAGGTACGCATCGCAACGCTCCTTCCGTCGAGATTCATCGTTGAACTGTCGCGATGCCTCAACGATATATCGGAACAGTTCGTTAAGCAACACTCGACCGAAAAAGACCTCCCACCTGCGACGACGCGCCCACCCGGGCGCGCCGTTTGCCGAAGCGGCAACAGAAGTGGCCCGGCCGGGCGGCGAGGGGGGACCTTGGCGCCATGAGCGACGACATCACCGCGGGACCGCCCGCATCCGGCACCTTCCTGTCCGGCGACGGCTACGTCGGAGACCCCGCGGCGCGGGCCGAGTGGGACGGCCGGTACGCCGACCGGCAGCAGCTCTGGAGCGGCCGGCCCAACGGCGCGCTCGTGGCCGAGGTCGCCGGGCTCGCGCCCGGGCGGGTGCTCGACGTCGGCTGCGGCGAGGGCGCCGACGCCGTCTGGCTCGCCCGCGGCGGCTGGGACGTGACGGCCCTCGAAGTCTCGGGCGTCGCCCTGGAGCGGGCGGCCGGGCACGCGCGGGACGCAGGTGTCGACGTCCGCTGGGTGCACGCCGGGCTGACGGAGGCGGCGCTCCCGCCGGCCTCCTTCGACCTGGTCTCCGCGCAGTATCCGGCCCTGCCGCGCACCCCGGACGCCTCGGCCGAGCGGGCGCTGCTCGCGGCCGTCGCGCCCGGCGGCGTGCTGCTGCTCGTCCACCACGCGGGGATGGAAACCCGGGAGGCGCACGAGAGCGGCTTCGACCCGGCCGACTACGTCTGGCCAGCGATGGTCGCCGCCCTGCTCACCGACGACTGGAAGGTGGAGGTCGACGAGCAGCGGCCCCGCGTGGTCCCCGAAGGCGGCGCCGGCGCGCACCACGCCGACGACGTGGTGCTGCGCGCCCGACGGCTGCGCTGAGCCCCGGGCCCACGGCCGCGCCACCCGACCACCGAGCGGGCGGCGCGGCCCGACCGCCGCCCGACGACCGAGCGGGCGGGCGGCGCGGCCCGACCGGTCCAGTGCTCCCGGATTGGCCTTGGCCTGGGCTTTCGCCGCTCGGGTACGGTCCGGCTCATGCGGATTCGTATCGTCGACGCCTTCACCGGCCGGCCCTTCTCCGGCAACCCCGCCGGAGTCCTGCTCCTCGACTCCTTCCCGGAGGACGCCTGGCTCCAGCGGGTGGCCGCCGAGGTCAACCTCTCCGAGACCGCCTTCGCCCACCCGCTGCCGCCGGGCGGCGAGGCCGACTGGGCGCTGCGCTGGTTCACCCCCACCACCGAGGTGGACATGTGCGGCCACGCCACCCTGGCCACCGCGCACGTCCTGCACACCACCGGCGCCGCCACCGGCACCGTCCGCTTCGCGGCCCGCTGCGGGATCCTCAGCGCCACCGCGGCGGCCGACGGCGGCATCACGATGGACTTCCCGACCTCCTCGCTCACCCCCGTGGACGCCCCCGAGGGCCTGGCGGAGGCGCTCGGCGCCGAGCCCCTCGCCGTGCACGACACCGCCGCGCACATCGGCGACCTGCTCGTGGAGCTCCGCGACGAGGCGGCCGTGCGCGCCCTCGCCCCGGACTTCGCCGCGCTGGCCCGGCTGTCCCGGCGGGGCATCATCGCCACCGCGATCGCCGACCGGCCCGAGGGCGCCTACCAGTTCGTCTCGCGCGGCTTCTTCCCCGCCGTCGGCATCGACGAGGACCCGGTGACCGGCAGCGCCCACACCGCCCTCGCGCCGTACTGGTCCGCCCGCTTCGGCCGCGAGGAGCTGACCGGCTTCCAGGGCGGCGCCCGCACCGGCCTGGTCGGCACCCGGCTGCGCGGCGAGCGCACCCTCCTGACCGGCCGCGCGGTCACCGTCATCGAC
The DNA here is from genome assembly GCF_040650575.1 of Streptomyces sp. NPDC048659. Classification (NCBI taxonomy): domain Bacteria; kingdom Bacillati; phylum Actinomycetota; class Actinomycetes; order Kitasatosporales; family Streptomycetaceae; genus Streptomyces; species Streptomyces sp. NPDC048659. Next base: position 18,161 of record NZ_JBEZHM010000067.1, on the reverse strand, counting down.
GGCGAACTGCGCGGCTGAACGGCCCCGGACACACGCAGAGGGGCGTACGGCCCGTGCCGTACGCCCCTCTCCGTCTTCGCCTTCGTCTTCGCCGTGGTCCACCGGCCTCACGGCGTCGGCAGCCAGCCCACCTTCCCGGCGAGCAGCCCGTACCCGACGAAGGCCACGATGTCGAGCAGCGCGTGCGCGACCACCAGCGGCCCCACCCGCCCCCAGCGCCGGTACAGCCACACGAAGACCACGCCCATCACGGCGTTGCCGATGAAGCCGCCGATCCCCTGGTACAGGTGGTACGAGCCGCGCAGCAGCGCGCTCGCCGCCATCGAGGCCCGCGGCGACCAGCCGAGCTGGTCCAGCCGGCGCAGCAGATAGCCGACGACGATGACCTCCTCCAGTACGGAGTTCTGGATCGCCGACAGCACCAGCACCGGGTACTTCCACCACACGTCCGGCAGCGATTCGGGCACCACCGTGAGGTTGAAGCCGGACGCCCGCGCCCCGATGTAGAAGGCGAGCCCCGCGCTGCCGATCCCGGCCGCGACGAGCGCCCCGCGCCCCAGGTCCGGCCACGGCCGGGTCCGGTCGAAGCCGATCGCCCGCAGCCCGCGCGTGGCGGCGCCCTCGCGCAGCAGCAGGTGGGCGACGAGGACGACCGGGACCAGCGCGCTCGCGATGCCGAACAGCTGCCAGGACAGGTCGAGCCAGGGCCGCCCCGGCGCGTAGGAGCCGTTGAGCGTGGCGGCCTGGTCCTTCAGCGCGCCCGGCTTGGTGAGCGAGCCGATGAAGCTGATGAGCGCGGAGACCCCGCTCGCGCCGAGCGACAGCGCGAGGACGATCAGCGTCTCGTCGCGCAGCACCCGGCGCGGAAGCCCCTCCGGGGGCGGGAAGGCGTCCACCACTCGTTGCTCCGACACCACACCTGTCTCCCATTCCCCACAGCGACCCGGGTACGGGAACCCTACCCAGGGCGTGGCCTAGGAGGCGCGCTCCACCCCCACGGGCCAGTTGTGCACGGGCTCCCCGGTCAGCATCAGCTCCCGGTAGCGGCGGGTGGTCGCCACCAGCGCCGCCTCCCGCGCGAGCCCGGAGTCCAGCGCCTGGTGGAAGGTGTCGGCCTGCCACGAGGCCCCGTTGACCCGCCGTCGGCAGCGCTCCTCGATCACGCCGAGGTAGAAGTCCCGGTCCCGGGGCTCCACGTGCCAGGCGTCGAGCCCCGCGGCGGCCAGCGGCAGCAGCTCGTCGAGGACCAGTTTCACCGCCGGTACGGTCGTGAGCCCGCCCGAGCGCCCGGAGCGCGGCCAGCGCAGCTCGGCCTCGATGCCGTGGCGGCAGGCGGTGTCGAAGTTGTGCTCGGCGTCCTGGAACGCCATCCGCTTCCACACCGGCCGCGAGTCGTCCGCGAGCGCCCGCACCAGCCCGTAGTAGAAGACGGCGTTGGCGACGACGTCGGTGACCGTGGGGCCGGCCGGCAGCACCCGGTTCTCCACCCTCAGGTGCGGGACGCCGTCGACCCAGCCGTACACGGGCCGGTTCCAGCGGTAGACCGTGCCGTTGTGCAGCACGAGCTCCTGGAGCTTCGGCACCCCGCCCTCGTCGAGCACGCGCAGCGGGTCCTCGTCGTCGCACAGCGGCAGCAGCGCCGGGAAGTAGCGCAGGTTCTCCTCGAAGAGGTCGTACGCCGAGTCCACCCAGCGCTCCCCGAACCAGGTCCGCGGGCGCACCCCCTGCGCCTGGAGCTCCGGCGTCCGGGTGTCGGTGGCCTGGGTGAACAGCGGCGGCCGGGACTCCCGCCACAGCTCCCGGCCGAAGAGGAAGGGCGCGTTGGCGCCGACGGCTATCTGCACCCCGGCGATGGCCTGCGCCGCGTTCCACACGGCCGGGAAGCGCGGCGGGGTCACCTGGAGGTGCAGCTGCACCGAGGTGCAGGCGGCCTCCGGGACGATGGAGGCGGAGGTGCAGAGCAGCCGCTCCACCCCGTGGATGTCGAGGGTGAAGTCCTCCCCGCGCGCGACGAGGATCTGGTCGTTCAGCAGCTTGTAGCGGTCGGCGGCGGAGAGGTTCTCCAGGACCGCGTCCCCGTGGGTGAGGGTCGGCAGGATGCCGATCATGACGACCCCGGCGCCGACTTCGGCGGCCTTGCGGTCGGCATATCCGAGCCCGGTCCTGAGCTCCTCGGCGAGCCGGTCGAAAACGTGGCCGCCGAGCCGGTGCGGAGCGATGTTCACTTCCAGGTTGAACAATCCGAGTTCGGTCTGGAAATCGGGACTCGCGATACGGTCCAGCACCGGCGCGTTGAGCATCCTGGGCAGGCCGTCCGCGCCTGCGAGATTGAGTTCGATCTCCATGCCCATGAGATTGCGGGGCTTGTCGAACCGTTTCTCCGCCAGGAGCCTCGCGAGTCCCGCGAGACACTGCTGCAGCTTTCGGCGGTAGCGCTGTCGGTCGGCCGGGCCGAACCCGTCCGTCACGACCTTCTCCCCCATCGAAGGGTCCCTCCCCGAGTGGCGGCCGAGACGACGGCCGTGAGCGTCACGGTCCATGATGCCCAGCCGACTGATCCATAACGCCTGCGGTACGGACCGGTTGACGGATAATGTGAGCGGGATCTCTCGGGGCAGAGACCGAGAGCACCGGGCAATCGACATATACCAAAGTCATATTGTCCGGCGGGGAGGGATCGGGATTCGGCCGACCCCCTCCTCCGGAAAAGTGCAGGCAGGCGTTCCGCCGGACGCGGGCATTCCACCGAATCACCCTGGAAATACGACCGAATGACTCCTTGTCAGGAATATCGGCGCCGCCTAGCGGAAACACTGTGTGAACACGTGTCGTATAAACTCCGTGAACGAGGCAGAGTGTTGCGCCCGGCCATGAGCTCGACGGCCCCCTCCTCTGGCCCCGTCGCCGACAGCGCCGTCGTACCTGCCCACGCGTCACCGTGTCTCCTGAGTGAGAGGCGACCCACCATGCTCCGACCCTCCCCGGCCCCCGCGCCGGCTCTTCGCAGTGTCCTCACGGCCCTCGGCTCGCCGACCGCCGTCTGTGAGGCCCGCACCCCCGCACTGCGAGCCGCGCAGGGACCGCTGAGCCCCGAACTGCCGCTGCCCGTGCACGTGCTGGGCGTCACCGGCACCACCGGCCCGGCGGGCCCGCCGCCGCCCACCCGGCTGGCCGGCTGGCGCTTCCTGATCAGGAGCGGGGACCGCGCCATCGCCGCCGCGGACACCATGCTCACGCCCGACGGCTGGTCCTTCTCGCACTTCTTCGAGGGCCCCTACGTCTCCTCCACCGAACGGGCCCTGATCCAGGCCGAGGCGCTGCTCACCCCGTACCAGCCGAGGCTGCTCTCGGTGCCGGAGCTGTACATGCTGACCCTGTGGCTGCACGCCGACCCGGACGCCGACGGGCACACCGCCGCCCCCGGCCCGGCCGACCTGCTGGTGCCGCTCTCCCCCGCGCCCCCGGGGATCGCCGCCAACCACCCCTACCGGGTCGCCGACCTCCTGCCCGTGCTCAGCCTGCGCCTCGCGCCGCCGCCCCTGCTGGGCTCCGCGGCGCCCGCCTGATCCACACCACGCTCGGCCCGCGCCCCGGGAGCCCGACGGCCCCGGGGCGCACTGCTGTCCGAGCGCCCCTCCCGTTCGGACTAGCCCGCTCGGACCACCCCTAACCCCCCGAAGGGACGGTGCAGTTGACCTGAACCGCCCCTGAGGGTGATGCGTCTTCCCAGGAGAGGACGAGCTGCCGTGAAATACCTGCGGAACGCCGTCCATGGGGCAAGACTGGACCGGAACCGAACCGACCTACGGGGGCGGCGATGCATCCGAAGAGCCGCAGGACATCCACCACGACGCAGCGAAAGAACCCACCCATGTGCCAGCACCAGCCCGCCTGTCCCACCGCCCACTCCGCCGACCGGGAGGCGGCCCGCCTCATGGCCCACCACCCGGAACAGGGCTGGAGCCTGCTGTGCAACGGCGTCCTGCTCTTCGAGGACACCGGTGAGCTGCTGCCCGACGGCCAGATCATCGCCCCGCACCGGCCGCTGACGGCGGCCAGCGTGACGACGGCGGCCTGAGCCACCCTGAGAACACGGCGAGGGCCGGCCCGGAGAAGACTCCGGACCGGCCCTCACGTCATGCTCGGGGTCCCGCTCAGTGGTCGTACTCGTCCAGCGGCGGGCAGGAGCAGACCAGGTTGCGGTCGCCGAAGGCACCGTCGATGCGGCGCACCGGCGGCCAGTACTTGTCGGCGGCCGAGACCCCGGCCGGGAAGACGGCCTCGTCACGGCTGTACGGGTGGTTCCACTCGCCGCCCAGCGCCGCCGCGGTGTGCGGGGCGTTGCGCAGCGGGTTGTCCTCGGCGGGCCACTCGCCGGAGGCGACCTTCTCGATCTCGCCCCGGATCGCGATCATCGTGTCGCAGAAGCGGTCGAGCTCGGCCAGGTCCTCGGACTCGGTGGGCTCGATCATCAGCGTGCCGGCCACCGGGAAGGACATGGTCGGCGCGTGGAAGCCGTAGTCGATCAGGCGCTTGGCGATGTCGTCGACGCTGACCCCCGTCGCCTTCGACAGCGGGCGCAGGTCCACGATGCACTCGTGGGCCACCAGGCCGGCCGGGCCGGTGTAGAGCACCGGGAAGTGCGGCTCCAGGCGCTTGGCGATGTAGTTCGCCGCGAGTACGGCCACCTGGGTGGCGCGCTTGAGGCCCTCGCCGCCCATCAGGCGCACGTACGACCAGGAGATCGGCAGGATGCCGGCGGAGCCCCAGGGGGCGGCCGAGATCGGGCCGACACCGGTCTCCGGGCCCGCGGTGGGCTGGAGCGGGTGGTTCGGCAGGTACGGGGCGAGGTGGGCGCGGACGCCGACCGGGCCGACACCCGGGCCGCCGCCGCCGTGCGGGATGCAGAAGGTCTTGTGCAGGTTCAGGTGCGAGACGTCGCCGCCGAACTTGCCCGGCTTGGCGAGGCCGACCAGCGCGTTGAGGTTGGCGCCGTCGACGTACACCTGACCGCCGGCCTCGTGGACCTCGGCGCAGATGTCGGCGACGTGCTCCTCGAAGACGCCGTGCGTCGAGGGGTACGTGATCATCAGCACGGAGAGCTCGTCGCGGTACTGCTCGATCTTGGCGCGCAGGTCGGCGACGTCCACCTCGCCGTCGTCGGCGGTCTTGACGACGACGACCTTCATGCCGGCCATCACCGCGGAGGCGGCGTTGGTGCCGTGCGCGGAGGACGGGATGAGACAGACGGTGCGCTGCAGGTCGCCGTTGGCGCGGTGGTAGGCGCGCACGGCCAGCAGGCCGGCGAGCTCGCCCTGGGAGCCGGCGTTCGGCTGGATGGAGACCTTGTCGTAGCCGGTGACCTCGGCGAGGCGCTCCTCCAGCTCGGTGATGAGCGTGAGGTAGCCGCCAGCCTGCTCGACCGGGGCGAAGGGGTGCATCTGGCCGAACTCGGGCCAGGTCACCGACTCCATCTCGGTGGTCGCGTTCAGCTTCATGGTGCAGGAGCCGAGCGGGATCATGCCGCGGTCGAGCGCGTAGTCGCGGTCCGAGAGGCGGCGCAGGTAGCGCAGCATCGAGGTCTCGGAGCGGTGCGCGTGGAAGACCGGGTGGGTCAGGAACGCGTCCGCGCGGAGCGCGTCGGCGGGCAGCGCGTCCTCGGTGGCGGCGTCCAGGGCCTCGACGTCGCCGGTGACGCCGAAGGCGGTCCAGACGACGGCGAGCGTGCCGCGGGTGGTGGTCTCGTCGCAGGACATCGACACGTGGTCCGCGTCGACGCGGTGGAGGTTGACCCCGGCCTCGCGGGCGACGGCGACGACGGCGTCGGCGCGGCCCGGCACGCGGGCGGTCAGGGTGTCGAAGAAGGCGCCCTGGGTGAGCTCGACGCCCCCGGCGCGCAGCCCGGCGGCGAGGACGGCGGCGTACCGGTGGGTGCGGCGCGCGATCCCCTTGAGGCCCTCGGGGCCGTGGTAGACGGCGTACATGCCGGCCATGACGGCGAGGAGCACCTGGGCGGTGCAGATGTTGCTGGTGGCCTTCTCGCGGCGGATGTGCTGCTCGCGGGTCTGCAGGGCCAGGCGGTAGGCCCGGTTGCCGTCGGCGTCGACGGAGACGCCGACGAGGCGGCCGGGGAGCGAGCGGGCGTGCTTGTCCTGGACGGCCATGTAGCCGGCGTGCGGGCCGCCGAAGCCCATCGGGACGCCGAAGCGCTGGGTGGTGCCGACGGCGATGTCGGCGCCGAGCGAGCCGGGCGAGGCCAGCAGGGTCAGCGCGAGCAGGTCGGCGGCGACGGTGACGATCGCGCCGAGCTCGTGGGCCTGGTCGATGACCGGCTTGATGTCGCGGACGGCACCGGAGGCGCCCGGGTACTGGAGCAGCACGCCGAAGACGCCGCGCTCGGCAATCTCGGCGGGGACACCGGCCGACAGGTCGGCGACGACGACCTCGACCCCGGTGGGCTCGGCGCGGGTCTCGATGACGGCGATGGTCTGCGGCAGGGCGTCGGCGTCGACGAGGAAGACGCCGTTCTTCACCTTGCCGACGCGGCGGGACAGCGCCATGGCCTCGGCGGCGGCGGTGCCCTCGTCGAGCAGCGAGGCGCCGGAGGTGGGCAGGCCGGTGAGGTCGGCGACCATGGTCTGGAAGTTCAGCAGGGCCTCCAGGCGGCCCTGCGAGATCTCCGGCTGGTACGGCGTGTAGGCCGTGTACCAGGCCGGGTTCTCCATGACGTTGCGCAGGATGACCGGCGGGGTGAAGGTGCCGTAGTAGCCGAGGCCGATCATCGGGGCCAGGACCTGGTTGCGGTCGGCGAGTTCGCGCAGCTCGGCGAGGACCTCGGCCTCGGTGCGGGCGGCGGGCAGGCCGAGCGCCTCGGCGTTCTTGATGACGTCCGGCACGGCCGCGGCCGTCAGCTCGTCGAGGGAGCCGTACCCGACCTGGGCGAGCATCTTCGCCCGCGCCTCGGTGTCGGGCCCGATGTGCCGCTGCTCGAAGGGAATGCCCTGCTCGAGCTCGGAGAGCGGAATGCGGTTGGCGGTCATGCTGCGGGGGCCTCCTGGTCGTCACGACCTGCGAGGGGCACCACGGCGCGGGTGCCCGGACGGCCTCCCCCTCTGTCATCTCAACCTGAGAGCTTCACCGGCCATGCCCGAGGGCAGGACCGGCTTTCACCGTCGGTGAGAGCGGATGCCGTCGACGCCCGCCCTGCTTTCCAGAGTGACCTCGTCCACGCGGTACAGGGGCCTGAGAGATTCCGGGGAGGATTTGCTCCTTCGGCGCCCCCGAAAGGTTTCTTCGGTGGACTCTCCCGCGCAGGGTCGACAGCCACAGCCAGCCTACCAGCGCGGTTGAGCCTGTAGTCGCTCAAGTGGCCGACATCCCAGTTGTGCACTTTCGTAGGGGTGTAGAGCAGTTGCGACCAGTTGGAGGGACCGTGCAGACCGATATCGATCCGCGCAGCCTGATCGGCCGCAAGGCGTTCGACCGGAACGGACACAAGATCGGGACCGTGGACGAGGTGTACCTGGACGACGCGACGGGCGTCCCCGAATGGGCCGCCGTGCGCACCGGCCTGTTCAGCCGCGACGCGTTCGTCCCCCTGGAGCCGAGCGAGCTGGTGAGCGGCGGCCTCCACATCCCCTATGAGCGGGCCCTGATCAAGGACGCCCCCGACTTCGGCGTGGGCCGCCACCTCTCCCCCGAACAGGAACTCCAGCTCTACCGGCACTACAGCCTCGCCCTGCCTCCCCCGCCCCAGGACACCCCGTCCCGTGACTTCGGCCGCCTGGCGGGCCAGGAGGACACCCAGAACCCCTAGATCCCCTCCCCCTCCCCTCCCCCTCCCCTCCCCCTCCCTTCCCCTCCGTCCAAGGGCCCCGCCCGCGCCACGCGGTCCGGGCGGGCCCGCCCTACCGCACCAGCGGCAGCGGCTCCGAGGGCTCCAGCGCCGGATCGTCCACCGAGAACGTCCGCACCCGCCCCGGCACCGCCGCCCACGGCTCCTCGAAGCGCACGGTGACCCGCCCGAGCCCGCTGCCCTGCACCCACCCGGCCCCGTACTCCGCGTGCCGCACGTCCCGCCCCGGCGCCCACTCCCGCTCGGCGCCGTCGGCCGCCCCGGCGGTCACCGGCGCGGCCTCGGCCGGCCCCGCGCCCGCCGCGCCCTCGGGAGCCTCCCCCGCGGCGGCCCCTGCCTCCTCCGCGCGCGCCTCCGCCGCCGCCCGGGCGTCCGCCTCGGCCTGCGCGAACAGGTCCTCCTGCGTGTAGTCGGCCAGCCCGCTGACCCCGACCCCGAGCAGCCGCACCCCGCCCGTGGTGTCCACCAGGTCGAGCAGCCGCGCCGCCGCCTCCCGCACCACCACCGGGTCGTCCGTCGGCCCCCGCAGCGTCTCGGACCGGGTCAGCGTCGAGAAGTCGTAGCGCCGCACCTTGAGCACGATCGTCCGCCCCGAGTGCCCCGAGGCCCGCAGCCGCGCCACGCACCGCTCGGCCAGCCGCTCCACCTCCAGCCGGATCCGCAGCCGGTCGTGCAGGTCCACGGCGAAGGTGTCCTCCACGGAGACCGACTTGGCGTCGCGCTCGGCCACCACGGGCCGGTCGTCGTGCCCGAGGGCCATCAGATACAGCGAGCCGCCGTGCGCCCGCCCCAGCAGCCGTACGAGCTCGTCCTCGCCCGCCTCGACCACCTCGGCGACCGTCGTGATCCCGGCCCGCCGCAGATGCTCCCCGGTGGCCGGCCCGACACCCGGGATGATCCGCACCGACCGCGGCCCCAGCAGCTCCCGCTCGGTCCCCGGCTCGATCAGCACGAGCCCGTCCGGCTTGGCCTCCTCCGAGGCGATCTTGGCCAGCATCTTCGACCCGGCGAGCCCGACCGAGCCGGTCAGCCCCGTCGTCGCCAGGATGTCCCGCCGCAGCCGCTCCCCCGCCGCCCGCGCGCCCGCGCTGTCGTCGGCGACCCCGCCGGCCTCCAGGTCCACGAACGCCTCGTCCAGGCTGAGCGGCTCGACCAGCGGCGACAGCCGCCCGAGCAGCTCCATGACCTGCCCGCTGATCGCCCGGTAGAAGGCGAAGCGCGGCACCAGATACGCCGCGTTCGGCGCGAGCCGCCGCGCCTGCGCCATGGGCATCGCCGAGTGCACCCCGAAGCGCCGCGCCTCGTACGAGGCCGTCGCCACCACCCCGCGCGGCCCCAGGCCCCCCACGACCACCGGCTTCCCGCGCAGGCTCGGCTTCGACGCCTGCTCCGCCGCGGCGAAGAAGGCGTCCATGTCGAGATGCAGGATGGTGGGCGCGGCTCTCACGCCTCCGATGCTGCCCTACGGCACTGACAACGGGGCGGCGGCGAGGCCGCCGGGCCGGTCAGACCGCGCGGTCCCGCCGGCGGCGCGCCAGCTCGTCCGTGGGGTTGTGCCCGATCAGCGTCTCGCCCGTGTCGATCCGCTCGCCGTGCAGCTGCGACAGCGCCGACTCGACGTCCCGCCAGACCACGCCGACGGCGATGCCGAAGACGCCCTGGCCGCCCTGGAGCAGGTCCACGACCTCGTCCGGCGAGGAGCACTCGTACACCGTGGCGCCGTCGCTCATGAGCGTCATCCGCTCCAGGTCGCTGAAGCCCCGCCGCCGCAGGTGCTGCACGGCCGCCCGGATGTTCTGGAGCGCCACCCCGGTGTCCAGGAAGCGCTTGACGATCTTGAGGACGACGACGTCCCGGAAGCTGTACAGCCGCTGCGTCCCGGACCCGTAGGCGGGCCGCACGCTCGGCTCGACCAGCCCCGTACGGGCCCAGTAGTCCAGTTGCCGGTAGGTGATCCCGGCCGCCGCACAGGCCGTGGGGCCGCGGTAGCCGATCTCCTCAGGGGCGGCGCTCACGTCCCCGCCGAGGTCGCCCACACTGCCGTGAAGCGGATACGGGCCCTTCTCCCCGGGGGCACGCCCCAGGAAGCCCCCTGCCGTACCGTCGCCGCTGCTCATCACGCCGACCCTCCGTCCTTGACCTGCCCACTCGAAGGTAGGCAGTCACTCGGGGTGCGTCAACGATCGCCACACTCGGCACGCCGAGTGATAATCACCCTGAGAGTGGTTTCACGTGCCCCTCTCCGGGGTAAGGCTATCCGAATGTGCCGAAAACGGCCCGCGGCCACGGCCGCGCGGGCCTACTGGCTGCCGGTCTCGAAGTCCTCGGGCGAGATCTGGTCGAGGAACTCGCGGAACTTCTCCACCTCGTCCTCCTGCTCGTCCGGAATCGCGATCCCCGCGTCGTCCAGCACCCCGTCGCTGCCGTAGATCGGCGTCCCGGTGCGCAGCGCCAGGGCTATCGCGTCGGACGGCCGGGCGCTCACCTCCACCCCGCTGGCGAACACCAGCTCGGCGTAGAAGACCCCGTCACGCAGATCCGTGATGCGGACCTCGGACAGCTCCTGCCCCACGGCCTCCAGCACGTCCTTGAAGAGGTCGTGCGTCAGCGGCCTGGCGGGGGCCATGCCCTGCTGGGCGAAGGCGATCGCGGTCGCCTCACCCGGTCCGATCCAGATGGGGAGGTACCGATCGCCTCCCACTTCACGCAGGAGCACGATCGGCTGGTTGGAGGGCATTTCCACCCGGACACCCACAACGTCGAGCTCGTTCACACAGCAACCCTAGGACGTGCCCGACCGGTTTGGGTAGTCGGGCCGTCCGCCGATCACTGCGGCCGCAGCCCCAGCGCGGTCTGGACCAGTGCCGCGTGCAGCCGTACGGAGAGTCCGGCGAGCTCCTTCGCGGTCGCCTCGGCATGGGCCCTGGTCTGCGGATTGCGGTGCCGCCGCAGCGGTGCGACCATCTGTTCGATCAGCCCGGCCTCGCGCTCGGCCGCCGCCTTGACGGCCCGCAGATGCCGCGGCTCCAGACCGAATCTCCCCAGATCCGCCACCAGTTTGGCGACCGTCACCGTCTCGGCGTCGTAGCCGCCGCCGTCGTCGACCGGGGCGATCAGCCCGTACGACTCCCACTCGACCAGCTCGACCTCGGTGACCTCCGCCGCCGCGAGCAGCTCCGCGCGCCCGAGCCGGGCCGCGGTGGGCCGCTCGCCGTCCGCGTCCCAGGCCCCGTCCAGCAGATCCCGCTGCGCGCTCGGGGAGGGCAGCTTGACCTGCTCCCCCCGCTCCAGGGCGTCCAGGTGCTCGCGGATGACCTTCAGCGGGAGGTAGTGGTCCCGCTGCATCCGCAGGATCTGGGCGAGCCGCTCCACGTCCCGCGGACTGAACTTCCGGTACCCGGAGGCCGTCCGCTGGGGCTCGACCAGCCCCTCGGCCTCCAGGAACCGGATCTTGGAGATCGTCACTTCGGGAAACTCGTCGCGCAGGTGGTTCAGCACCGTGCCGATGCTGACCAGCTCGCCCGCGGCGGCGGCGCCGTGTCCGGCGCCGCCCGTCGGTGTTCGCAGCATGGACCTTCCCTGAAGGTTCTCCGGAGCGTCACACGCCCCGCTGGCTCGCGAAGAACACGAGCCGGTACTTGCCGATCTGCACCTCGTCCCCGTTGGACAGAACGACCGAGTTCGCGTCGATCTGCTCGCGGTTGACATAGGTGCCGTTGAGGCTGCCGACGTCCGCCACCGTGAAGGTGCCGTCCGGCTGCCGGCGGAACTCCACGTGGCGACGCGACACGGTCACGTCGTCCAGGAAGATGTCGCTCTGCGGGTGCCGCCCGGCCGTCGTCAGCTCGCCGTCCAGGAGGAAGCGGCTGCCCGAGTTGGGGCCGCGACGCACGATCAGCAGCGCCGCGCCGCCCGGCAGGGCCTCGACCGCCGCCAGCGCCTCGGCCGACAGCGACGGGAGCGCGGTCTGCCCGGTGACCTCCGCGTCGTAGGCTTCCAGCCCCGAGATGGAGATCGTCGAGGTGGTCTCGGAGGCACGCTCCGGCACCACCCCGCCCCGCAGCGGCGCACCGCAGTGGGAGCAGAAACGGCTGTCCGCCGTGTTGCGGTGACCGCACCTCGTACACACCGGCATGGCCGCGCCCTCCTGCCGCGGCTGACCCGCGGAGGTCTGTGTCGCGTACGGGTCGGGCACAAACCCTCCACCCGTACCTGAGGTTGATGGTTCTCCGAAACCTATGCGCGCGGCACCGGCGGGGTCAACAGAAGACGCGCCCTGTACGCCCGGAATGTCACCGCCCCGGCCGCCGACCTCATCGCGGAAGAGCGGGCGCTCGCCGCCCTGTTCCTCGCTCTGGGCGTGGCGCGGCGCGCGATGCCTGGCGCTGCCGCCGTCCTCGCTTGCGCTCTTGCCGAACAACTTCGCAAACCACTTCACGGGCGATTCCCCTTGACCGAAACAGACCCGCCCGTGGGGCAGGACGAACCCTGACTCAACACACCTGCCGACCCGGACATCTTCACAACGTCCGTGACCACTCGACAGTTTCCACCACGCACCACCCATGTGGTGCGGCGACCCCCCGCAACTTCCTGCGCTTGTCGCGTGACCCTCATCGCCCCCGCCTCACTGCGAGGACGACTGAGCGTAGTCAGGCCGCTTCGCAGGCCGCAAGGCGTCGACGACGATCTTCCCGGAACGCTGCACCGTGGCCGTGGCCTGCTCCTTCTCCAATGTCTGGACGACACCGCCGGGGATGTTGAGCGCGGGCTCCAGATCCTCCGGCTTGCCGATGACCTTGAAGACGTACGGAGCGGCCACCTTCGTTCCATCGATCCGCATGTCATTGCCGCTTCCCGAGAAGTAGCTGTCCGCCACGACCCGCACACCGTCCACCTGGATCGCCTCCGCGCCGGCCGCCCGCAGCTCCTGGATCGCGTCGAGCAGCATGTCCGACTCGATCGCGCCGCTCGCGTCCGTGATCGTCAGCGTGATGCCCGGCCCCTCGGCGGCGACCGTACCGGCCAGGATGCCCAGCTGGTGCTGCTTCTCCTGCGTCTGCTTACGGGCCTCCTCCGCCTGGTCCGAGCTGGACTCCAGCTCCGAGCGCTGCCGGTCGAGACGCGTCTTCTCGTCCTCCAGCCGCTGGGTGCGGTCGTCGAGCTCGTCGAGGATGCGCACCAGGTCCTCCTGGCGGGCCCCCCGCAGCGCGCTGTTGTCGCTGGTGGACCGCACCTGGATGGCCAGCCCGAGACCCAGCACGAACAGCAGCAGCGCCACGACCAGTTGGGCCCGGGTCACCCGGGGCGGCCACAGGCTCGCGGCGAGCCGCTGCCGCCCGGACACCTCCGGCTTCGCGGGCGCCGCCGGCGGCGGCTCGGCGGCCGGCGGCGGGGCCACGGGCGGCAGCGGCACCGAGGCACGCGGCGGGACCCCGGGCCCCTCCGGGCGCGGAGCGCCACCCTCGGCACCCCCGCCCCGCCCGTCGGGCCCGTCCGGCCGCTCCGGCCTGTCCTGCTCGTTCATCGGCCTCACGCCCGGAACACGTGCCGCCGGATGGCGGCCGCGTTGGAGAAGATCCGGATACCGAGGACGACGACCACACCCGTCGACAGCTGCGCGCCCACGCCCAGCTTGTCGCCGAGGAAGACGATCAGCGCCGCCACGACCACGTTCGACAGGAACGACACCACGAAGACCTTGTCGACGAAGATCCCGTCGAGCATGGCCCGCAGCCCGCCGAAGACCGCGTCCAGGGCGGCGACCACGGCGATCGGAAGATAGGGCTCGACCACCGCGGGAACCTCGGGCCGGACCAGAAGTCCGACCACGACGCCCACGATCAGGCCCAGTACGGCGATCAAGATGTGCCCTTCCCTGTCTCGGCCGCGGCCCGCCCGGCGGTCTTGGCCGCCCCGGCTCCCCTCGGCTCTGCTGTACGTACGATCAGGCTCGGCGCGGCCGGCAGACGGACGTCGCCCTCGGCCGAGATGCTCGTGCGGATCCCGAAGTTCTCCTGCAGCGCGTGCAGGTACTGGCCGTCGGCGCTGTCCTGGAACGCGGTGCTCAGCCGCTGCCCGTCCCCGACGGCGAGCACGGTGTACGGCGGCACCAGCGGCTTGTTGTCGACCAGTATGGCGTCGCCCGCCGCCCGGATCGCCGACAGCGCGGTCAGCCGCTGCCCGTTGATCGACACGGCCTCCGCGCCCGACTCCCACAGCCCGTTCACGATCCGCTGCATGTCACGGTCGCGCACCCGCCCGGTGTCCGAGAAGCCCGCGCTCTCCCGCGGCCCGCCACCGCCCCCGTCCGAGGCGCCCTTGGCGTCGTCCACGACCAGCTTCACGCCGGGCCCGTGCACCGGGGTCGCCCCCGACAGCAGCGCCACCAGCTCGCCCTGGTCGCCGCCGTGCTGCTCCAGCGCCTTCCGCTGCCGCTCGCCGACCTCGCCGCGCAGCCGCTCGATGTCCTGCTCCAGCTTGTCCGCGACGGAGGTCTCCGACTCGATCCGGTCGATCAGGTCCTGCCGCTCCTTGGCCACGACCGGCGCGGACACCCGCGCCTCGGCCGCGCCCAGCGTCACCACGGCCGCCGCGAGCACCAGCCCGGCCGCAAGACCGAGCTTCGCCCGGATCGTCCGGGGCATCCCGCCGCCCTCGGCGGCACGACGGGCCGACGCCTCCGCGTACCCGTCGTCCAGCGCGTGGTCGATCACGTTGTTCAGCAGCGACATGGACGCGTCCGGGCGCGGAGGCGGTGATCCTGTGCTCCGAACGGGGGGCTGCTGCGACATGCCGCACATCGTCGCACGTCGCACGGCCTACCGCCGAATGGCCCCACCGCCGGGCCGGGAGGCGACCGAAGCCGCCTCCCGGCCCCACGGGCCCCGCGGGTCCCGCCTCCCCCTAGTGACCTGCGCTCTCGACGACCGCCGCCCACTCGTCGAGCAGGGCCTGCGCGGAAGCGTCGTCGGGACCCTCCGCCCACAGATGGGTGACGGCCTCCGCCGGGTCGGGCAGCACCATCACCCAGCGCCCGTCGGCCTCCACCACCCGCACGCCGTCGGTGGTGTCCACGGACCGGTCCCCGGCCGCCTCCACCACCCGGCGCATGACCAGGCCCTTCACCGCCCACGGCGTCGGGATGTCCCGCTTCAGCACATGGGCCCGCGGGATCCGCGCGTCGATCTGGCTCAGGGTCAGCTGGGTCCGCGCCACCAGGCCGATCAGCCGGACGAACGCCGCCGCCCCGTCGAAGACGGAGCTGAACTCCGGCACGATGAATCCGCCCCGGCCGTCCCCGCCGAAGATCGTCGACTCCTCGCGCCCGACCCTCGTGAGGTCGTCCGGCGAGGTCGTCGTCCACTCCACCTGCGTGCCGTGGTACGCGGCGACCTGCTCGGCGATCCGCGTGGTCGTCACCGGCAGCGCGACCCGACCGGACCGCCGCTCGGCGGCCACCAGGTCGAGCAGCACCAGCAGCGCCCGGTCGTCCTCGATGATCCGACCGCGCTCGTCGACCAGCGAGAGCCGCTCACCCACCGGGTCGAAACGCACCCCGAACGCCGCCCGCGCGGACGCCACGATCTCCCCGAGCCGCACCAGCCCGGCCCGCCGGCTCTCCGCCGACTCGGTCGGCCTGGACTCGTCCAGACCGGGGTTGATCGTCAGCGAGTCGACCTGGAGCCGCCCGAGCAGGCTCGGCAGCACGAGCCCCGCGCTGCCGTTGGACGCGTCCACGACGACCTTCAGTCCCGCCTCGGCGATCCCTGTCGTGTCCACGTTCCGCAGCAGCGAGCCGGTGTACGAGTCGAAGACGCTGGCCGGGAAGGACAGGTCGCCGATCTCCCCGGGGAACGCCCGCCGGTACTCCTGACGCGCGAAGACCCGGTCCAGCTTCCGCTGCCCGGCCTGCGACAGGTCGGCTCCCCGCTCGTCGAAGAACATGATGTCGAGCGAGTCCGGCACACCCGGTGAGGTCCGCACCATGATCCCGCCGGCACTCCCCCGCGCGGTCTGCTGCCGCGCCACGGGCAGCGGTACGTTCTCCAGGTCGCGTACGTCGATGGCGCTGGCCTGCAGGGCGGAGATCACCGCCCGCTTGAGCGCCCGCGCGCCGCGCGAGTGGTCGCGCGCGGTGGTGACCGTCGCGCCCTTCTTCAGCGTCGTGGCATAGGCACCGGCCAGCCGCACGGCCAGCTCGGGCGTGATCTCCACGTTGAGGATGCCGGAGACCCCGCGCGCGCCGAACAGGTGCGCCTGCCCGCGGGACTCCCAGATGACCGAGGTGTTGACGAAGGCGCCGGCCTCGATGGTCTTGAACGGGTACACCCGGACGTTGCCCTGCACGATCGACTCCTCGCCGATCAGGCACTCGTCCCCGATGACGGCCCCGTCCTCGATCCGGGCGGCCCGCATGACATCGGTGTTCTTCCCGATGACACAGCCGCGCAGATTGCTCTGCGGCCCGACGTAGACGTTGTCGTGGATGACGGCCTTGTGCAGGAAGGCACTGCTCTTCACCACGACGTTGGAGCCGATCACGGTGTGCTCGCGGACCTCGGCGCCGGCCTCGACCTTCGCGTAGTCGCCGATGTACAGCGGCCCGCGCAGCACGGCGTCGGGATGGACCTCGGCCCCTTCGGCGACCCAGACACCAGGGGAGATCTCGAAGCCGTCGATGTCGACCTGGACCTTGCCCTCCAGGACGTCCGCCTGGGCCTTCACATAGCTCTCGTGGGTGCCCACGTCCTCCCAGTAGCCCTCGGCGACATACCCGTAGACGGGCTTGCCCTCCTTCATCAACTGCGGAAAGACATCACCCGACCAGTCGACGGGGACATCCGGTTCGACGTAGTCGAAGACTTCGGGCTCCATGACGTAGATGCCCGTGTTCACCGTGTCCGAGAAGACCTGCCCCCAGGTCGGCTTCTCCAGGAATCGTTCGACCTTTCCTTCCTCGTCGACGATCGTGATGCCGAATTCCAGCGGATTGGGCACCCTGGTCAGGCAGACCGTGACGAGGGCGCCCTTCTCCTTGTGGAAGGCGATCAGATCACTGAGGTCGAAATCGGTGAGTGCGTCCCCCGAGATGACGACGAAGGCGTCGTCCTTCAACGCCTCCTCGGCATTCTTCACACTCCCCGCGGTACCGAGCGGCTTCTCCTCGTTCGCGTACGTGAGCTCCATTCCGAGCTCTTCGCCGTCCCCGAAGTAATTCCGGACGAGGGAGGCGAGGAATTGCACGGTCACGACGGTCTCGGTGAGACCGTGCCTCTTGAGCAGTCGCAGGACGTGCTCCATGATCGGCCGGTTGGCGACCGGCAGAAGAGGCTTGGGCATACTCGAGGTCATGGGGCGCAGGCGGGTGCCCTCGCCACCGGCCATCACGACGGCCTTCATGTCGGAAGCGTCCTCCTTGAAGAGACGACGGTCCTGCCGACCTCACCTGTCCGCTGTCGGGCCCTCGGGCGTCCTCGTTCCTGCCGGCGACGCTGCACGGCAAGGGACGGACGGGCTCAATCGGCCGCGGTATCCGCCTTCACGAGTCGACGGACCTGGACCACGTAGAGGATCCCTGCCCACCAATACAGAGTTGTACCCCATCCGGCGAAGGCCCACCCGAAAACTTCAGCGAGTGACGATAGCCAGCCCGTTCCGTCACTGAGCAGCAGCAACGGGAACGCGTACATCAAGTTGAAAGTGGCAGCTTTCCCGAGGAAGTTCACCTGCGGCGGCGGATACCCGTGCCGGCGGAGAACGGCCACGGCGACCAGCAGCATCAGCTCGCGCGCCAAAAGGACGGCGGTGAGCCACAGCGGCAGGATCTCGCGCCAGGTGAGGCCCACGAGCGTGGAAAGGATGTACAGCCGATCGGCGGCAGGATCGAGCAGCCTGCCGAGGTTGCTGATCTGATTCCAGCGCCGGGCGAGCTTCCCGTCGAGATAGTCGCTGACGCCGCTCAGCGCCAGGACGAGCAGGGCCCAGCCGTCGCTGTTGGGACCGCCGAACACAGGCCGGAGGATCAACCACAGGAAGAGCGGCACGCCGACCAGGCGGGCCATGCTGAGGATGTTGGGGATGGTGAGGACCCGGTCTGTCTGAACGCGAGTCTCCTGGACCTCCACCCGGGGGCCTCCTGTGCGAGCGAGTTGACGATGTGCCCCATGACCTTACCCTCAGCCACGAGGTGCGGATGCACAGGGGGACCCCGGAACGCAGAAAAGCCCCGCACCATAAGGTGCGGGGCTTTCCCACAATGATTGTTCGGCGGCGTCCTACTCTCCCACAGGGTCCCCCCTGCAGT